>MBAA01000164.1:45666-47515 GCA_001940655.1 Promethearchaeota archaeon CR_4
CACCTCCTAGGCCGGCGAGTGCAAGCACCTTCCGGGTTGATGTTGTCATGTATTTGTCTGTGGTGAGGGTACTAACGATATCTCTCGCGGGTTCACCGTTCACGGATTATACGCATGTATATACCGTGAAAATGATCCTTTGTCAATTTCAAATCATTTTCCTGAAAGTGTTGGAGCGTGGGCAATAACCCTGGAAAAATTTAATCGAGCGAGAAACGATACTTTATGACGATATGCAAGTCCTGCTTACTCTCGGATATGCACCCTGCCATTACTTTTGATAGTCAAAATGTTTGTAGCTTCTGTAGGAATTTTTCAACTTCACCTCCCTTTAAATATAAAGGAAAAACTTCCTTGATGAAGCTACTCGCTCAATTAAAATCTGCGCGAAGAAATCACGAATTCGATTGCTTACTTGGTCTCAGTGGCGGGAGAGATAGCAGTTATTTGGCATATCGGGCGGTTCATGATTGGGATTTGCGCCCTCTAGCTTATTGTTATGATAATGGGCATATGCCAGCAGAAATTAAGCAAAACATAAAAAAGGTCGTCCAGAAGCTTGGGATCAAGCTTATTTATTGCAGCAATGAAGTCGAGAAAAATCGAAAATTATTCAAAGCACTATTCGATGCCTGGATCAACCGTCCACACGCTGGTATGATCCAGACTTTTTGCATCGGTTGCCGGGGTGGGATTAATAAATTCATCCCGAAGCTATGCCAAAGTGACCATATTACCCACCTCTTGGATGGCTCCAACTTTTACGAAGATACCTCATATAAACTCGCCCTCTTTGGCATCCATCGGAATGATACTGAGGCGTTTAGAGGTGGGGGGGAGCTAAATAAAATTCACAGGCAGCTCGTTTGGGCCATCGCAAACCAATTTGCACGAAATCTTCATTACGCCAAACCTGCGATAATCATCAATGGTATAAGCGATTTTCTCCATAGTTTCAAACCCAAGGCTCAGGTGATATATCCTTTTTATTACGAGAAATATGAAGAGGAGAAGGTCATAACTACCATAACTCGGGAGCTCGATTGGCACAAACCAACCTATGCTCCGAGTTCTTGGCGGGCGGATTGCGATCTCGCGATGGTGAAGAATTATTTGCACTTGAAACTGTTGGGATTTTCTGACTATGATCTCTTCTTCAGTAATTTAATACGAGGAGGCATCATCGACCGCAATACCGGCAAAAAACGACTCCAAGCAGTCAATCGTATCCTCCTCAACTCTACGCAAAAAATTGTTGAAATTCTTAAATCATATAACCTCAAAAGAGCATCCGTGGAAATGTTTCAAACTCTGACTGAAAAAACCTTCACCTCAGTAAAAAAACAACCTATCTCCAAATTAACATACAATTCAAGCTCTCTATCACGACTTACAAGACGTTTGAGTGAGGAGTGAAATGAATGAACGCAACACACCTGTGGGCGCGGATTTGGGTCGGGGATCCACAGTCCCTTTGGAAGAGGCGCCTCATCCTGGGCATCCTCGAGTACGCCCTCTTGTTTGTGCTCCGATTTGACTTTTACCCTAGCTTCTACTCCATCTTCAATTTGATTCAACCTCTATTTCTTTTCTTTTATTCTGTTTCTTCAGGTTTTTTGGGGTCCAATTTGTATTTTGCGTATATGCGTTGGTGGTTTGCCACCTTGGTTTTTCTACCACTTGTCCTTACTGTCAAGTCCAGCATTGCCACGCGCCGGTGCATCGCACGCAAGTCCTCCGTTCCACGGCCCACGAGGATTGCCGCGAAGGCGGGTTGTCTGATCCCTTTTTGTAATTGCGCTGCAATGATTTTGCTAGGAGTGTTCCAATATGTCTTTCCTATTTCAGG
>MBAA01000164.1:47531-49192 GCA_001940655.1 Promethearchaeota archaeon CR_4
TTCCCTGGTACACCTGTAGTTCTTATTTGTACCCTGTACCACGCATGGATTACGTTCGAGGGGAGGCGGTTCCGAGGGCTCGATTTCAGGAAAACCGGGGACACGGGGATTTCTACCAGTATAGAAGAAACCCCCTTTGAGCACGGCGGTAAAACAATTGACTGGGACGTAGCATCCATGGAGGGCGGTAAATTGCTAAGAAACCCGCGGGCACTCTGGAAACAGCGGCTTGTCTTGAGCGTCCTCGAGTGTGCCCTGTTTCTCGGGATCCCCCTCGCTGTTGGATGGGGTTCCGGGACGTCCATGGTAATTACGAGTGCTTTTTACGAGTATAGCTTCATAGATCCTTGGATTTGCACCCGCACCTCGTATTGGGGCATCCAATGCGGATCGTCCTTTTCTACCGGCTTCTTCAACATCTTAGGAGAATTTAATATTATGAATTTCTGGTGGGTAGGATCCGCGATCTTCCTTCCCGTTGCACTCGGCGTCATATCCAGCATTACAACGCGGCGGGCCATAGCTACTCATTCCCCCATTCCTTGGAGCGCAAGAACTGCCGCCAAAGTGGGTGCCGCATTGCCGTTTTTCAACTGCCTAGGATTGCTTGTCTATGGGATCCTTTCCCTTTTCATTAGCGGTTGTCCCAGTCCTCATTCTTGTGTTCTATACTATCGACCATCGACCACGATATTCGTTGCTCCCATCTTGGTCTGCGCTTGTGCTTTGGTTCATATGTGGATTACATATGAGGGTCGGTGGTTCCGGTCGTTGGATTTCCGGATCAGTCGTTCCGATCATTTCATCTCTCTCGACCAAGTACCAAGTCCCACCCGATCCTGGCGGCAATCTGCAAATCTCGCTCGAACTTGGAAATTACCCGCGTCCCACCGGCGCGCGTCATTCAGTCCGGGGAGGTTTTAACTCGAGGATTTTACGTCTGTGGCAAAATCGACATCAAATTAACTCAAACAAACAGGAAGCACCACGTAATGGTAAAATCAAAATCAACCCCAATGTGCCTGATCTTGTTGTTGGCGCTGACGGTTGCAGTGAGCATCCTACTCCCGATATCTCTCTACAACATTACTACACTAGGGGGTAGTAGGCCCTACAGTGTAAACTTCAACCGTCCTTCGGGTGTCGCGGTGGATACGTTAGGGTACCTATTTGTCGCTGACCTTGGCAATAGTTGCATAGAGGTCTTCGACAGTGCCGGGTTGTACCTTTATGCCATTGGGAGGGCGGGATATAGTGAGAACGAAAGCGCCCACATCTATCCACGTGGGGTCGCGATAAACGCTACGGGGCACCTGTACGTTGTAGACGCCACCCCCTACAGTCATCGTGTGCAGGTCTTAGATAGTGCCGGGATCTACCTATACACCATCGGGGTGGCAGGAGTCAGCGGGAACGATAGCGCTCACTTTAACTACCCCTTTGGAGTCGCGGTGAACACCACGGGACACCTGTATGTCGCAGACACCTTCAACCACCGCGTGCAGGTGTTCGACAGTGCCGGGATCTACCTATACACCATCGGCGAGTCGAGTGTACCTGGGTTCGATAATCTCCACTTCAATTACCCTAAGGGAGTTGCGGTGGACGACATTGGGCACGTCTATGTTGTGGATTCCTTCAACAGACGCGTACAAGTCTTC
>MBAA01000164.1:49206-49375 GCA_001940655.1 Promethearchaeota archaeon CR_4
TTACCAGTACACCATCGTAGGGCTAAATTTATCCGGAAACGAGAATGTTCCTTTATATAATCCATTGGGAATTGCACTGGACGGCACCGGGCACGTCTACGTTGCGGATTCCTACAACCATCGCGTGGAAGTATTCAACAGCGTTGGAACGCACCTTTACACCGTCGGG
>MBAA01000164.1:49415-50256 GCA_001940655.1 Promethearchaeota archaeon CR_4
ATCCTGAGGGAGTCGCAGTGAACGCCACGGGACACCTGTATGTGGCAGACACTTACAATAACCGCGTGCAGGTCTTCGACAATACTGGGATGTACCTCTACACCATTGGCGAACACTGGGTAGGTATTCCGGGATTCCCCGTGGTGATGGTCCTGGCGATTTTTGGTCTCAGTACAATCTTCCTCTGGCGACGGGTGCGATTCCGGAAGAGTTAGTCGTAGATGATACTGCACGCGGGCCTCCCCAACTTTCGATGCTTGCTAACCTCTAGTTGTTGTCCAACTGGAGTCGCCCAGAAAGGTAGGGTGGAGATTGGTGCAGGAGAATTTACCCAACTTGCGATGCGTCCCCTAATTCGTGTGACATCGCCGATATTTATGATAAGATGGAAAAGACAAAGAAAAAGAGATTAGAACAATAAAATACGCCCGCAGATCTTGCACGTGCCTTCTGCCTGAATCTGGAAATTGAGGCAGGATTCGTGGTAAGGCGCGCCGCAACCCCCGCACTTCAAGATGCGCCCCGTAGTGTCTTCGAAATTACCGTCCCCGAGAGCGCATTTCTGCGTGGGCGGCAACTTTTGCGTCTCACCGCAGGCATTACGATCTCGGCCAATTTCGTCCTTCTTTTATCACCTTTTACCCAAAACTAATCGGTACGGGATGGAACGTGCGATCCCCAAAGTATTATCGGTAATACAGCGTGTTTTCGCACCCAACGGTTGTGTAATATGCATTACCAGTCGAAATTAGGTATAATCATAGTGGTAGGAATTTATCTCCTGCAAGCGGTATATCATTGGACTTGGATGCTTGAACTTCATGATTTTATTAGGCATCCC
>MBAA01000164.1:50310-50464 GCA_001940655.1 Promethearchaeota archaeon CR_4
TCTATGTCTCGCCGATAGAGAAATAATCGAAGTACAGGGGAATAAGGGTTTGTTATGTCAAAAAAAATTCGTAAATACTTTACACGGAAAAATACGTGGAGTTTACAAAAAAAAATCATTTTTCAACTCTTGTCAACAAGATGCCGGAGAGAAT
>MBAA01000164.1:50517-53817 GCA_001940655.1 Promethearchaeota archaeon CR_4
TTCACTTTCAATTGGTAAGTTTTTTTTGAAGCTCTTCTCAAAAAATCCGACAGATTACCTTGAAAAGGTCCTCCGATATGTAGTCAAGTCTCGCGTTGGTCCCCCCGGTTATACGGTGAATTTTTTTAGGGAACACGATGTTTTTCACATGGATTATTCTTCGTGCCTTGTTCATGATTTTTACAGGCAGTTTGGCACGGAAGAAATGCACTTATTTCGGCGGACAGGGTGCACGGCTGATTTTGCCTCTGCAGAGTTGTTAGTTGAAGGGGGTAAATATGAACGGGAACATACGTTATCTGATGGTGATGAGGTCTGCGACATGCGTTGGTTTATTAAAAAATAAGGAGGTTGTACAAAACTGCCGCACCTGGGTACTCCCCCCTAATTCTCTGGATTTCATTCTCCCTCCCTTTTTGGGATCTATTTTACTATCAGATGAAAAATTCATTAGTAATTCATTTGAAACAATATTGGTTCATATCCGCTGAGATTGAATATAGAAAATCTGATTCATCGCCTTCGAATGTTATTAGACTTAGAAGCTTTAACTCCGCGATCTTAGTAGGAATCTCTAGTATGGGAGAAAGAAGCTACCTAATTTCCCAGTTTAAGTAAATCCTTATATCCCAACAATATCCTCTAAAGTATGTGGAAGCTTGATTGTTTGCATGGTGGATCAAAATGCTAGGTCGATTCGAACTTCTCAGTCTCCTGGGTGGTACTCTCATCATAATGATCCTCGTAAATAGAATTGCCAAATACCTCCGGGGCAATATATTGCCCCCCGGATCGGTAATGGTCGGCAATCCGCTTCCTGAATCGGGGGATCCCGCTCCCGTCACGCGGGGATCCCTAGTTGGCCTATTATTTGCGATTGGGTCGGGTTTGTGTTTCTCGATATTTACCCTCATTGCATGCATCTTTGACTTTTGGTATTTGATCCCGACATTTTTTTTCATCCGCCTCCCCGTCTGGTTGAACTGGGCGGGTATCGCCAGTGGTTGGGCCATTGACGCGTGGAACCTTGCGGCAATGTATTACAATGTCAATTTCACGCTGGCGTTCAAGAGACTCAAGGGAACGTACGTGCTCGCCACGGGCGGCCCCTACAAGTGGGTCCGGCATCCCGTGTACGCGGCCGGGTGTGTCTTTGCCATCTCAATTTTCCTCGTGACGGAATTTTGGCTCCTCCTCCTCGGGATACTCTTTTGGGGTACCGTGCGCGCGCAAGCAATCGAAGAAGAAAATCTAATGCGAAAGACCTTTGGGGCGGTCTATGAGCATTATTACCACACGACCGGGCGATTCTTCCCTAAATACCACTGGACAATCCGGACTGGAACGGTGTCAGCGTAATCCTGCACTACGCTTGAAAATTTCGCCCCCCCTTGGAATCATAGTTCATCACGCCACAACTGTCCCATGGAGGCACATCAAGCGAGTACCGGCCCACGTGAATATGCATTACGTCATAGGGCCCCTCTGGTTACGAGGAACCACCATTGCCCAAGCGACAATGCCATGGGAAAAAATAATTCGTGTATATAAAAAAATATTTGAAACAAACATCTTTGGCTCATAATTTTGTTAGGTAATCCTAATCTGGGAGAAATAGACAGGCCTAATTCGCTATTCTGGCGCAAATCCTTATATTCCATGGATGTCGTTTGAAAGATAATCAAAGCTCGAGTGAATAGATGGTGGATAGAAACGTTAGATAGATTCGCGCTGTTGGGCGGATTAGGTGGTACTCTCCTCGTAAAGATCATAGTCTATTTCATCGTGACACGCTTCAGGGACTGCAATTTACCCCCCGGATCAGTAGTACTTGACCATCCCCTTCCGGATAGCCCTAGCAGGCCCCCTGGAACCCGGTGGTCGCAGGCGGGTATAACAACCATCTTAGTTGTGGATTATGGTTTCGCCATATTTACCGTCATCGCGAGCATTACTGGTTCATGGGTTTTCGTCCCGCCATTCCTCTTCCTCCATCTTCCGGTGTGGTTGAATTGGGTGGGCGTAGTCAGCGTGTGGATACTCGACCTGTGGGTCGTATCCCTCTTGTATTACAACGTCAATTATACGGCGGCGTTCCAAGGAATTAAGGGAAAGTACGTGCTCGCCACGGGCGGTCCCTACAAGTGGGTTCGGCACCCGAGTTATATGGTCGCGTGTTTAGGTACAATCGCCATTTTCCTCGTGACAGAATTGTGGCCAGCTCTCCTTTGCATATTACTCTGGGGTGCCGTGCGCGCCCAGGCTATCGGAGAAGAGGGGATGATGCGTAAAATCTTTGGGGAAACCTATGAGAAGTATTACAACACAACAGGGCGATTCCTCCCTAAATTGACCCGCAAAACCCCCTGATTTTATTACTTTTTACCCAAAAATAACATTACGGACGAAAATGTGCAATCGTCCAAGTATTGGCGGTAATTCCACGGGCTCTTTCTCCCGGAGGCAATTTTGCTGGCATTGATCACGTCCTCCTACACTAACATCATTAATACTTCAATTAAGATGAGTGAGATAGAAAAGGAGAGCTTAGAACAGTAAAATGCGCCCGCAGATCTTGCAAGTCCCTTCTGACGAAATCTAGATGTTGAGGTAGGACTCGGGTAGGGCGCGCCACACCCACGCGAGGACAATAATTTACATTGCTCCTCCCTTTCTCCCTACCACATCCGCAATGGAAAACTTCAACTAGCAATAACTTTTACAGTAGAAAACGTGCCATCCCCCAGGTATTGGCGATAATACAGCGTGTTCTCGCACCCGATGGTAAATTGGTCGCAGGTTTCGCATTCCCGCACACGATCCCCATGAACCCATCGTCCGGGTTGACTGCGATGTTGGGATCGGCGCAATAGTCCCTGCACTGGTTCAGGGGGTTCTCTTCAATCTGCCGAAAGCTTCAAATAAGCGTCGGATGGGCCTTTGCGGTCTCGATTATGCCGACATTAACCGAGGCGCTCGCCTTCGCGCGGGTGGAGATGCTTGTATGGGGGTTCTGGGTCATCACGTTATCCAGATCAACAAACTACCGACCCAATGTAAAGGCTGCCGGTTCTACGACAAATACCGCGACGACTGCTAGAGCGTGTTTTGGCACTTCGTGAACGAACACCGGGATGGGGCCATGCAGTACCCTAATCACGAGTGCGGTCCGGGTTTTTCTTGTCCCGGCGGTAAATGCTATGACTGCACGTTAGGCGTGGGGTGTTATGATTCGACCTATTTTTTGTATGTTTCATTTGCGTTAACCTTAAACCGCTTCGTAACGTTATTTAAAATGAG
>MBAA01000164.1:53841-54064 GCA_001940655.1 Promethearchaeota archaeon CR_4
TTTTGTTAGAGGGCGCGGGTCCTCACCTGGATGATTGGCGCGAGGCATTTGTTGAACAATTGACTACTCAACTCCCCAAAACGATAGTTCTGCCCATGGAGCACACCATTGAAATCTCCCGCAGGGGCCAACGAGTCTGGATCGCGTTGAACAAGAAGAATTCAGACAACGTTCACGTCGTCACTACGACCCGGTCAACATTGATCCCGCTTGCGATAGTATT
>MBAA01000164.1:54075-55924 GCA_001940655.1 Promethearchaeota archaeon CR_4
CCACCATCTACTTGGTGGGATGTGTGGTCAGTTATCTGACGTATCTGTCTTATTACAGGACTTATTCGTACTTATATTCGCCTTCTCCCCCATACTACACTATTCTGCCCTTCATTCCCGTGATTACCATCTTTTTTACACTTGGCGTGGCGTTGATGTTAACGAATAAAACGCGGGCAATGCAATCCATAGCCCTGCAAATCGCTCGAGACACGTGGTTCGCTTTCAGTAGGCATATTGAAGAAAAAGTCTTTCCGCGCTCGGTTCCTTGGTCGATGCCCCCAAAAACACCCATCACCCCCCCGCTCGATGAAAAAGGCAGGACGTTGGGTAATTATTGTATGTATTGCGGCACACGTGTTGAAAAACCTTGGGCAAAATTCTGTGAAACTTGTGGAAAAGCTCTCTCCTTGTAGGCTCGAAAAGACTCTGAGATTTCTCTTTTTAAAATTATCCAGAATCATAAAAACACAATCCATTTCGTCTCTTTTCCAACAATCTCGATATCTTCTCTGTCACTAAGGCCATGTGGGTCAAACTTGGGATTATGTTTGATGATTTTCTTGATCTGGCGGATTAGCGGAGCACGACCGGCGTGGGATATGTTGATTAAACCAATTTTTTGTATGTTTTGTTTGCGTTTACCCTAAACCACCTCGTATCGTCATTCAAAGGGAGGGAAAGAAAATGAGACCAAATAGAATGCGAAGCGGTTCAGGAACCCACTCAAGAGCGGGCGAAGACCTAAGTGGAAAACAAAAAAGAGGACTTGCGATTTTAATCCTTTTTTCCAGCATCTTTATGATTAGTTTTCTCATCGAGGATGCCACATATATGACGTCTTGTCCAGAATGTGATGGCGATGGATTAGTTCCATGTTTTAGCTGTCATGGTTCAGGATTTTTCTGGGATGTCGGCACGTGTCCCACTTGTAATGGAACCGGTGTTTTGCCGTGTGAGATCTGTGAAGGAACGGGGCAAATCCAGATGTTGTCCCGCACCAGCGCGACGTTGATCTTTTTCCTCCTGAATCTGGTCGCCTTTCTTGGAATCTTCGGGCTTTCTTGTGCGTCAACCTCAAGCGCTTTAGACAGCAATCCTTGGGTCAAAGATGTACCAACTATGACGTGGAATTATTCTAATCGAATGTATGACACTTGGTTATTTTATCATAATCCAAAGGAGTGGTATAGAAAGTACACAATCATCTGCTGTATACTTGGCCCCTTCCTAGTCTTCGCGTTCTCGCTTGTTAGTCAAGAATTCACCACACCACCGAGTATCTCACTCGAAATTCTATCTATGGGTTTTGCATTTGGAATGATGCTCCAGTGCCTTTTTGTTTTTCTCGTCTATTTTTCTTTCTTCCGGGATGAAAATTCGGGCAGAATGCGGAACCAGATACCGCTACCTCCGTTCTCTCCATGATCATCCGTTTGATACACCTCAAGGCGATGGGGTAGATCTTTTCTGAACAGTTCGTCAATCGGATGGAGGATCTTTTCGAAAATAGCGGTTTCGAGACAATCTCTAATTGGAATTTTATAGCTATTTCTTGCGATTGGATTTCGATCCGCAATATCAATTTAACGAAGAACTTTGACCCACTCCCCAATTGTCGTGCTTTATATAGGTCGGCTCCCCGACTACGGGCATGCCAACCATTCACTTGTATGGCGATTTGGACGGAAAGTTCTCGGAAGGCAATTTCGCGGCATTCTTGGCGTTGTGCGCCCGCATCGGGGCTACGGAAGTGCTGGCCCCGACAAACGATTATTTCGGCACAATGTACGCGCTGGGGCTCGGCATCCTCGTGGATTTCCACGCCGGGCACGATGCGGTGGAGCAG
>MBAA01000164.1:55951-56640 GCA_001940655.1 Promethearchaeota archaeon CR_4
ATTAAAGTGATGCCCTATGCCGGGCGGGTCACCCTCGGACACGACTGGGAGCTCGAGCGAATCGAGGATCACGTCAAGGAGGTCGCGCGGGTGGCGGCGGGGCACCACCTCCTCGAGTGCCCGAGCTGCCACCGGTCGGTCGACAACGGCAAGTTCTGCCCGTATTGCGGTGGCAAGTGTGATAGCCATCTGCGGTGGTGCCCGAAATGCGAGATGGGGTACCCGCCCTCATTCGTGCATTGCACGCGGTGTGGCGGCCCCCTCGAACCCACGGGCGAGTGGGTGTTCGACTACACCGACCCCGAGGAAGTATTCGATGGGGTGTACCTCAGTGACGAGGATGCCCACACGCCGGTCGATGACGACGATTACCTCTAACCAATCCCCCTTTTTTTGCGGATTAGCCCCTCCGTGGTTGTTGCATCGCTCGCCTTCCACGCGCAATTATTCCCTCGGAAGATGTTCTATAAAAAATATGGAGGCTCTTCTTCACACCTAGCGTAACGTTGAGATGATCCATCCTTTTTCTTCGTGATTTTTGCCCCCTTCCTCGAAGTGCCTTCACGTGTCGGATTAAAGATCCTTGCTTTCACCTTTTTCGTAATCTGCGAGGAAGCGGAGATTGGTACGGAAAGAGAATTTAGAACAGTAAAATGCGCCCGCAGATCTTGCACGTGCCTTCGGCCTGG
>MBAA01000044.1:0-1031 GCA_001940655.1 Promethearchaeota archaeon CR_4
GCGACATTTGGCCGCGGAAGGCGCCCAAGTTGAAGTTTTTCTGCTTGGTTCCCCCGAACGAATCCGTACCGAGGAGAGTCGGGAGAATTGGGCAATTATAAAAAATCTCGTGTCCATAAAATGCGTAGTGATTATGGACTCGAAAGAGCTGAAAGGATTTCAAACCAAGCTTAACGACAAGGACATCCTCGTGGACGCGATGCTCGGTACCGGCGTGCAAGGAAAACTCCGGGAACCCTATGCTACAGCAATTCCGCTTTTTAACAAACTCATAGGATTAAAAGTGGCGGTGGACCTACCCTCTGGTCTGAATCCCAACACTGGTGAAGTACCGGACAATGCGATTGAAGCAGACTTGTGCGTGACATTCCATCGGGCGAAACTCGGTTTGAAGGTAGGCACGAAATATGTCAAGGAACTCGTGGTAACCGAGATTGGCATCCCGCTCGAGGCAAGTCTGTATGTGGGCCCTGGAGACGTGGAAGCTGCGATCTTGCGCCGGGACAAATTTACCCACAAGGGATTAAATGGAAAAGTGTTGGTCATCGGCGGTAGCAAAGATTTTTCTGGGGCACCTTCTCTCGCGGCGTTGAGTTCTCAAATATTGGGGGTGGATCTCGTGCGCGTTGCTGCGCCTGAGGTGGTGGCCAGCACGATCCGGAGTTACTCGCCGACCCTTATGGTAACTAGTTTGCCAGGAGATCATCTCGTATCCACTCACGGTTCGCTATTAGAACCAATGATACAGTGGGCTGATGCGGTAGTGCTTGGTCCAGGGACGGGCAACGCGGAAGATACTCAATTAGCAAACCAAGACATTTTTAAATTGCTCGTAAAGGCGCAAAAACCATTTGTCATCGATGCAGATGCTCTTAAACACGCTAAAGGTCATTTCTCACCAACCGAAAGTCGTGATGCGGTATTCACACCACACGCGGGTGAATTCCTCGCTTTGACGGGTGTGGAAATGCCTCCTCCCTCAGACCTTGAGAAACGAAAAAATATTGTGTTGACTCAAGCCGCATCCCTTG
>MBAA01000044.1:1302-6466 GCA_001940655.1 Promethearchaeota archaeon CR_4
ATGACCCGGAATTTGTGGACTTGCGCCGCCACTTTTTTTCCTCTGCCCGCGGAATCATTTTAACATTTAATTTGACCGATTCCCACCAAGATACTCTTTCCCAGCTTGAAGGATTCCTAAAAGAGATCGAAGGGGAAATCGGTACATGTCCTCCCCAAGTTCTCGTAGGAGTCTCATTCAAACAAGGGGATGCACCTTCGCCTTCTTATCTGAATGAAATTTTTCGTTGGATTGCTGCTCACGATTCATTGCCCTACTTCGCGGCCGATCTCACGAATCCAACCGAGTTCACGCAGATCGTAGAGCAGATATTTACCGTTTTACTCTCGCGATTATAATTTTGACGAGAAAAAGCTTCCCTCTTGATTTCCAACAGTTGTTTCTATCCTATTTCGATGACATGGATTTGTAATTGTGAAGATGTAATGATATTAGCACTTGCACTCTGTGTGGTGATGTGAAATCAAACGACATCCCCTTCAACCCCGCTCTTTTCAAAAATTTATATATAGAGAGTATTATGTTATAGATACTAAGGAACAAACCGATGTTATTATATTAACAAGCTCTCATCGCCCCATCAACCAAACGGAGTGATTTATCGTGGTGCAAATATTCATCGTCGAGGCCACTGGAGAAACGAAAGAGCTTGGGATCGGCGGGAAAAAGTCCGTAGGCGAATTTCTCGACACAAATGAAGTCTTCATCATTGTGGACGATCTTTCGCACAAGTGCTTCTTGTGGAAAGGAAAAAACTCACGCATTCGCTCAAAGTTCATCGGTGCTAAAAAATCCCAGGACGTCCGTGGCCAAGTCGGGTTGAGCTATAAAGTTGAACCCGTGGACGAGGGCGAGGAACCTGATGACTTTAAGGCTTGCCTTAAGAATGTCCCCGTACCGGGATATGCAAAAGAAATTCGCGAGGAAGGCGAAGGACCAAAATTCCTCAAGGACATGGACTTCAACAAACCGGAAAAGATTCCCACCGCGCCCATTCCCTCTGGATCCTCTAGCGCTCAGGCAGCGGCCCCTGCTTCATCTCCTGCAGCAAAACCATACACAACATCCGTCCAAAATGTTGGCCCTCTTTACACGGGAGAGGATGTCAAAGGCCCCATTGCCAAGTCTGCGCCCCCCGCAGATTACACAAAGATTATGGAAACGTTGACTGGCTTAGAAACCCCTGCAGGTTACGAACGAGAAATGGTGATTATCGGTTCCCAAACCTTCAGCATCGTTGAAAAAGCCACCGCGTTTTTAGGCCAGCGCGTGGTCAAAAAGGAAATGGAACCCATTGGATCCTTGCCCGAAGGCGTCTTTTTCGCCGAAGGTTACGCCCCCCGGGTCTTATGTGAAAACGGGAAAGTTTTAGCGATTGAGTTTCTAAAAAAAGTGAAGGGGGCGGCTGATAGATTTCCTGCAGCCGCCCGTTCTGGAGTTCTCTCATCATCAAAGCCTATCCCTGCATTACCACCTGCGGCTGCACAACCAACTGCAACTGCAGCGATTGCTAGGCCCGGAAAGGCCTCAGCTACCCCTACCGCAGCACCCGCCAAGGCCTCCGCGCCTGCTACAGCGGCGAGTTCTGCTTCTTCCAAAAAACGACCACCCCCTCCAAAATTGCCCCCCGAAATAGTACCCCCTCTCCCTGAGGAACCCGGGGAACCCGCATCGGAAGTACAGACCGTGAGTTTGAAGGATCATCTCGCGAAAATGGGCCCTCAAGACCTGAAAAAAGCATTTGGTATCCGCGTGGAAAAAAAGGAAGAAGTCAAAAAGAAAAAAAAGTAACTTGTTATAATAATGGACTGACGGAATATGTCCCAACTCACCGAAGCCGAGGCCAATACCCTCGCTCAATACCTCGCCGGAATTACCCAACACACGGATTTAGAAGCCCTTGCTCTCGTTACCCGTGAGGGGATGCGGTTGGCTTTCTCGGCAGTCCCTGGATTTGACATAAATCCCGACATCCTCTCGGCCATGAGTGCGGTCATCCTCCAAGCGGGTAACGATGCGGTCAACAAACTTGGTTATAATAATTTACTCGAAGTTGTGCTTCGGGGCACTAATGCGTTCCTGCTTTTTGCTGCGGCAGGCCGTTTCTTCCTGATTGGCGCATCCCGCTCTATCAAGAACCTCGGTAAAACAGTCTCCGTGTTTCGGTATTACGCGGGTGAAATTGCCAAATCATACCCCATCCAAAGTTAGCAGATTCATGAAGTCAGTTTCCCATTGTATAGAAAGTCTTTTTAAAAACGTAACCAACCAAGTACAATCAAATGGCGTTTTAGCAACCGTTTGGTGAGGATGCCACTCGTGGACGAAAAAAGGAGATGCCCCTACTGCGGGAAAATGCTCAATAGGCCCTACTGGGCCCACCTCGCACAGGATCACCCTGATGAATACAACAACAACAAAGCCACGTGGGTGCAACTTTACCAAGATTATCGCGCAGCTGGAATGACCGAAGACGTTTCTATAACTGTTGTCAGCGAGTTGTTTAATGCGGATCCGGGAGACGTCCGGAAGTTGCTCAAGCGTGAAGGCGTTCTCTAAAAGTCTAATTAAGCGGAAATTTTTTCTAATTGAGTCTATACCAACTATGAAAATTTAATATATTTATTTTCATAACAAAAAAACATAATCTCCAAGTCTAATCTTTTTTCCAATATCGTTCGAGGATCCTATTTTCAATAGGGGTCCAATTCCAAGGAAGGTGGTATATGGAAAGATTACTTTTGGAGATTATGAAAAAAATAGTTATTGACTCCCATTAACAATCAAAATAAAAAAAAAAGGCTTTTTTTGAAAAGTGTTCATTTTTTTAAAGAAGTACTTTTTTATAGAAAGCGGACTAACTCCGACGGGATTTAAAAAAGAGTGAAAAAGAGTTACTTTTTCACCGTATGGATGCTATGAAAGTTCCGAATGGTCCTCATATCGATATTTTGCATCCGTTTGGGGGCCTTGTCAATTTCAGGGTTGGGTTCGGCATATTCTTCAAATTTATCGAGTACTTTTAACTCGCGAATCAAAAACTCGCGTACAGCAACGCGAATGAGCTCGGACCGGGACGGATAAAGTCCATATTCCGAAATTAGTTTTTCCATAGCGGAAATGAAAGGCTCTGGTAGGTTACAGGTAACAATTTTCATCATTGACATTTATTTCACCACTTTGTTCAATATTAACAGGAGGCGCCGTAAATGGTACCCGCTCATCGGGGTGCCATTTCTGCACGGGATGAAAAGGAATTTCGCGGGTTTTAAATCCCACGGCGGAATAATCTTTTCAATTCGCCAATGCGGGAAAATTTCTATCGCACGCACTTAAAGGTAGTTTAGAGAAACTGGTATAAATTACTTTCTTCGGCTAACCACTATTTAAGGGCGCCATTTTTTTTTATCCCTGCTTATTTAGGATACCTCTAGCATGCTCAATAATTCGAAGATTATTTTGAACAATGTCCATTCATAATAATATCCATTGGATTTCATTTCCCAAACTGCAAATGCGAGCGGTGTTTATCATCACAGGGTAATGATTTTCGTCCAAATAAAGATTTTGAAATTAAAATTCATCTAAAAGTTCTAGAAGTTTGAAGGTCGCTCCTAAATAACCTATTTCTATTTTATTAAATATTTAATATTCCTTTTTATCCCCCCATTCATTGTCATAAGAACATTCGAGGAAAGTTTAAAACGCACACTGCGATAATCTTTCAAATCTGCATAAGATGCAATAGAAAAGAAGTCTCACAGAATGTGAACGAAATATGACAAACCCCAAAGACGCGAAAAAGGGCCCGGCCACAGATGAGAAGAAACCGGGAGACAAGAAAACGATGATGGACGAGGTCAGCAAAGGTCTCCGGGATCTCGTGGGTAAAGTATTCGGCGAATCGGGCTCAAAGTTTTTTGATGATGCAAAAGACAAGGTCGAAGAGTTCTCGAATCAGGCCACGAAAAAGTTGTTTGAATTTACAGACTCCGTGCTCGATTCTCTGAAACTGAAGGACAATGGGACTGTAAAGAAGGCTCGTGACACGGTCGAGGATGCTCTGAAGAAGGCCGGCATTCTTAAGGAAGAGCCAGACGAAGAATTTTTCTAAACGCTGTTCCACAAATAGAAAGTTGCAATAATATTTTCTCTAATTTTCACTCATAGAACTGCGGTCAGAAGAAAACCTGCTAATATTTTTGAAGATTAATCATCAAAGCGGGACGAATCACCTTTAGATGAAGCAGGGGAGGAGGTAGTGGTATCAATAGCAAAAATTTCGGATGCTCGCGTCACACCAGACGAGAACGCTTTCATATTCAATTTGTAGAAATGTTCAGACAGGATCTCCTTCATCGCTTTCTCCACTGCTTGAAGCGGGAGAAATCCGAGCAGATGAACAATTCCCCCGAGCATTACCAAGTTCGCTACCACTTTGCTCTTGATTTCATCCTGAGCGATACGAGTCGCAGGCAATTTCAAAACCAGAACCTTCGAGACCGTTCGTTCGACTAAATCCTCGTCCGCGAGGATGATCCCGTTGGGTTTCACTTTCCGTTGCAGAGTATCAAAAGTTGTTTGGGTGAACGTGACTAGAAGGTCGGCCTTCTTAATTACCGGATAGTTTAACACACCTTTGCGGGAGATAATGACGTCCGAGGAAACGGATGTTCCACGGGTTGCAGCATCGTAACTCTGCATTTGCGAGGCATTGAAATTGGCGTTCATGGAAGCGGCACCGAGAATATTTCCAGCAAGGATCACGCCTTGACCTCCTGAACCAGCAATTTTGATGCCAACATTATCACGCTGTCGGAAGGATTGAATTACCCGACCAATGGTCTCCATTTTTTCGGGGTTCATTCCTCATTACCGCCTGCTTTTTGGGTTGCCCGAAAGCGAGCTTTGGCCTCCCGCGCCAATAATTTGTAATTTTCAAAATAATCCGGTCGTACCCGACGGGTGAATTCACCAACGGCGATTTTTTTTGGATTGGCAGGCATAAGGAAGGAATTGACGCTATCATCGGTTTCACAAGCTTTCGTAGGGTCGTAAAGATACGTGGTATCTTTGTAGTAATCCATAAACTGGGAGGGTTCGCTCATCTTATTGCGTTTACCATAATTGGTGGGGCACGGGGACAAAACTTCCACGAGGGAAA
>MBAA01000044.1:6530-8181 GCA_001940655.1 Promethearchaeota archaeon CR_4
ATGATTGCCCCCGATACTAACGAGATCACCATCACCCGAAAAAACAATGACGTTCAGCTCTGGTTTGGACAGCTTGATGCCCGTGGCAAAAGCAAGGGCCCGCCCGTGAGTGGTATGAATCGAGTCCATATTGAGATACCCTGGCACGCGAGCGGAGCATCCAATGCCGGAGACGATTACTACCTTTTTCATGTCGAGGTCAAGCTCTTCAAATGCGCGGATCATAGAATTCATTGCTATACCAATGCCACACCCTGGACAGAAGATCGTGGGGAGCATATCAGTCTTCAGGTATTTTTCCCGCAATTCTGCGTTGGAGGGAACTCTCTTCCCCCTCTTGGGAGATTTCATGGGCGCATTTGGCACCATATCAGGCCATCTCCTTTTTCGGGATTTGTTGTTCTAATATATCCTCTGGGGAGATCAGCTTCCCGCCGATTTTGTTCACGAGTTGGACATCACACTTGCCTCCCACGTATTCGATGACTTTGTGCACGAGCTGGCCAACGGCGAGTTCCACGACTACGATCTTCTCCACCCGTTTAGCATAGTGTCGGATCACGTCCTTAGGGAAAGGCCAGAGCGTGATAAGCTTCAGCAAACCGACATTTTTTCCCGCTACACGAGCAATATCCACTGCCTCTTTACATGATCGAGCGGTGATACCATAGCTCACAAGCATGATGTCGCAATCTTTCGTTTGATATTCCTCATAGATGGTGATGTCCTCGCGATGGTCGAGGAGTTTGTCGTAAAAACGCTGCACGAGGTCACGGTGAACCTTAGCGTTTTGCGTGCTAGGGTGTCCAAGAATGTCATGGGTTAATCCTGTCAGGTGCGTTGAATAAGCATCTCCCCAAGTATCCATTTCCGGAACTTTACTTGCCCTGGAGTACCCCGTCCGGAAAGGATGGTAATTTTCCTTTTTGATTGTCACTTTCGGCCGAGGAACAATGTGGACTTGGTTTGGTTCAGGAAGCACCAATTTTTCCCGTAGGTGGGCTAAAGCTGCATCCGAGAGCACGATAACGGGCACCCGATACTTGTCAGCATAATTGAAGGCGGAGATCATCACGTCAAAGCATTCTTGCACGGTGCTCGGGGCTAACACTAAGCGGGTTTGATCGCCGTGCGATCCCCACCGTGCTTGGTTGAAATCACCTTGAGCAGGCATAGTGGGTTGTCCCGTGGAAGGCCCAGAGCGCATGGCGTCCACGATGACACAGGGGGTCTCTGTCATCACGGCATACCCGATATTTTCCTGCATAAGAGAGAACCCGGGCCCTGAAGTCGCGGTCATCGTGCGGTAACCAGACCAACTTGCACTGATAATCGTGGAGATCGCGGCGATCTCGTCTTCCATCTGTAAGAAGAGGCCGTCGAGTAATGGGAGGTACTTCGCCATCCCTTCCATAATCTCCGTTGCGGGCGTGATAGGGTAGCCCGCATAAACACGACAACCGGCGTAGAGTGCGCCCCAGACCATTGCTTCATTCCCCGTAGCAAATTTTGTTTTCTTGCCAACTATTTCATCGAGCGTGATGGGGGGACTCTCTGGGTCATTAACTGGTCCTTCTAAGTTTAGCTCCATTTACTTTGTTCCCTCCGAATAGAATCAAAAACGTCAATGGCTAGATCGGGGCAAATGAAA
>MBAA01000044.1:8227-8556 GCA_001940655.1 Promethearchaeota archaeon CR_4
GGAGATTGTAGCCTTTCTCACTGAGCTTTGCCGATAATTTCAAGACGTTGGCGGGGCAAACTTTCACGCATAACCCACACCCCTTGCAATAGTTAGCATTGATAATGATATTGGGCACGCACTCTGTTTTACTCATAGGGAGGTCTCCGTGATAAAACGACACTCTTATGATTATTGATGAAATGCAATTCTCCAGATAAAATGATTCATAAGTACGCAAAATGGAATCATTTCCCTCTAATACCTTTTTTCATACATCCTCATCCCGAGGCAACGGTCAAACCTAATCTACGCTATACACTAATTAGTCAAAAAAGGATCAAAAAAAG
>MBAA01000044.1:8616-10254 GCA_001940655.1 Promethearchaeota archaeon CR_4
GAACTTTTTCTCATCCTTGCTGACGAGGGCGATCTCTAATTTATTCTTGTCAAATCCTTCCTCAAGCGTGGAGAGGAGTGCTTTACAGGCCAATATTTCGATTGCTTCAAGGGTCATATCTTCCTTGTAATTTTTCGCCATGTAATCGCGGGCGGCGGTTTCATTTTCACCCATCCCTGCAGCTTTCCACGTGCGATAAGTACCGCTTGGATCAGTCGTAAATAGAGTGGGGCCGTCTGCGTCCACTGAAATTGCGAGGAGCGCACACCCGAAGGGGCGAGCGGCGGCATGTTGGGTATAAAATTGTGCCACATCGGCCAATTTCTTGATCAGGCTGTGGAGTCGCATAGGTTCATCATATGTCAAGCGGTGAATCTGGGCTTGTACTCGCGCGTAATCCACGAGGATTCGAGCATCAGCATGTAATCCCGAGATAGCACATCCCATATGCTGGTCTAACGGGTAAATCTTGTTGATCGTCTCGGGGTCCATAAGGGGAGAAGGGAGCTTCTTTTGAACCACAATCACTGCCCCACTCGGGCACTTGACGCCCACTGCTAATGTCCCGCGGCGAACTGCCTCGAGAGCATATTCTACTTGGAACAATCGCCCTTCGGGGGAGAAGGTTGAAATGGCCCGGTCGTACCCAAGTCCTTGGCTATTCCGTGGTAACATGTATGCGACACCTATTTGATTAGCTTGATAGAAGGGTGCTACTTATAAAAAAGATTGTCTTACGTGCGATAATGGGCGTTGATTTTAACATAATCGTACGACAAATCGCTAGCCCAAGTCACGGCTTTCCCGTGTCCGAGGTGTAAATCGACCAATACACCTACTTTCCGGGCAGTAAGCATAAGATGGGCTTCCTGCTCGTCATAGTTGAGGGGAGAGCCTGCGGCAACGAGTTGGAGTTTCTTTCCCTTAGCACCAAGAAAGAAGAGGTCAGGTTTCTGAGGGTCCACTTCAATCCCACTGTATCCTACCGCAGCAATTATTCTACCCCAATTTGGATCCTCGCCAAAAAACGCAGTTTTGACAAGATTGGAATTTCCAATTGCTTTAGCAGCCCGGAGTGCGTCTTGATCCGTACGTGCCCCTTGCACGCGAATTTCAATGAATTTAGAGGCTCCCTCGCCGTCCATCACGACTTTTCGCGCGAGAATGCGGGCAACTTTTTTCACTCCCTTGGTGAACCAGAGTAAATCTTCAGGATCATCCATTGAGATGTTAGGAGCAGTAGTTACACCGTTTGCAAGCAAGAGGAGTGTATCGTTGGTGCTGGTGTCTCCATCAACCGTGATGCGGTTGAAACTGACATTTGCGACTTTCTCGACGACATCTTGCAGTAACTCAGGCACCACACGGGCATCGGTGGCAATGATAGAGAGTAAGGTAGCCATATTAGGGTGAATCATACCTGCGCCCTTCACCATTCCTGCAATCGTGATAATCCCCCCACTTGGCAGGTGAACACGCACGCCAGCTTCCTTTGGTTTGGTATCCGTGGTCATTATAGCGCGTTCTGCAAGGTGTCCACCGGTTGGGGTTAATTCTTTGACGGCATGTATTATACCCGCAGTGACTTTGTCAATGGGAAGTTGCACACCAATGGTTCCTGTAGACATCACGAGCACC
>MBAA01000044.1:10286-10749 GCA_001940655.1 Promethearchaeota archaeon CR_4
GGTTTCGGCTGTCGCGCGGGCATTTTGCACGCCTTGGTCTCCTGTACAAGCATTTGCACACCCACTGTTGATGACAAGTCCCCTAATCTCCTGCGAGTGTTTTTGTAAGATTTCTTGGTCGTGTAGTATGTGTGCGGATTTGAAGTGGTTCGTTGTAAAAACGGCTGCAGTCGCAGTAGGCGTGTCTAACACGATGACCGCGAGATCGAGTAAGTTTGGATCGGGTTTTATGCCACAATGTACTCCCGTGGCACGGATACCCGGCACGGAGGTGAGGGAGGCATTCTTGATTTTGGTAATTTGGGGCATGAGGTTCACGGAAGTTTGGGAAATTCAAGTAGCATCGCGATTTCATCACAGAAGAAATATTTGGGGCAATTGGCACATTCCGCGTACATCTTTTGGGGAAGATCCTCTTTGCGAACCGTGTGAAATCCCAGTTTTTTGAAGAAGCTAGGAACAT
>MBAA01000044.1:10820-20824 GCA_001940655.1 Promethearchaeota archaeon CR_4
CCATACCCTTTGTGTTGTAGATCGCGTTCAATGGCAACGGAACGAATCTCCCCCACATCGTCCCAATACACGTGAAACGCACCTGTTCCATGTACCACCTCTTCCCTGTCTACAAGCACTACAAAATCCCGAATATCCTCAAAGACGACCTGGGGTCCACGAGACAACATCAAACCCTCTCGGGCAAACCCGTTGACGAGATCTAGTATGCGGGGGACATCGCGGATCTTCGCTTGTCGGACATGCAACATGTATGCGGTCATTTTTTTGTTAATCCTTCCATAATTGGAATTAATTTCCCCATTACCGTGGTCGCTTGGTCTTTCTTCATAATGAGCGGGGGGGCAAGACGGAGGACAAAGTCACCAGCAACGCCAAGAATGAGGCCGTGCTTGAATCCTTCATTTACAATGTCCTGCGCTTTGAGGCCAAGTTCAACACCAGTAAGCTGTCCTAGACCCCGGACCTCTTTAATTGTGGGGAGGTGTTCCGCAGCTTTTTTGAATTGTGTCCGGAAGAAGTTGCCTACTTCGGTGACATTTTCGAGGAAGCCCGGAGCGAGAAGTTGCTGGAGTACTATGAGTCCAGCAGCGCAAATGGCAGGATTTGCTCCAAAGGTGCTAGCATGGTCTCCCGGGTGGAGGACGTCAGCCACTTCATCAGTTATACAAGCTGCTCCTATCGGGAACCCACCCCCGAGAGGTTTGGCCAAGGCCATGAGGTCTGGAGTTACGCCGAAATGTTCATAGGCGAATAATTTCCCCGTGCGACCTAGGCCACATTGAACCTCGTCAAAGATGAGACTTGCACCGTTTGCGGTGGTTAAATCGCGAAGAGTTTTGAGGAATTCCGTGGAGCCAACATTTACACCTCCCTCACCTTGAAGGGGTTCCACTATCACTGCGCATGTGTTTTTTGTCACGGCAGACTTCACGGCTTCCACGTCCTTGAAGTCTACGAATTTTACCCCGGGTAACAGCGGCAAAAACGGTAGGCGATATTTCTCGCGCGAAGTCACGGAGAGGGCGCCCATCGTGCGTCCGTGGAAGGACCCGTTGAAAGCGACGATCTCGTACTTATTTGGGTTATCTGGGGCGATTTTCTTCGCTCTTGCACGGGAGAATTTGAGGCACGCTTCAATGGCTTCCGTCCCCGAATTGCAGAAGAACACCTTTTTCGCGAAACTGTGGTCTACAAGCATCTTGGCTAGCTTAACCTGTGCCTCCGTGTGGTACAGGTTTGAAACGTGGATGAGCTTCATCGCCTGAGTAGCAAGTGCGTCAACGACTGCTTTATTGCCGTATCCTAGGGCGTTCACAGCGATACCAGCCAAACAATCGATGTACTGGTTACCTTCTGTATCGTACAAGTAGACCCCTTCACCGTGATCCAGCACGAAATCTGTGCGGCCATATGTATTCGCGATGTATGTTTTCGTAGCCATTATAATTTCCTGCTTATTCATTGTGAAAATCAACCTTGTTTTCATTTATTTTGGATAATCGTACCTTTGCCGGCAATGAAATTTTGGGCATTGGTTATTACAACAGATCCAACGCCTTTTTGCACTGCCTGCAACGCAGCCCTGACTTTAGGAATCATACCGCCGTATATTTCCCCAGACTGGATATTCTTTTCAACATCTTTGGTGTTAAGCATTTCCTGGAATTTCCCCCCAATCTTCACACCCGGAACATCGGTGATGAAGACAAGTCTTTCAACTTGAAGAGCCTCTGCAAGCGCTTGGGCAGCGGAATCTGCATTTACATTGTAGACCTGTCCGTCTATACCGATGGAGATAGGCGAGATCACGGGCAAGAATCCTTCGATTAATAGTTGTTCGACCATATGGGTATTTACACCAATAATTGTCCCCACACATCCAAGGTCTCCTCCTTCGATACAGAGTTTTTGCGCCTGGAAGAGGCGAGCATCAACCCCGCTGATGCCGATGGCCTCTAAATCCGCCATTACCAGCATTTTCACCAGGCGTTTATTGACTAATCCCGAGAGGATCATTTCAGTAACACGTAATCCTGTAGCATCTGTGACGCGTAATCCTTGAATTTTCTCCGATTTGATGCCCAATTGGGAGAGTAAGTCTGTAATTTCCTTCCCACCGCCGTGTACAATGAGAGGCAGCACCGGCATTCCCTTCACGAGTGTAATGAACTGTTCTAAAAAGGAAAAATCATCAATTTCATTCCCACCAATTTTAATTACCGCACGTCCTGCCATCAGATAACTAATCTTTTTCATGGCATTTTTATCCGAGGATCCCATAGATTTTCCCTTTTATAACAATCCCATCGTTTCTGGCAAACCTAACATAATGTTCATATTTTGAACCGCTTGACCAGAAGCACCCTTGATCAAGTTATCGATGGTAGATACAATAATGAGCAAGTTTTTCTCTGGTACAATCGTCAGCGAAATGTAACAGAAATTGGTATGCGCTACGTAGTGGACACTCGCAAGCTTCCCTTGAGGGAGAATTTTTACGAATGGTTCCGACTGGTATTGATTGACGTATTTTTGGTAAATATCCTGAAAATTGGCGGATTTTCGGAGCTTGACATAGATAGTGGATAACATTCCCTGATTCAGAGGGAGCAAGTGGGGGGAGAATATGACGCTCACGGATTTTCCTGCGAGTTGGGAAAGTTGGTCTTCAATCTCGCTCAGGTGGCGGTGCACGTGACCAATGTTATACGGGGTAACATTCTCATTCGCTTCGCAAAAGAGCAAATTATTTTCCAGCTTGCGCCCTGCACCGGAGACTCCCGATTTGGCATCGATGATGATATCTTGGAGGTCGATATCTCCATTGTTGATCAATGGGAAGAGTCCCAGTAGAATGGTCGTTGGATAGCAACCAGGGTTTGCGATTATGTTCGCTTTTGCGATACTTTTGCGGTAAAGCTCAGGTAAACCGTATACAGCCTCCTCGAGTAGGTGGGGGACTGTATGCTTGATCTTGTAGTATTTCTCATAAGTCGCCACGTCTTTCAAACGAAAGTCCGCACTAAAATCAACAACCTTAACACCTTGTTCGTGGAGTTGCTGCACCAACTTCATTGATGCGCCAGATGGTAATGCGCAAAATGCCGCATCAAGACCTGAATTTAACGCATCTTCCGCAGATACTAATGGTACGTCAAAAGGACATGGAATGATGTCGGAGAGGTTTTGCCCCGTTTCCAAAGCCGCTGTGGCAACAAGATTCAGTTCAGAGTGTCTTTTGAGAATCCGGATTAGTTCGATTCCCGTGTAACCTGAAGCTCCAATAATACCGATTTTATACGTCATAGGGCGTGATAACCTTTGAATAGATGGGAAATAATTCACTCTAACGCCGTGTCGAATTTAAGGGGCTCGTTCTCGATTAGCACGAATTGGATAAAATCTGTGAGATGTAGAACATCAGAAAATAAGTAGACGCCACGTGAAATATTGAATTTAAGGAATACATTATTGCAAGTGATTCTTTTGATAAGGCTCGACTTTATTTTCATGTGGCAAAGTTTTTTATAGCGAGTGATGCTTAACTAACATGGAAGTATGGAAGTCTGGGAGCCAGCTGCGGTCCGTTTTTAACGAAATTTTGGTCGTAAAGATTTCGCCCTCCTCCCTCTCCTCCCCCTCTGGACTTTGCAGCCTCTATACAGGCTTCCTAACTCCTTTTTCTCTGCCTGTTTCACTCGTTAGTTTTACGTGTCATCGCCACGAAAATCCCTTTCCAAATACTGTTTTTTCATTTTGCATACCACTAACGGCCTTTGTTCTGGTAAAACGGGAGAAAATTAAAAAAGGAGTTATATTTTTAAGTGTCTACTTTGTGTACTCCACTTCTTGAAGCAATTCCGCGTGTTAAAACAATATAGAAGCAACTAGCTTTTGAAAAACCCATATATCGTAAAATTTGACTCCATTAGCAACTTCTCTTAACTTGGAAAATACACGAGTGATGATTACCAATTCTAGGTTGGACCTATCATCCTGTGAGGTAGAAGGTTTTAGAACCATCAGATCCGCGATGATGGACAATCCGTCATTTTTGGAAGGATTTCGAGGTTTGTAAGAACTGAGCCTAATCTATTTAAGACTGAGTACCCAATTGTATTCTGAGTTTTCCATAATTAATGCTATAACAAGTACGAGCGATTCCAACCTATGATGCGTAAAGGTTACATCTTCAAAGTGGTTGTTGTCGGTAATGGTGCGGTGGGGAAGACCTCGCTTGTTTTACGTTACACGCAGCATAAATTCAACGAGAACTATGTAATGACCATCGGCTCTAATTTTGCAATAGCCGAGGTCAAGTTATTAGACGGGGAGCTTTGCAGACTCCAAATTTGGGACCTCGCAGGTCAAGCTCACTTTTCGTTCGTTAGGCCCCCGTTCTACAAGGGTGCATCTGCGGTTATTTTAGTCTATGACGTGACAAATCGAAGATCATTGGAGGAATTGAAAGATTGGAAAGAAGATTTCTCCAAATACCTTCCCCGTGAAACCTCGCTTTATGTGCTCGCAAATAAAACTGATTTACAAGACGAGCGAGTTGTTACCCTTGAGGAGGGGAAGAATGCGAGTGATGCCTTGGGCGCATCTGGATTTTGGGAAACAAGCGCAAAATCGGGATTAAACGTCCCAGATGTCTTCCAAACCATTGCATCGAAAGTATATACTCTATACTGCCAGGCAATAAAAACATAACTCGTGCATTTCTGCGATAGCCAGGTCTTGCTCATGAAAGTGTGCTTTGACTATTGTCACCAGAACTGCCTGCGCTTGGAAGAATCCACCTACAACCGATTCGCGGATTACTTGGTATGGTCCGGGTGTCAATTCAGCGCGATCTCGAAGGGATTGTCTTGGGAGCGATTGGACGGGAATGACATTTTAGTCATCGGCAATCCCACAGAGTCATTGTTCGACCCCACGGAAATCTCGGGAATTTTAAATTTCGTGAAAAGTGGCAAGAGTCTGATGATTTTCGGGGATGCGGGAGGAGACCTGAGCGCTCAAACGAATTTGAATGCAATCTGTTCGTATTTTGGTTTCACATTTAACGATGACATCGTGTTTGATCAGGACTATAATGCAGGGGATCCCACCCGGATTCTCATTCGGGACTTTTCCGCCCACGAGATCACGAAAACACTCCAAAAAGTCTTTTACGCATCAGGGTGCACCATTAACATTGTCGCTACGCAATCTCCTGACGTGAATACTCTAGGCCTCGCCTTTACGAGCACTACTACCCAGCGTAAAGTCTTCATCGCAGATCAGTGGACGGAGGCGGGAGCTATCAACGCCCCCGTTGCAGTCAAAGTAAATTATTACCAAGGTCGCATTTTTGCCATCGGAAATCTCTCCATTCTTTCTTCACTCTCACCCAAGTATGGCTGGGATGCAGGAGACAACAGCTTATTTATCCAAGGTGCTATAGCTTGGCTCATGCAAGGCGCCGCTCAAGGGCACGACATTTCTGGAGAAATCATTGTGCCGGCTCAAATAGATAAGGAACTGTATCAATGGAGTTTAGCGGCAGCTGAAAAACGGCGATGGACGCTTTCTCAAATTATTAACTACGCCCTCCGGGTCTTTCGCGCCCAAAGTCCGAAGTAGAACCCCGCTAATAAAATTGCCTCGAAATTTAGCTTCCTTCATCTTTGTTTTTCTAATTTAAAAAAAGGAGTTTCAATGTTATTGAATTAAGACACACCATATCCGATATTTAAATATCTAAGATGCTATTGAAGAAGTGCACAAAAGAGAGAACTCGGGGTTTTTGTCGGCAATCAGAAAACTTCCCAGATACGTGCGCTAACGCATATAACGTCCAAAACCCTATTGTACTTATCGAGTGACAAAGATCGTAAAGGAAAGTCGTTGGAAGATGCCCGATCCCCAAGAGAGTCCCGAGATGCAAGCTGCCGAAATCGGGAAGAAGATGGAAGACACGGGAGAGGATCTCGGGAGCTTAATTCTCATAAAAGAACCCGACCAGTTACAACCGGCATCTTCACTGTTACCCTATAGTACAAGCTTTACGAATCTTATTCGTTACCTGAACGTGGTGAAAGATCACCTCGCATTCGTGAAAGAAAATGAAGTACCATTGCCACGGGGGAATTTCTTATATATAACCCCCCCGGGGGAAGACATAAAGCGGTGCATTACTTTCCTAGCGCATCAATTTTATGCGAAATTCATAGAAATACTCACATCTCGCATCTTGTCGGAGAATGTAGTATCCTCTCAACATTTTGTAGAGGCTCTTGAATTAGGCTCCGGAGAACCCCATAGCTGGGCCTCCATCGTTTATGTGCCAAGTTTTGGGGAACTCGTAATGGGATTGCAAGATCCAGTTCAGGAACACCTTCTAAGTCAGATCTTAGGGCAGAATCACGTGAAAGATCCCCCCACCATCCTCATTGCAGAAATTCACGATATCCAACACTTGCCGCAAAAAATTACATGTCAATTTGATTTCATAGAATCAATTCCTCCCCTTTCCCACGAGGAAGCGACCTCCTTTTTACGCGAGATTGTCAAATTCGAACTCCCTTGGGATAGTCCTGATTTGCTGAGCGCCCCGTTCTGGTTGAACCAGCTCTACAAAGTGGGAACCCGCTTGAATTTATTGAACTTAGGAAATTCCCCCAAACAACGAAAGTTGACAGAAAAGGATGTAGCCAAAATTATTCGGGAGTTAGGAATTATAAATCAAACTCCTATTGATTTCGGAGAAAATCCCGCGAAATTTCGAATGTTGCCTAATGATACTAATACGAACCTCCCTTTTCCCAAAAATACAACTTTTGGAGATCAAATCCTTCAAGATTTAGCCAGTCGCCAATTTTCCCTCGCGAGTGGAATCTTAGACAAACTCCTACAGGGAACGCCAATTAATGCTTTGACAGAGATCGAACGAATGTTATTAGTGGATTACGGCATTTTATTGAGCGAAGATCCCGCGAAACTCAAGATACGGTTGCTTAACGCGAAAAAACGTGTAGATTCTATTCAGAACGTGTTCAAGAAGGGGTAATATGAACTTAGAACGACAATCTTGTCTGCCACGCATCCACAAGGTTGTGATGGAAAATTTCCTAAGTTTCAGCAGGCAAGAAGTCGAATTAGATCCCCAGTTCTCTGTTATCGTGGGCCCCAATGGATCGGGGAAGAGTTCCATTTTTCAAGCCGTCAAGTTTGCCCTTGGGTCAAATGACAAGGATAGTCGGTATCCTAAATGGGCAGATTTCATTCGCTTTGGCGAGCAATATGCCCGGGTTGAGCTTGATATCGTCCAAGGGGAGGAGTCTCATTGTATCCGACGCACGGTTTTCCAGAACGGCAAAATTACATATGAGATTAAAAGTCTCAAGTCTTCAACATTTGAAACCGTTCAGAAAAACATTACCGACAATATTACTGCCAATTTAGGGTATAGCACGGACAACATCTTTGCATTCGTGTCTCAAGGCAAGATTGATGCCATCAAAAGTATGGACCCACACGGCCTTTGTCTCTATTTGGAAGAAGGTCTGGGAATTTTACCGATAAGACAGAAAATTGGGTTTGAAAATGATCGCCTCTTGCACCTGCAGCAAGAACTTGGGGAATTAGGACAACGTAAAAGCACATATGAAGTAGAGCTCGAATTTCTACGCCCAAAATTAGAGCGCCTTACCAGAAAGCGGGAGATTCTCTTAGATTTGATACGGTTAAAGGAAGAATTGATGATAGCGAACCGCCAGAAAATCATAAACGACATTGAATCCCTCAAAGAAGAGAAGAGCAAGAATACCGAGACACTAGTCTTGTTTGAAGGGAAATTAACAGAAGCTCAAGAACAAGAAGAAAAATCTTCACAAGCAATTGAAGCTATTGAGGGGGAATTAAATGGACTATATGAACAAACTGGACGCATTAAAGGAGACCTCGCACTTATTGAGGGAGAAATTAAGTCATGGGAACAAGAAAAACAAGAGAAGGTTGAATCTCTGCGTACCATAGATGATGCTCTCAAAGAAAAACAAGATTTATTCAACCAAAAGCAACAAATTGAAAATAAAATAAGAGAAAAACTCGACAATACTTCCAACCTTGCAGAGGAAATGCACGCGAAGTATACAGAGCTCATTAAGGAACGGGAAAAAATTCAAAATGCCCTTAAGAGCTACTCGGAATGGCAAGAAAGATATGCTCAAATCAAAGCGGAACTCGAAGAGAAAGGAAAACACCTCACAGGTTTATCGGAGAATATAGGCACGCTTCGCACTCAATCTGATAAATTATTAGAAAAAATTTCCCACGCAAACCACCAATGTGACCAAATTTATAAGATCTTAGAGAAGTGGGGCGAGAACTTTCAAAAGAATTTTCAAGCGTTCCGCTCGAAACTCCGAAAAGATTTGTTTGACAAGGAAGGTTACCTCCAAGATTTACGCGTGAAGAAAAATAAACACTTGGAAGAATTAAGTCGCTTCGAACGACTAGTCGCGGGAAAAGAATCAGTTTATCCTCCGGAAATTCGGCAAATTAAGGCAGAAATTGCACGTCGGAGATGGTTGGTACAAGGACCACTCATAGAATTAATGCATTTTAATCCACTATACGCTCGAGCGATCGAATCCATCTTTGGAAAAGCCGCGCTCTATAGCTTCATTGCTCCGAATCGGGAAACATTCTTACTTCTCACGCAATTACGTAAGAATCTCCATGCTTTTTGTAAAATCTTCCTCCCAAAATCAATAGCAATGACCCCATTTCCGCCTTTATCGAAACAAGAAGGCGTGGTCGGGTATTTATTTGACCTTATTGATGTTGGCGAGGATGAAGATGTCCGGAAGGTCATCCGAGCGATTGTAAACGATACAATTGTCATTGAACATACTTCAGTAGGACTCGACTTACACAATGCTGCAGTTAAGGCACGTTGCGTGACTTTGGATGGAGAAATTCTGGTTCCCCACAAGCATGCCGAGGAATCCCGCCCACCGAAGGATTTACGTGACCACCTGAGTATTCAGCAGTGTAGGTTAAAAGTAGAATCGTGTCAGAAGCAGTTAACTCAAATTGAAGAAGAAATCACCAAGGAATCAGCGGAACTGCAAATCTTGAAAGATAAATTTGACCGACTTGAGAAGATTGGCCAATTATTGCCAAGATTGCAGGAATTGTGCAAGCAAAAAGAAGAATATTCAAATGAAAATCACGCCATAAATGCCGAGAAAGCTCGCCTAGAAGAGACACGACTGAAAACCAAAATTTCCATTGAGTGCTTGCAGCGAGATCTGAAATCCATGGAGCAAGACGTTGGAATAGACGTGCTCCAAATGCAAGTACGAGGAAAAGATTTACCGACAGAAATTGAAGAATGTCTCAATAATCTCAATTCTTTATTGAAAGTGAAAGAGGGGACTTCCCAAGATTTCCAAGTGGTAAGTGAATTAGCTGCAATCGCTCGCATAGATTTGGAAAAGACTCTAGCGAAAAAACACCAAATTTCTGAAGAAATCGAGAAAAATGACGACAGGATTCTTACCAAGTTCCACGATCTGCGAAAATTTGAGAAAGAAATAGCGAAACTGGAAAAGAAAATTGAAGAGACTAAGAATCGCAAATCACAGGCTATAGTAGATAAAAAGAATTGTGAAGATAGATTCTTCACCCTGAAAATGCAAAGTGATCGAGTCCATTCGGAGATAAATCGCCTGGAAGACCTCATAATCGAGCTTGAACAAGGATTGAGGAAGATAATGGAACAGTTATCAAATCGATCACTTAAAGACCAAGAACCAGCTCGCCCGGTAGATGAAATCCGGGAAGATCTCAACCATATTACAGATCTACTTGCAGGATTCGTTGACGTCGACGATTACATCGAGGCACGCCGGGACGAAATCCTCGAAAGCATAAAACGAGTCCAAGACCATCGAGGCCAAATAGGGGAGGAAATTCAGGCGGCCGCGACCGTGATTGAAGCATTACGA
>MBAA01000044.1:20840-21531 GCA_001940655.1 Promethearchaeota archaeon CR_4
AATTAACCTCCGTACTTGGTGAACTTGAAGAGCGGATGAATGAACGTTTTCAAAAGCATGCGGTTAATTATCGAGTTGCTCTTCAATTGAAGGGGGAATTTTCTTTTCTGGAAGTCGGAATCACTGCAGGCATCCTGACCAATCCACTTACGCCAATTTCTGCACTCAGCGGGGGACAACGAACTATGGTGGCCATTAATTTAGTGTTATCACTCCAAAGTTTCAACCCGTCACCAATTATTATCTTTGACGAAGCAGAAATGTTCCTCGACAAGAAGAACTCGGCAGTTGTGTCCAAATTAGTCGGGGAAACAACTAATAATGGCGTCCAAATCATCATGCTGATGCCTGATTCCTCGAAAGGACTCATTACGCTAGCCAATCGAGTGATAGGCGTTGCTCTTGCTGGTCCGAATGGCCCATCGACCATCATCCCAGATCCTCACCTTCTATACGTAACTCCAACGGAGGAGTGAGCCAGTGAGCGAAGCGTTCTGCCGTTTGGATGACGTAGCACGGATACTGGAAAGGATCGAGTCAGATAACCAACAGAACAAGGTGGATCTAAAAAGTATTGGCCTTAAATCGCTCTTTGTGGCATTGAAAGAATGCACTTCGTCTGAAACTCTGAACCAAGTCGCGCAGCTTTTTGGTTTAGGATGTAATCTATTAATCGATAAGTTACAACGGA
>MBAA01000044.1:21545-22786 GCA_001940655.1 Promethearchaeota archaeon CR_4
CAAATGATGGAGGATCCGGAAAAAATCCTCAACTTCTTTTCAGAAAGGTTTGATTTCGACAAAAGTTCCGAGTTTTTCTCTCATATTATTATCCCCCAGTTCGAAATTCCGGGATTGTCAATTAATTTTCTCCTCGCCTCGCTAGGACGTTTAAAAAATCCCCAATATAACCCAGTTGTAATTTGCTCCCCTGAAACTTCACGTCCACCCGAGAATTATGAAATATTATTGCCTGCAAAACAGTTTGAAGATTTAAAAAAAGATCTTCTTACTGAAGTGAGTGTTCGTAGTCAGATTCCCATTGTCGAGCTGCTCCGCAGGAACACGGAGGCAGAAAATTATTACGAAACATTCATGGCAATTCTCCACTTGATTCAAGATGGGCGTGTTCGATACATCCCTTCAAATCAGGGATTGGAGGTGGTTAGTTCTGAATGAATTTACTGCGTTAATGATAATGTTGACGCGCTCTAACGAGGGTTTACGAGGCGCGCCCGCTGAAGATATTTTAAGAACACTACATTGGCCCGAAAAACTCGGCAGAGCTGAACTGCAAAAAAAACTCATGGAATTTGATACCTACGTAAAACCATTGGGGTTACAGGTACGCGTGAATCCTCTAAATGATCATTGGTTTGTCGCATTCCACCAAGAAATGGCAGAATTTTCAAACCAGAATCCTTTCGGGGGGAAACCACGCTTGCCGGCCACCTTGTTGGCCACAATTATCTGTATGGTCAAATATGGAAATCGAGTACCGATAAGTTCTATTCAAGAAATACGTAAAAAACAGACGGTCTTGGACGATTTAAAGCAATTAGAACGGTTGGGATATATCGAGATCGCGCAGGAATTTGTCACTATAACACCTCTTATCGGATATCAATTAGACCTCATTAATCTATTTGAAGCCCTCAACGACCAAGTATCAAAAAAAGTAACAACCACTGATTCAAATATTGCCGAATAATTTTAATTAAACCCTGAATCCTCTTAAGTGAGAACATCACGCGTGATAATTATGAGAAAAGTTGCACTGGTCGGGGCAGGCATGTCGCACTTTGGCGCGTTCTACCCCGAAAAGCAATTAACCGATCATTTTGCCGAAGCATGGGTCAATGCCGTGAAGTCTGTCGATCATGGAATTGAGCCGAAGGACATCGACGGTGGACTCTATTTGGGGAATTTTACAGCGGACAGGTTCAACAATCAAGGACACCTAGCGCCGTTAATGGCGAACT
>MBAA01000223.1:0-2217 GCA_001940655.1 Promethearchaeota archaeon CR_4
CAAGATGGAATGGACTCCCATCGACAAAAATTAAACACAAGCGACCTTGTTATTAATTCATATTACCCATTTCTTAATAATTTTTAATATGGATATGGCATATTATGCAAATAATTTAAAAATTATTATTTAGGACTTCTTAAATTAGCATTATAAACGCTCTTTAACTAGCAGCCATAAAAATATGACTCCCGATATACGACTCCCGAAGGGGGTATTATATGTGGATAATCAACCAAGCTTAAGTTGATATTGGGTGACATTTTTCTTAATAAAACAATGCGCAAGAGTCCCATATTATAGTTATCCTTACCCAAAATTAACAACAATCTAAACCCCAGTAAATCCTTTTAGAACTAGTCCCAATAAAAATATGACAACTAAAGGTGACGCCCTTGAACCTCGAAACCCTCTTCAAACCCAAGAACGCCATCGCAGTGGTCGGGGTGTCTACTACCAACTGGTTAAACCCCGGTACGGTAGTTTGGCGGAAAAATTACTTCATGCAGGGGGCGAAGCGAAATGTGTACGGGGTGAATCCCAAAGGAGGGATTATTGACGGGCAACCCATTTTCCAGAGCATCGAAGACGTGCCCGAGAAGCTGGATCTCGTGGTGGGAGCCCTCCGCGCCGAGCACACGCCGGAATTAGTCGAGCAGGCGGGGAGATTGGGCGTGCCAGCAATGATTGTCGTGTCTGGTGGATTCGCCGAAGTTGGGGGCAAGGGGCGGGAACTTGAGGATGAAATGGCCAAACTCGCGTACAAGTATGACATCGCGTTAATTGGCCCAAACTGCGTGGGGATCATCGCCCCGCCTTACGTGGACACGTTTTTCATCCCTTCGGAGCGGTTCACCCGTCCCAAGTTTGGGGGAAATATAATGGTTGTCAGTCAATCTGGTGGGGTACTTGCCGATCAATTCTTCGCCAAGTTCGCCCAGCGGGAGATTGCTATCGCTGGGGCCGTGTCTATCGGCAATAAGGCGGTCATTGACGAGATCACCCTCTTGGAATATTTCGCGAGAGACCCCCAGATCAAGAATATGGTCTTCTACCTGGAGGGATTTGGGGAGGGCGAGGGGCGGGACTTTTTGCTCTCCGCGGCGAAAACGAACAAAACCATTATGGTCTACAAAGGGGGGCGATCCGATGCAGGTGCCCGCGCGGCAGCATCCCATACGGCAGCGGTGGCAACCTCCGGAGCGATAGGGTCTTCTGCCTTCAAACAATACTCCATCCTCGAAATTCGGAGCGAGCAAGAACTCGTCTCCTTCACCAAGACCTTCACAGAGTTGTCGGAAGCGGGACGGCCGTTTTACATGAGTGCCATTCACGGTGACGTCGTAGTGTTAACCGTGTCAGGTGGTCACGGGGTCTTAGCAACCGACCTTCTTCACGAATATGCATTAAACCTCGTTTCGTTCACCCCCGAAGAAGTTGCCCTGTTGCGTACGAAAATCAACCCATCTGCTGCCTCCATCGCGAGTTACCACAATCCCATCGACTTGACGGGATCCGTGATGGATGACGACATCGTATACACCCTCGATACTCTCTTGCAGATGCCCAAGGTGGAGATCGTCCTCCTCCTCATTCTCCCCTACCCGCCCTTCATCTCGATGGCGCTGGGAGAACGGGTGCGTCTCGTCGCGCGCATGCACAAAAAACCCGTTGTGGCTTACGTACCCCGCCTCGAGCGGTACCGCATGATTTTCGAGGCTCTTGAGGATGGCAATATTCCCACTGCCGACACCATTGAACAAGCCGTACAGATGGCATACGCCATCCACCAACGGTCACGAGCCATTGCCCGGTTTGATGCCCGCAATAAGGAATCTGATCTCACCAGTTTAACGGACTTGGATTATAGTATCGAAAAAGACCGGATTAAGACCCCTGGAATTAAATCCATAAATCTACAAGGATCCGAGGAAGGTGTCAAATCCAAGAAGGGTAGTAAGAAAGCGAAACAACCGTTATGAACAAAAACCATTCAACAACCTTCAATTTATTCACTCTTACTTAAGATGCTTTTCAGGATTTAATTGGAAGAACGTATCTCGTCTAACTTGAAATGTGTAAGGAAATTACAGTGAACTAAATGTGCATAAATATAAATTGACATTTTTTTCACTATCGTGTACAGACATAGGGTTCGTCCCACAATTCTTTTTTACTTGTTAGGTGTATCATTTACCAAAAGGAGAATGAAAGGTG
>MBAA01000223.1:2604-7309 GCA_001940655.1 Promethearchaeota archaeon CR_4
GATGGGACCATCTTGGACCAAGCGGATTTTTATACCGGGGGGACACGCCGGCAGATGAGCCTTAGCGGGATCACCTATACCCAGAATAGAATCGTTCTCCCGAATGCGTACGTGGCGGGGAATTATATAATGGATTTGACATACGAAATCTTCGAAAATTCCATTTTCACGAAGGTCACGTGTTCCGTTAAATCTCTCGGACTTTCTGGGGCTTTACAGATCCGTTATTATGGTGACCGTGATGGGATAAATTGGCATCGTGATGGAGCAGGTAACAGTTATCAAGGAGACCTATCCTCGATGCCAACTATTACGACTGATGATTGGACCGCCTGTTGGGCGTACTCTCGGACAGACCTCCTTGGATTCGTAGTTTCCCCCTACCAGCAAATCACAACCGATGACTGGGACTCTTTTAATATTCAAGGGGATATAACTTTGACCGGATCTGGAAGTTATCAGGAATTCTCCTTCTATGTTGTTACTAGTGCAAAAGGGTCTCCCGAGGAAACCCCTGTGAAAAACGTGTGGGAGGATCTGATAAATACCCCAAAACTATATTCCTTCTCACCAGCTGAAAAGAAACAAGCTACTATTTACTTGACGATCATCGACCATGATGGTTTTCCCCTTCCAGGAGCACGGGTGTACCTCAACGCGAGCACTAATTGGGCTCAGTGGAATGATTCCAAAACGACCAATGACCAAGGTCAGTGCGTTTTCTCCAATAAACAACCAGGTTATTACAATTTCTCAGTGAATATCAGTGCACCGTTGCAAAATAAAACACTTCAAACGAACGTGACGTCTCAAACTATAAACTGCAATGCAGTTAATAATTATTTAACTATCAAAACCCAAGCTTACCGCATCACTTTTGACGTGAAAGACAAGGACAATCATCCCCTCCCGAATCAAGCGTGGGTCTCTGTCGGTGTGAATGGTGTGGGATTCGTAAACAACGTGACGTTGAACACGACAGGAGGTGGAATATTCCGGTGGATTAATGGAACTGATTATAATTACACGCTATATTATAAGGATCCACTATATAATAATGGGGTCGAGATAAGTCTAGAATCGGGGACTGTTCTGTGGAGCGGCCACGTTAATGGAACAAGTCAAACGAAATCCATCCCAGTCGAGATGACGAGCGTAAACTTTACCGTCACGGATACGAACGGGATGCCAGTTATCGGAGCAGTACTTAAAGTATGCAATACTACCGATTCAAGTGGACCGATCGACCCCGAATACCCCCTTACAAATTTAACTGCAACAGATACCGAGGGAAAGACTCAATTTTACTGGAGGACGAAAATAGCCTGGGAAAATTATTCCTTCTATCTTCAATTAGGAAATGTGAATCAAAAGATAAATGTAACGGATGGCGGAGGATCTTGGGGAGATTATCAGAACTTTACGATGACAAATAGTATCAAGAAGGATGTCATCGTCAACACCGATACATCCAAATTTTTAGGGAAAATCGTTCCAGTGAATGATGCTTATTGGCGGGTGTATTTGAATGAATCACTTGCCGTTCAAGTTGTGTACCAGCATATTCCTGGCGATGAAGGTTCTTACCGCTACGCAAGTGCCTCAACAATGAAATATACTTTGAAAAATTCTTTGCAGCAAGTGCTCGCTGGTTCTACAGGGATGGCACCTACTATCCAAATAGGTCGGTATCAAGCGAGTCTGGACATGTCTTTGCTTGGTATGAAGGCCGATGAGACCTACTCGCTCCTCATTGAAGCGACCGAGGCCGGGTATTCCTATATCACTCCTTTCCAGTATTCTATAGATGTAATGCCGATTCCAACAGAATTTACCAGTGATGGGACGACTTTCAGTGCCCGGTGGGGAGATGTCAACAGTACGAATCTCCAGCTCGACGCGCTCTATCCCGAGGTCATGACTACGAATTATGTTGTTACGAACACGACACAGTGGGTGGATGCCGATTTCTCTTCATATGTGCCGTTCGTAGAAAATGAGTGGAACCTCACGAGAGTCGACTTCGTGTTCAACAATTATACCAAATCTGGTGCGAATGTAATATTTCAGGTCTATGACGATCCAGCAAAAACTACCCTCGTTGGTTCGAATACAACCACAAATCCATCTTTTACACTGTTAACAATATATGGACAATGGCGTGACGATGATCTGACCTTCTTCATTGATTCCGCGGGGTGTGTGGGAGATTCATACAGTTTTACAGCTAAGGGGTACTACCAGAGGACAGGGGTCGTGCGCAATCAAACCATAACTAACATTCAAATTTCTGCTGGTGGGAGTACGACCGTGGAATGTGACTCGCCGGGAAATGGATGGATAATCAAGAGTATGCAACTGGATTTCGAAGGCATCGGAGCATTCCCCTCCTACTTCAACCTGACTTGGTGGGATGGCCAAGTAAAAACCATCACCAGTGCACATCAAACCTACACCGGTCTCAATTGGTATCTGAATCCAGAAACAGACTCCATCGCATTTATGTTCAACAGTAGCAGCGCGATCACCTTTAATGTAAACATTTCTCTTACCCTCGAACAAGTGACGGACAAACACCCATATGCTGAAACTGACGAGATAACATTTTCTTTCAACGTTGTTAACGATGCTGATTTTGAATTTGAACTGTCAAATGCTGCCTCAAAATCCTGGCAAGTCACCCAATATAAGCTTGGTTTCACCGATTTCCGAGATGATACCGGTGAACTCGTGAATCCCACGGACATTAACCTGTGGTTGGTTTATGGTGGTACTTCCTACATTGTACCCAACGGAGAAGGTGTTGGCACCTTTGATTTCATCATTACAAGTCCTATGCAAACTCCGTTACTTACCTTCTCGCTCGGACACACTGGTAGCCTCCAAACATACAATTTGACAATAACCCGGAGTTCGCGTTGGCAGAATCGGTGGGGGATGTCATCAGTCAATGTCAATTATTATGTGTTTTCAAATAGTTCGATAACTGGCACGGCAGTTGAATCCTCTAAGACCGCGGGATTATATAATTTGACATTTGACACGTCCCGTACCACAGTCGGAACCCAAATTATCAAGGTGTCGGGTTCACAAGATAATTTCCAAGAGGCAACCTTTGACCTCACGTTCAACATTGAGCGGATTTACACTCGGGTCAATGGCACGACGTACTTGTACCGGAATAGCGGTATTCGAAAGACCGAAGCGTGGTTCTTCTACTTTAATTATACGGACGTCTACAACCTCGTAGGCGGGCAACCCGTGGGCATCACGGGGGCGATTGCGACATTCGACTTGGGATATTACACGCTTGAGGATCCAAATGCTGAACTGCCGGTCTGGACGGATACGGGGATGTTGACAGATCTGGGTAACGGCATATACGAGTTAGACTACGACACGGAGAATCTCGAGGTGGGAATTTATATATTCGCCATCAAATTGTCGGTAGCTACCGATGTCTATGAACCACGCACCGCCAACCTGAACCTGCGCATTGACCTGATTCCAAGCCAACTTACGACCCTAACTTCGCTGGTGCAAACGAAAACCCAGCGTGATAATGCCACGTATTCATTCCTCTTGACGGACGGGCGAACCGAGTTTTCAGGCGTTACATATCCCGCGAATTTGACCGAGGTAGCGGTGGCGTTTACGCCGTCTTCTCCTACCTTCAACCAGGCATTTATATTCTGGAAGAATGGCACGAACAATGGAATCTTCAACCTCACGATCGACACGAGGAGCATTGAACCTGGGACATATACTCTCTACGTCATCTTCTCTCGCATCAATTACACCGACAGTACCGCGAGTATGACATTGACGGTCAACCGGTTCCAACCGAGCATCACGCTTCCATCTGCTGTCGTTTCCGTCACGGAAGGACAAAATGCAATTTTAGATTTAGAAGTGAAGGACACGTTACCGCAGTTGGAACAAACCTTCGAAGGTATCCTGATTAGCTGGCAAGTGGAAGGCACGAGCTTGAGCGGGCAGATCACCACGGTGAATGCTGATGGCACTTATCAGATTGTCTTCTCTACCGCTTCCTTGGTTCCCGATGCGAATTACCGTGTGCTCATAACGGTTACTGTAATCGTTGGAGGGGTTAATTATACGTATGCTGGCACGCTCGCGGTCAACGTACAGGTAAAGTTCGAAGAGATTCTTGGCATTCCACGTCCTTACTTCTGGGGGATGGTGATTGCCATCGCAGTGGCTGTCGGAGGGTTTGTCTCGTATCGCTACGTAAAATATAAGCGGATCCCGATTTTCATCCGCGACATCCGGAGCACTCGGACGATCATCAAGAAAGGAAGACCCCTCGGACGAGAGTCTATCACCGAGAGTCGGGGTGAATCTATTAGTAAATCTTTGGACACTCGTTATATGTCACTCGGGTTGACCGCCACGGATAAATTTGCGCCCCAAGATGCTGCACCGAAGGAAAAAACTGGTGTAGAGCGGAAACCAGAAGAGGAGGTAACCTAAGATGCCCGTAGGTATGCTAGTGATGCGATGGAACGAGCGGGTCGGAGCTGAACTCATCGCCAAGTACCCGGATGAGGTGCAGATCACGGAAAAGACCCTTATGCAGGTGTATAGCACGCATGAGTATACCGGCGAGGCGGGTATGGTGTCGGTGATGATCGGAGCGCTGAACGTGGCGTCTTACTACACGGGGCCGGAGAAAGGCTACTAC
>MBAA01000223.1:7326-7743 GCA_001940655.1 Promethearchaeota archaeon CR_4
TGTAGACGAAGACCCGGACTCCTACGAAGAAGGTTTAGCTGACATCTCCCGGATCATCCTGCACAACTTGGAAGGGGACGGATTCAAACGCTTGGTTCCGTCTCTATTCCAGCGTGTTTCGATCTATCCAAGTCTCAACGCCGAGCAAAAGTTGGCCATAATATATTATGATGAGGCAAAACGGATGATTCTAACGCGCCTCCGAGATGAGGGAGCGGTGACGAAGTCAGAACTCCAGGTGTGGTTGAAGGACCAGTACCGCGGGGGGTTCGTGGACATCGACAGCACGTTGAACAGTCTAGTGAAGGAAGAGCTCGTGAAAGTGGTGTCGGTGAAAGGCATGCCTTCGGAGCTGGTGTTTTTAACCGCGGATATTTTCATAGCTCGCGCCCCCGCGCCCATTTTGATCAAGGAGAC
>MBAA01000222.1:0-1250 GCA_001940655.1 Promethearchaeota archaeon CR_4
GTCCGCAATACAACAGGCTGAAAAAGATTATTCAAAACTCACGCTGACACCTGAAATAAAGCGTGATGTCGAGGCGTTCGCTATAATATTTGGCCGCTACATCCCGATGAGTGAATTGGCATTGAGGGGGTTCATCCACTTGGCCCTCCGCGACTTTCAAATGCAGACTCACGTAGATATCAGGCAGTTTGCCTCACTGGCGCCTTCCGAGCGGGAAAAGTTCACCGAGTTCTTCGAAAATCTCATCTATGAGAAGATTTCGAAAGTGCTGCAAAGAGAGGATCAAAAGCAACAACTGCGCGCTGCCGTTCGCGAGGCCGGTCAGGCGTCACGTCGCAGGCATTCTCCGTAATTATCAGGGAATGACGAGACTCGCTTTCGAAAATCATAAGACCTGCAAGGACACAATTCTGCCCCGTAACTATGACAGAAGTCACGCTTGACGGAGTTGCAACTCCGACCTGAGAAAGAATTGGTCCCACATGACCATTAGCGTCGTGGTCCAAGAACCTACATTAATTTACCCCAATTTTTGACAGACAATGCAAGATCTGAGCAATTTAAACCAACACCAATCAACCCCCCGGGGAATATTCTGGAGAAAAAGGCATTAGATTGTCACATTTGACTTCTTTTTTTACCCAGAACTAAATAAATGTATAACGAATGTAACGTTCTATACCTGTATTTTTTTACGACGTCGACCCTAAAACAGTAAGAAGGAAAATCGATTCTAAGAACATTTTAAATGGGATTTAATCGAATAATTTCGCCGGTTCAAGACGTGTAACCAGAATATGCTGGATTTAAGTAAGATGGAAAATATTCTCAACCCTTACTCAATGATAACGCTTTCACAAAATTTTCCGAAAAAATTATGACCTTGGATTGAAGAGCTTTTTTATTGACGCTCAATACTTGTGTTTTACCAATAGTGATGAGCTACAGAAACTCAATGTCAATGTCCAGGAAGAAGGTATCGTATGCCCGCAGACAACCTAAATATTTTCTTTGAACCACAAGGGATTGTGGTAGTGGGAGCGCGGCGGTCAGCTGGGTTCGGCCAGGGTATTCCCCTGTTTTTAGCGAAACACGGCTGGGGAGATCGCCTCTATCTCGTGAATCCGGCAGGGGGAGAGCTGCATGGGATGAAGGTATGGAAACGCGTGGCAGAGGTGCCAGCCTCGGTGGATCTCGCAATCGTGATCGTGCCCGCTCAGGCAATGCTCGAAATGATGGAAGAAATCGGG
>MBAA01000222.1:1304-1750 GCA_001940655.1 Promethearchaeota archaeon CR_4
GAGAGTGGCAGAGCGTTACAAGAGCAGGTGAAAGCAATTGCAAGACGATACAATATTCGCGTGATCGGGCCGAATTGTGTGGGCGTGGTCAATACTGCAAATACATTCGCGTCCATTGAATTGATCGAGGAATCGCTCACTCCTGGACCGCTTGCAGTAATCGCCCAGAGCGGGGTGTTTGGGAACATCTTGTTAGATTATCTCCATGAATACGGCCTGTTTGTATCGAAAGTGGTCACCATGGGTAACCGCCTGGATGTTAACGAATCGGATATCTTAGACTATCTGAATACTGATCCGTTGACCCGGGTAATCATGGTGTACTTGGAGGGAACGGCAGACGGTCCGCGGTTGATGGAGACGCTTTCGAGAGTCGCACGGAATAAACCCGTGCTTATATTAAAGAGTGGCCGAACCAATGAAGGTAAACAGGCAACAATCTCCCA
>MBAA01000222.1:1816-2103 GCA_001940655.1 Promethearchaeota archaeon CR_4
CGCGGGAAGTCTCACGAACCTCGTGGATCTTGCGCGGGTGTTCGCGACGCAACCTTTGCCTCGCGGGAATCGCCTGGGGATTATTACCACGAGTGGAAGTCTAGGGGCACTGGTCACAGATGTGGCAGTAACAAACGGGCTCAGAGTGCTCCCGCTTTCCTCGTCAACCGTGCAACAAGCACGGGAAATCGCCACGGAATGGATGAACGTCAAGAACCCACTCGATATAGGCCCGTCCCAAACCTTCGGTAAGCTCTTGCCCCTGATGCTGACCGACCCGGAAATTG
>MBAA01000222.1:2122-2686 GCA_001940655.1 Promethearchaeota archaeon CR_4
GGTGATACCCTATGCAGTCGTCAAGAATTTCGAGACTCAAGGATTGACGATAAAGGACTGGTTTGGAGACTTGGGAGTTATTCGCAGGCAATATGCGGATAAACCGATGCTTGTGGTGGTTGTCGGGCATCATGAATTTATCGAAGATATTGCCAATTTGAGTGGTCCGACTTTACCGGTATTCACATCACCTGAACAGGCAGCACTGGTCCTCTCTGCACTATGGCACTATTCGAAAAATAAATCTCGCGTGACACCTGAATAATCGATCGTTCAATAATCCTGGCACGCGTGATGCAGGGAGTCGGTTATGCATGGATGCACGTGCGAGGTGGGGCGAAAGAGATAAAGGTCGGTCAGGCCGAGTGAGATCTATACTAATTCCAAAAAAGGTCCCCCCGCGCGGAAACAAGTCCCGGAACGTAGGCCCAACGACCAGTGGACGCTGCCAGAAGTGCGCGAATAATTTTTTATCCCGCCGACCGTAAAACAGTTCTCGAGACAAAAGACAAAACCGTGTCGAACGGAACGTGGAAAAGACAATGACCATAGCAGCGATCCTCA
>MBAA01000222.1:3192-5797 GCA_001940655.1 Promethearchaeota archaeon CR_4
TAACAAATGCCAGACCTCTATCAATCATTGCGGGTATGGAATCCGTGGTGGGTAAAGGGGTGGGTATTACCCAAGTTCGTGCAAAGAAGCGAACTTCGGGTCGTGATACAGGCACAAGCTTCGCCGCACGTGAAGGACATTATCGGTCCCCGGCGGGTCGGAAAAACTACGTTAATATATCAAATTATTGCCGATCTCCTTGCCCGTAACATTCCTCCGGAGAAGATAGTCTTCCTGAACTTCGATGACATTAACTTCAACACGATACCCTTAGAAGATCTTACGCAAACCATCATCCGGAATTGCCCTCACGCGGAATACCTGTTTCTCGATGAAATACAAGAAAAGATTGGGTGGGAGCGGTGGGTTCGGGGATTGTATGATACCAAACAATTTCGACAAATTTTCGTCACGGGATCGAGTGCTTCGTTACTCTCCGAGGATATCGGACAAGTCTTGACTGGACGGCACCTGACGTTTACCCTACTTCCCTTTTCGTTTCGAGAATATTTACAATTTCACCAGTGGCAAGATTTTGACCCCAATTACCTTACCCGTGAAATGGCAAGATTATTGCATTTTTTTGACCAGTATTTAGAACAAGGAGGTTTTCCCGAAATCGTAGGGCAAGATGACGCGATCGCCCACAGCATTGCGATTGCATTATTCGGAGACATTCTTGCTCGTGATATCGCGTCCCGCCACTCCGTGGAAGGTCCGAAACTCAAGACGTTGGCGCATTACGTGATGACGAACTTTGCGCGTGAATTCTCCTTCCGACGTATCGGGAAGGATCTGGGGGTTCACGTCGAGACCTTGGAGCGGTATGTGGGATATTTAATAGAAGCTTTTTTGATTTTTCCCGTTTCTCTCTATGATTACAAACTCCGCGTCCAATTCCAACAAAATAAGAAAATGTATGTCATCGACACGGGTCTCCGCAACCACGTGGCCTTTAAAACCGCCCGGAACCTGGGTCTTCTCGCAGAAAATGCCGTGTTCCTCGAACTAAAGCGAAGAGGGATTGATATTTTTTATTGGAAAGATGGTACGCACGAGGTGGATTTTATCGCCCGTCGGAGCACTGGAGAACTTGAAATGATCCAAGTGTGTTGGGATCCAAGCGACGTAAAGGTTCGAGAGAGGGAAGTTCAAGGATTACGGACCGCGGGAAAAATTCTCGGGATTTCGAGTGGGATCGTCCTAACTCAAAATTATGCCTCCGAAGAAATAATGGAAGGTATTTCCATTCACTTTGTACCCTTGGTGCTCTGGATGTTGAATCTGTAGCTTGAAAAAATTGGGAAAAAGTTGATGTCGGGGGGCACCGACGGCGAAACTGAAGGCGTTCAAGGCCCTCCTCATGAAGGTGAACCAGTTTGCGATCGACTACCCGGACGTGGACCAGATGGACTTCAATCCGGTGTTCGCGTACGCCGACGGGGTCAAGATCGCCGATGCCCAGATCGTCTTCTGGGATTAAATCGCGTGTCTCTTATTTTTCAAAATCGTTTACTTGATCGATCAGAATGAGGGATTTTTTGTCCGGATCAATGGACAGCTATATAAATACGACAGGGAATCGGACATTTAAAAAATTATAATTGAGTAGAAAAGTATAAATCGTTAGCTTTTTCTACTTATGGTATGTCCGTGGTAAAGCTCCCAGATAAAGGCGAATTGGACAAATTGGTCGCAAATTTAACCCTCCACTTGGGGCGGAAAGTATCCCAACAGGATGTTCTCACTGCTTGTATTCGCCTGGCCTCAACTCACTTGGAAGAACTTGAGAGGTTTTTTGGGAAAATCAAACCTCTCTCAAAAACACGAGTCGCCGAAATATTGAAGATGGGAGAAGATTTTGAGTATGTGACCAAAGGAACCATTGATGAGGACCTGTACGGGGACGGCACCTGATGGCAATTTTCCTCGACACGGGTTTCTATTTTGCCTTACTAGCCAAGAGGGATCCCCATCATAACCGAGCGGAGATTCTATTCCCCCAAGTCGCAGCGTGGGAATTTGGCCGTCCAATGACATCCGATTATATCCTTGACGAAGCAATGACCCTGATTTCCACCCGAGTGAAGGGAGAAAAGAGATTCCTCCTCAAAAAGATGCAAGACTTGTTTTTAGGGGAGGAACCTATTGGATACCTCGTGCACATTGATTCAGACTGGTTACCCGAAATTGCAAATTTACATCAAAAATTAACCACTTCAGACCCCGCACCAAGTTTTACGGATTGTAGTAATATCATTGCCTGTCAAAAATACGGTATTGATAAGATTCTATCATTTGGCCAGCATTTCGAGGGATTTGTAACCCAAATCCGGTGAAGAGTTATGGCCCGGTGACGATGCAGCGAGAAATTCTGGCATTGATCCGGGGCAGTCAAGTTCTTTCTTCGGACAATTTATTCGTGCTCCCCAAATCCTTTGAAGGCATCGAATCAAAGACGTGGCAAAGTATGACGAAAAAAAAAACCGCTTCATACCGATGTACAAGTGGTTAATGGAAAATTCCTATCTTTAGAACAAATGTTACCCCGAACAACCCAGATATGGACCAGATGGGCATCAACCCAGTGTTCGCGTACGCCGAC
>MBAA01000222.1:5834-6807 GCA_001940655.1 Promethearchaeota archaeon CR_4
ATTAAAGTCCTGATTCTTCATATTTTAAAAGTCCACATTCCTCTTCCTCGTAGGGAGAGGCATATCCCGCGTGATCCTGAAATGTTCAACGAGGGATGTAAGGTTTTAATAACCAGAATGCCCAAGCGATCACTATGCATTTGTACGACCGGGGGCGATTCGCATTCTTCTTCCCGTTATTCGTTTTTATGGCTACAATGACCGTCACGGGCTTTGTTCTGAGTTATGTGAGTCATTCCTTTGACCCGTGGAAAGTTTACTCCCAGCGTATCTACGGCAATAGCACAGGTTACGGGGTATTTTCGTGCAACCCAACCTCGCGATATTTATTCCGGGTTGAGACCTACTCGGCCGCAGATGAATACGTGTCGATGAACGTTACCCTCTTGATCTATAACCAAGAAGGGATTGCTGTCAACCAGTCCTGGTTTGAAGAAGCAAAGGGCGGTGAGAATTACGCAGCACAAGTGATCAGTATCTGGAAGGAAAACTTCACCCAAGTTAGTGCAGGGGAGCATTCAATCAATTTAAGTCTGATTGTAGTAGAGGATCGCGAAAGTTCTCGCCCTTACTGTACCGTGTCGATCCACGAGAACGTCCCGCCAAATTTTGAGGAAAACGTTAGGTTTTGGCAACCTATGGTGATACTGTTTATTTTTGGGACAATATCGCTCATATTGGTGGTTGCAGAGTGTTTTGATCATAAAATTTCCGATGCAGATAAAATCAAGCATGAATGGCCTTTTATCGTGTTTGGATTGATTATGAGTTCTGTGTCAGTCATAATTGCATTCGCTGGAGCAAATGACCCCTATGCTCAAGTGAATTTGTCCGGTGGGTATGGGGGATTGTACGGATATGGTGCTTACTTTATTGTTTGGATTTTCCGGTTGTGGTATGCAATCTGGCAGGAGCAACCATCCCACCGAAAACGGGATCAGGTGAAAATTGGTGATCGAAACGAGGTCCAATT
>MBAA01000222.1:6848-8513 GCA_001940655.1 Promethearchaeota archaeon CR_4
TCATCCGTCTCGATGCTAGGACAATGCAAACCCTCCTCATAAAAACAGGGGACATCGTTGAGGTCGTGGGGAGTAAAATATCCGCCGCAAAAGTCAAACCCGCTGGTAGAAAAGACCAGAATTTGGAAATTGTCCGAATGGACGAGCGCCTGCGCCACAATGCTGGTGTAAAACTTCAGGATCTGGTTACAATTAGAAAAACCAAAGCACAAGTAGCGAAAGCCATCGTCTTCTTATCTCCCTCACCAATACAGGTTCGTTTGGACTCGGACTTTGATGATTTTGTCAAACAGAATTTAAGGAATTACCCCATTGCGGTAGATGATGAGATCTACGTTAGTATTGATCTCAACCACGAATTGTGCTTCAAAGTCGATTCCCTACAACCGGAAGGCATTTGTATCGTGAAACCATCGACGGTGATATACATTCACGTGTCACCACCAGAGAAGATGTAAATCTCGTAACAAGTCCTGCCAGAATTGAAAAAATGGGCGTGTTTCAAGATCATTCGGGGGTACCACAACGGGGTTCCGCTTAGTAACACCTAACATTACCCGACACCTTATCCTTTATAATATCAATTGCAACTAATTTAGTTCAATGGAACCAAAGATGTGTGGTGAATAGCATAGAGTCCGACCTCGAACAAGTCTTCAAGACGTGCCAGCTCTTGGATTTCAAGTGGATTGACCCGCAAGCAATATCTGTCAGACAATGGGTTCGGTTCAAGTGCACGTGGGGGTGCCGCAACTACGGCGCGCGGGCCACGTGTCCCCCGAACGTGCCGTCTACAAAGGACTGCCGGGCGTTTTTCAAGGAATACAAGCGGGCGGTGCTCTTCCACTTCCGGGACGCAAAAACAACACGGGAGGAAAGATACGCGTGGACAGGGGAGATTAACCGGCGCCTGCTCGAACTCGAGCGGGCGGTGTTCCTGCGGGGGTATTACAAGGCTTTCGTCTTATACGTGGACACGTGCAGGATTTGCGAGGAGTGCACGACCACTCGGGACGCCTGCAAACAGAAAATGGCATCGCGCCCAGCACCCGATGCTTTAGGGGTCGACGTCTACCAGATCGCCCGGAATGCCGGGTACACTATCGAAGTGCTGACCGATCCCACGCAAGCTATGGATCGCTTCGGATTTCTCCTGCTCGACTAGCTGGGTAAAACCAGGTCCTCCTTAACTGTTCCCCCGATGTTCTCCCCCCAATCTTCGATTTTCGGGTGAAAAATTGCACACACCCTAAAAATAAAAATACTGGCTATGTTAATGAAGATTTAATATAATAAGGGAACAGAAAAATCTCGTATTTAGGTGAAAAACGTATGAAAATACGAAAGTGGGTCACTTGTGGGGCTATACTCGCCGTTACCGTACTGGCATGCTTCAACCTACCGGTCGTTCGAGCGTTAGTCACCACGACATGGAATTACGCCGCAAAGGCCAATGATTGGGTAGTCTATGATGTTATGGTAAACAATAACGGAACCTCGAGTCCTCTTATGTATCAGAAGGTGGTATTTACGAATCTCGCCTTGATCAGCGATACCCAATATTACATTAACACAACTTGGTATAGTAACACGACCGTGTCCCCTAAGTGGGATACAATGGATGACTGGAGTTTCATTCTTACCCAAGCTTATTGGGTTAACAAT
>MBAA01000034.1 GCA_001940655.1 Promethearchaeota archaeon CR_4
CCACCCCGGTAGCGATGGATGCATGCGCGCCCCACTTCATGGTTGTCGACCCGCGGTCCGGAAATGTTCGGACTTTTTAACCTCACGAGGTTTGCGGGCATATTTGAACATTAGCTGACGGAACCACCTCTCGAGGTGACGAACTGTCCGATGGAGAGGATACTTCGTCAGGTCCGCTGAAGGAATGATGGGTCTCAAGGGACGAATCGACCTCTGAGGGATTTCGGATGCCACGAAAGCGGCTCTTTATATACCTTCGAGCGAATGAACATCATGGCATCCCTCCCGACATCCCCCAAACCTTCTCCCACTCCTACCATCGCGTGGGGGGCATACTGCGTGGTCTATTACGTCCAGGCCGTCATTATGTCCATGATTTTGATGAACGTGCCAGTATTCTTGCGACGCGGCCTTGGACTGGACTGGTTGGGGGTCACTGCCGCGTTCGTGGTGATGTTCGCGCCCGTCCTCCTCCGCCCCGCTTTCGCGTGGTGGGCAGATCGCCATTCGACCTCGTTAAATTGGTTCTTATACATTGGCGCGGCGCTCGTCATAGCAGGGAGCGCGGGCGCGAGTGTCGGGGCTATTATAGGAATGAGTGGCGTGGCATTGATCACGGCCGGTCTCGCGGTGGCAGTCGTGGGGGCCACGCTGCTGAACGTGGCCGCGGACTCTCACATCATTCGAGCGGTTCTCCTCGAACGGAGTGCCCGGGTGAACGGAGTCAAGAAGTTTGCGGCGTTCCTCGGCATCGCGAACGGCCAATTGTGTTACATTTTTTGGGTAGGTGCGGACATCACCAACCTGACCGCGTGGGCGAAATATTTTGCCATTCCTGCGATCGCAGCAACCGTCGGATACGTGGCGATGGTGGGTTTCAGTCGGGGCCGGCAATTTCTCTCCCCGGTAACAGGTCTGCCCCCCGTGCGAGCGCCGTGGTTGTTCAAGATCATGAAAGACGGCGAGAGTGCCCGGCCCGCGCCGATACTTGTGGGCCTCGTGCTCGTAGCGACGTTCTTGTTCAGCGTGCCTGACGGATTCGTGGAGGCCCCTTTCGAGGTCTTTCTCGTCGACACCTACGGAGAGACCGCGTGGGTAACTTATAGTTCCGTCATCCTCGTCGGCGGTATAATCGGAGCAGGGGGATACCTCCTCGCGGGGTGGCGCTGTCGCCACGCGCCCGAGTGGGATCTCGCGTGGTTCCTGTGCGTGGCTGCGGCCTACAACGCCTTCCTGTGGAGCATTCCCTCCTTCCCCGGGGTGCTCTGGGTCACCGTGGTCGCCCAACTGCCCGCCACGTTCGTCCAAGTCCGCCTCCTCCAGTCGTGGCAGGGGCACGCGTATTCCCGCCGCCCGAGTCTCCTCTTCCAAGTGTTCGTGGTTACCTACCAGTTGGGGAAGGTGGTTGGCATCGGAGCCTCGGGTGTGATTATGACCGCGGTTGGGTATGCCGGGGTCTTTGCCACGGGAGTGCTCATCTCGGGAATCACTCTTGGCCTCATTGTTGTATACCTGATCCTCTTCAAACGCCTTCAAGGAAGCAAGAAAACCTGACATTCGATATTTCTTTGCCTCGGAGCTCGCTTTCCCCGCCTCCCTGTTTTTGCGGTTAGTTCGTGCTGCTTACCGACACTATTCATTTTCGAGAGACCTGCCTATTTTTCGGCATTTTCCTAAAGGAAATGATGCAATATCCCTCGTTCAGGCGGGGATTTTCTCCGAATTTCAACGTCTGTTTCTTTAACGTGATGCTCTTCTCAAGGAGAACCCTTCCTTGGAGGAAGAACTCTATCAAAGGGTTTTATTCGAGGGTTACATTCCTCTGAGGAAAAGCAGACTTCACCCTAAAGAGGCAAATTAAGGTGATTTTACCTCCTAGTGGCTCCTCTGGGGGCAAATATTCGGGATCTTGGCGTGTTGTTACTGATTTTGGGACATTGCCTATTTTTCGGGTTTATAAGGCCCGGTAGGAAGGGAATGGCACGAGTCAACCGCTCGTGGAAATTGGCGGCGGGCGAGCGGCGGTTTTCCACCCGTGCCGCGCGCTTGGAACACCCGTCCGACCGAGAAGTCAGGTACCACCCGAAGAGAGATGTCTCAACCATGGCCAAAGCAAAAGTATTACTCAGCGTGACCCGATACCCGGCGAACTTGGACGCGGTCTTCGACAAGTTCGTGCAAGTCCTCACGGCGACGAAGACCCTCAAGTTCCCGATCTTGCACGTGGGCCCCCAGGACGGGCTGTCCACCACCTTCAAGTACCAGATCGGGAAGTTCACCATGACCTTCGCCGTCCAAGACGGCGCGCTCAAGGTGCTCTACGACGGCGGGGGGATGCTCCTGTCCGCGGTGGAGAAGGACATCGTCCGGAGCGCGAATCAGGCGTTACGATCGCTCGCGGAACCGGCTCCAGCGCCCGTCCAAGCAACAGGGAAAAAGTTCTGCCCGGGGTGCGGGAAGCCCGTGAACCCGGGGGCGAGTTTCTGCGAGGGGTGCGGGACGAAGTTATCCCCGTGACCCCAATACGTTGTCTGATTAGGATATTGAAGCGATACCCTTCCCGGCACGACATCGTGCTGCCTTTTATCCTTTTTTTCATACTCCCAACGAGAACCATTTGGATCAGTTCGTGGTTTGCTTATTTTCCTAGTTTATATGTCTCGAGCGGAGGGGGACGGCATGAAAGAAACATTCGTGGAAATTGTCGGGGACCTAGTCGTGATATTTCACCCCGAGACGGGCGAAGAGGTTGTTGAACTGGAGAGTTTAGACGAAGCACTTACCTACGCTCGCAGCGAATGGCCGGATTTAGGCATCCGCATCGACAAATCCGTAGGTATTCAGGAAATGGTTTCCGGCAGGATATTTCCCGGCGTGTTTTGTTAAAAAAAGGTATTGTTGAAACTCATTATATGAATTTTAAGTGTTTTTATTAGACTCTAGACGTGATGAATTACATTGTTGATGATCTGGAGTTATACATACAGGAATTGAATCAACAGTTCCTAAATGAAATTTTTAAAAATTATTTGGGGTGTTTTAAAGTAACTAATCAAACACAAATTATAGAATCTCTCTATCAGTCCCTTCAGAAAGGAAAATTAACCTTAATAACAGGAGCTGCGTTATCAAAAGCCCCTCCTTCATATTGTCCTAGCTGGATGAATTTTCGAGATGAAATAATCGATTCTTTAATAGATTTTTTGAATAAAAACGGAATTTCAAATCATAAATTATTAGATCGATCTAGAGAATCTTTAAAAGAGTCTTCTATTCCCCCGGAAATCTTTTTCGAAGGCATAGATAGGTTTGGAGGTTTATCTTACGTAAAGATATTTGTAGACTTATTGAACGCGGGAAAACCAAATCGAGCACATAGACTTATTGCAGCTCTTCTCAACGAAAACTATCTTAAACACGTCATCACGACAAATTGGGATACTTATATAGAACAATCTTTAGAAAAAAACCTCGATTTAAAAATTATAAACGATGAAGAAGACATTAACCCAAATATTTCTTCATCAAAATATTTTCTTCATATTCATGGTTCGATTGTTAGTCCAAGAGGTGCCGTTTTAGGCGGATTATACAGAATAGGTTTCAGTCTGAGCTCTAAAATTAAAAATCTGTTTCAGAAAATTATTGGTGAATCTGATTGTTTAGTCCTCGGATATAGTGGTAATGATTGGGATATACATGATGCTTTCATTGATGCAATGCAACTTCATAATCAGACAAAAATATATTGGCTATATCTCAAGGAATATGGATTAAGCGAAAATGTGAAAAAGCTGATTCGTGATTATCCAGAAAAAATAATTCCTTTTGAAAGTGAATTGGAATCATTATTAATTCACTTATGTGATAAAGTCAAGATTAAAAATTGTAATATTTCCCCGTTTCCTGAGCCAAATCGGAAAGCAATGTTAGAAATGAATTTTAAATATTTAGGGGTATACTCCTCCTGTCTTGTGTTAGCATTTGCAAATGCAAGTTATAATAAATGGAGAGATGCAAGGGAATATAGTCTCATTGCATCAGATATAACTTCATCATTTTCCAATTATATTGAGAATAGACATAGACTAGCATGTGAACCACTTCGATATGCTTCAGCATGTGCAATATATTCGGCAAAAAATGAAGCAGAAGAATTTCTTCATGAATGTGAATTAGAATTTAATCAAATCGAAAATAAAACTATGGTCGAACAAAGTCATTATATGATTCTCCTGTCGTATCAAAGGGGCATAATTGAATTAAGTCTAAATCAAATCGAAAAGGGTTATGATACTTTATGGAAAGCAATTTCGACGGTTAGATTGGAAAAGACATTGAAAGGTTTTGGGATTGTTTCTGATCAATTTCCTATGCTCAATTTAACCGTTGCATTAGGTTTTGCGATAGCTTCGGCAATGTTTTCAGAAAACCTCCCAGAGACATTGGCGATTAATAAAGAAGTATATTTTTCTATGAACAAACAAAGAAATTTATGGGGATATTGTTGTTGTTTATTATCCCTTTCTTTATGTTTTTATCGAATGAATTTAATGGATGATTCCAAATCCGCTCTGCAAGATTGTATTGAAGCTAGCGAACGTTACGGTGTAATTCCTTGCGCAATCGCAGCAAAAAATAATATAATACTTCTAGAGGGTAAGGAGATATCAACTGATAAACCCAATAATTCATTTTTGGATCCACGAACTAAATGGCAATTAATTATAGATCCTTTTTCAGTATATATAGAATTTGTTGAAGAGAAGGAGTTGCGGGGATTCGCCGCGTGGGGCGAGAAAACCTAGACATGCGGAATCATTCAATGCCATCACGAAAACCTCCCAGAAGGATAGTTCTTACTCTCGCGGGGAAAAACGGTAAGGGATGGTGCGGGAAACTGAGTGAAGTCATAATTCTTTGACTCAGGAAGTGGAAGAGTCTGTTCTTATTTGAGGGATTTGAGGAGAATTGGAATGTTTTGTCACCACAAAATCAGAATATTTTAGTCAGTAGGTACGAAAAAAGAGGAAAGGTCAATGATCCATCGAGCGCCTGCCGGGGGGTGAAGGGAGGTTACAGCGACCCATGCAACAATCCTACGATCGCGGGGATGCCATCGCTGCCTGAGCTTCAGCAGCAGGAACCCGTGCCCGGTCGACAATCTGGCCGAACTTCGCGAGCTGTTCGAGGGAGGCCCGCATGAGGCGAAAGTCCTCCGCGGGCAAGCATTTCAATTTCACGTCCCCGTGCTTGGCGTAGAGGGTGCCAATGAGGCCCTCGTGCCCTTCGGCGGCGCAGAGCTCGGGCGGGACAAAGCAGTCAGCGCAGGTACCGCCGTTGGCCCACGTGTCCGCGCAGAACGGGCACATCGTGCAGAGCTGCACGTTATTTGTTTGCAGTGGTTCTGCCCATTTCGTTTCAAGGGTCTTACGAGCAAGTAGCTGACGTTTCAAGGTCTGGTACGATACCATCCCGAAAATTTCTCGTGTCATGGAATCACAATGTGCCATTTTTATTTAAACCCAAAAAGAGACC
>MBAA01000207.1:0-190 GCA_001940655.1 Promethearchaeota archaeon CR_4
ATCTCCCGATTCTTCATACTTACAGAGGCCACTCTTATAGGTGGACACCGCATATTGGGGAAGCGGGCGGAGTGCTTGGAAGATCTCCGGAGGCACGTGAGCACTCCCGTGGTGTGGAACCTTCAACAAGTCACATCGCACCAAGCGCCGCATGGCCTGCACCCACGCCGGGGAACCCGGTTCACCTGAC
>MBAA01000207.1:415-1674 GCA_001940655.1 Promethearchaeota archaeon CR_4
CAAAAAGATCATTAAAATTCGCATTATGGTCTTCATGCCAGTGAGAAATTAATGCATAATGGAGTTGGCGATTCTTCTCGGGAAGAAAATGGGTAAAAAACCATTGGAGAGTGGCAAATCCGCTTGAGTTTCCATCCCCTTTTCCTGTATCGATCAGGAAGTTGGAATAATTTCCGTCCCCGTTTGGTAATTCGAGGAGGGTGCAATCCCCTTCGTGAGAGTAGAGGAAATGCACGAATAAAACATCGTAATTGTTCCTAAATGGGAGCGGCGTTTTTGGGTATAATGATTTAGACACTTGGGCATTCCTCTTTGGAGGATTTGGCACGGGAATTTAATTAGTCAGCCTCATCATATCCACTTTCCAATTCCTCGGTTTCATCCACTGATTCCTCAGGGATGTCGGCGTCAAAGTCTATATCACTATCCTCCTTATATTGGAGGAAGTTATGCCACGGGATCACCCGTAATTTGGTGGTGAAGAACACTCGTGACCCTATGATGAGGAATGTGTGTGGGTACTCGAATAGGCGAAACCTTTCCTGCGGTAATCCTCTCAAGTGGAAGTGTTCCAAACCCGCAAGAAGGTCTAACTGGAGATCCCTTTCTTTAGGGGGCGACGGGTGCTCTCCATTCCAACCACTACGAAGTGATCTCAATGGAATTGCCACTTCTCGCTGTTCTTGAGAAAGATCAATATTACGGTGGACGGTGCGGGAAGGCATACCATTCCACCAAACATAGATGAACCGCCTATGGGCAAAAATATTTGCTGGAGGAAGGAATTGACCGCTCGGATCTTGCTCACAAAAAAGTTGCCAGTAGGCTAGAGGCCTTGAGTCCTCCCGGATATACCGTTCATTAAAGCACACGACTGGATCATAGGAGGGGTCGTTTCGGATCAGGCGCTGGGAAATCTCCACGTAGCGAATCTCTAATCCTGTTCCCAATATCGGAAGTGAGCGTTTCTCCTCGCCTATTTTAGTCGCATTCACGTGTGTGACTGCAACGGAAGCTGTAACGGCGGGCGAGGGTGTTTCTGGGGCCGGCGTTTGGACGGGGGGCACCACTACCGCTCCCTCGGGTTCAAGGTAATACAATTGCCCGTCGGTGACGCACTTCAACCCCTCGTGGTGGAGGAAGCTCTCGTAGTATTTGGGAGAGGACGGCTCCGAGAACTTGGCGCGGGCCCACTCCTCGCGCGAGTAGTAGCGGTTGGTCTCGTTCATCGTAATCCTCTCACCATATCAAACTAATTC
>MBAA01000207.1:1715-2135 GCA_001940655.1 Promethearchaeota archaeon CR_4
CCAAAAACATTTCATTCACTAGCGAAAACATAAATTTGGAACAAATCCAGATAGGTTTCAAACTTCCTTGGAATAGTTCCGATAATCAGTTCTTGCGAAATTGTGATAGAAATGCCCGAACATAACCCGGCCATCGTTATGGAACGGGATGGGTTCCTTGGAAATAATTCATAAAGGCAGGTCGTATCCTCCTTGCCTTGTTCAAAAATTATTAAAAAACTAAATTATTTCTCAATAGAATCATCAGTACTTTCCCATGCACGAATTGAAAACCCATCCACCTCCATATCTCTCGGGTTGTCCTCATTAAAATAAAAGGCAGCAGAATCAAGATTAGAGGTGAAGAAAACCAAATTCTCTACAATAAGGAAGGAATGTGGATTTTGAAAGATGTACCAACGGTCAGAAGGGAGGGATTCG
>MBAA01000207.1:2170-2483 GCA_001940655.1 Promethearchaeota archaeon CR_4
CTCCATGTCGAGTTCCTCCTTCGCTAGTGGCTGGGTTTGTTCTGCAGCATTCCACTCGTCAAAGCGTATCTCTTGGGAGGATGAAACCGGGTAAGCCATTTCCTGCTGGTGTGGTGACAGGTTCCAGACAGGTTTTGAATGCTTCGGGAGACCATCCCAGAACAATCCAACGTTCCTCCATTGGGTAAAATGCGTCTTGGCAGAGTTATAACGACCATCTTGATATCGTTCATAAAAGAGATCCCCATACCGCATGCCTGAGAAAACCCGCGCGTAATGTTCCCGAATATTGCAGGTCCGGTATTTTTCACGG
>MBAA01000207.1:2608-4134 GCA_001940655.1 Promethearchaeota archaeon CR_4
ATTCCTCGCGGGAGTAAAATTCATCTTTGCCAGTCGTCATCGGGAAACATCTTTATTGCGGATTATATTCTCTTCTCATCCCGTTCCGGTTTATATCCTTGTGGACTGGCCCGAATTACTGAAGTGCAATTAAGCATGGGTCATAATTCAATGAAAGAACAACGAAGAATTCCAAGTGAATGAAACCACTTTAGGGAGAGTAAGGGAAGTGCAAAAAAAATTGATTGAATTCCTCCAATGTTTGAACTTTTAATTGACTTGTAGGGTATGCAATCTCGAATTGTTGACTTGTGAGTCCATCTGTTCTAAGAACCACAGGATGGGACTCGCGTGAGAAAAATGAAAACTGCCCAGAGCAGGAAGAGTAAATAAAGACAAAGAATACTTGACAAGAATGAATGTGATCAGATATTCAATGATCTTTTAAATTAAACAATCGTTTAGTGTCTTATCAATATCTTTGTTACGTTTTATTGGACACAATATAATATTATTCTCTTCAGCAAATTTTACTGTAGAAGGCGATGCTGTACCAGGACTTATCAATACAAGTTTAATTGGTTTTGAATTTTCTAACTCTGGTATTGGGAGTTTATTTGTACGAATTATTGAATCTGTCGTGGTGAAAAATGATAGCGTTCCAATATCAGGAGGGACTGGTTTAATATCTATTAGATAATTACTATTATCTGTTATAATAACGTAATCAACGATTGGTGTAGTATGAATATTCCAGTTCCTTTTACTAGCAAAATTCTTTAATTCTTTTCCCATTGTAACAACATAACCTTTAAAGTCATCCAAATGAACTCACCATGGAAGTAGAGAGTAAATCTCCTCTTTAAATTTTATATATTGATATATGCCTAGAAAGATAGCAAATCCAAGCCCAATTCCAAATGAAATTAAGGGGCCCAACAATTGTGTAGGATCTGCAAAATACCAGATAATAAATATTGCGAACAGGGATAATGGGGTTAAAATTATGGATGATAAGGTATTTGGATTGGTTAATGAAAATGAATAAAGCCTTTTATAGCTAAATTTCATATTTTGATACGAAATTACTTCATCATCCACGTTTTTAATGATTCTTGATAATGCATTTATGATGGTGTTCCTCGATTCAAGAACTGTCCTAAACGATAAATTTTGATTATGAAAATTAATAGTCAAACTCTCTTCTTTCCAAATAATAATGATATTCTCAACTCTATCTTCAAAAGCATATGAAATATAATCTGGATTAGTTGAATTTTGACCTAATCTATGAAGTGTTTTTTGAGAATCTTTTAGAGTTAGTCCTATCTCCTGCATCATATTCCTAATATGGTTTGTTTTAATATTTCTTCGATCATTCTCTGGAAGGTGTGAATTAATATGAATCCTTAATTTTCTCATTTTAATTTTCGCATTAATTTGAATACCTAAATTGACGATTTCGCCTTCTTGGGCCATAATGTCTTTATTCTCATTATGGTTTTATATTTTTTTCATAATCTCCAAATCTAATCTTTTTTTACCTC
>MBAA01000207.1:4148-7600 GCA_001940655.1 Promethearchaeota archaeon CR_4
TTCTTTCACCCAATATTCACATAGGAATTGCAGGATCTCAGGTAGAACGTTCTGTAGCTTGTCCGTGCGCCACTCCCCGGTCTTATAATTCCTCCGCGCGGCCAGTTGTTGCAATCCGACTTTTAATTCCTATTGGGAATACAGGGGGCCCATGCGTTTAATAATAGCCCGAACCTCGTCCTTTCCCGCATACACCTGCTTCAATTCAAATTCGCCCCGAATCCGGATCTGCATACTCACGTTAGCTTTGCTATTCCGGTGCCGCAACCGCCCCTTCTCTTGACCAATACCCTGCTCCATAGCGCTATTGGTCTTGACGGGAGTGGGAAAGTCAAAATACGCGAATAATCCGGGTCGGTAGAAATCGTAGAGGCGCACAAACTCTTGTTCGACCTTCGCGAGGGGGGTATCTTTGTGGGGGAGGAATATCCGCAGATCGGCCCGCTTAGTGGCGTTTCCCGCGCCTTTCACGCTTTGCCAGAGCTTCTGGAAGAGGTGGTTCCCGCTGCTCAATTTCGTCCCTTTCGAGGGGCAGTCCTTTCCCAACCAGGGCGAATTTCTTGGAAATGAAAAAATATCTCATATACTGGTGATGGAAGGTCATTAAACATAACTTACGAATTATTATTTAAGACCCACTTGGCTGAGGATTATCAAATCCTAAGGCTTTTCGAACTTTCCGAATTTCTTCCTCCAATCCTTTTCTTTTAGTTTTAATATAACATTCACATTCGTTATTAGCAAGAAATATACATTCTTCAAATGCTAAGCGTGTAAAGAAACGACTAATTTTTTCTTTCAAAACATCGAGACCTTCAGACAATATCCGTGCTTTCCAAAACATATCAATATTTTGGGTTATTAATTCGGTTGGCACTGGGAATACGGTTTTAAAATCCATATTCCAAGGACCATATCCTTCTCCTGATGTGAATACCATTTCCGGAAAATAATGAAATCTAGGATGATTTCTTACCGTGTCAATAATTTTCTCTATATGTTTCTCTTTCAATTTGTTTGATAATTGATCAAAGTCTTTTTTTTCTATGGTTACAAGTTCTGCAAAAAATATTGAATCCCCTGTTTGTGCATTTGCAATATCACAGCTTTGCGTTAACACTACCCCCCAAGTGGGGCTCGGAATAACATAGAAAGATGAGGATTACGAAGTTTTTTTTTTGATATTTTCGATGTAATTTTTCCATGTTGGTTGCGTTTCTTCAGTTGAGATCAAACTTGATGGTATAATTTTTGGTATATTGTAGCAAATATCCCCTTGTTCAACCCTGCTCTCGTGCTCAAATGAATAATACATAGAATTCCCTCTTTTATAAATACATCAGAATATGTAAGAGGCTTTCAGTAATTCTTCTCTACGGTTAGTCTCCTCTATTTTTATTCTAACCAACTCAATTAAAATCCACACAATTTTCTTATGGTCTTTCGGAGTATCCTTGGGAAGTGTTTTAAGGTAGTCCAATAAGAATTGAGTTTTAATCCAAAATGGGGAAATGTTGTTCCATTGTAAAGCTCCGATTAATTTCTCGATTTCTTTCTTGTGAATTATCCTTAAACCATAATTGAAGAAAACCTCATAAATGCTCTTCAGATCTAAAAAATCACTTGAACCCTTTTTTGGTTTAAATTCAATCCACGACTCAATATATTTTCCGAATAAATTCTCGATAATTCCGGTTCCGAAATTTGCGGTAAATAAATCAATCACATTCTTGAGTTCTTCTAAAAAATCCTCCGCATCTTGACTGACTATTGTTTTTTCAGGTTTATCAGCATTTACTGTTGTTGGCGGAGTCTCATCTTTAAAAGAATCAAATTTAGTTTGTAAAAATACTTTAAATTCCTCTGAAGCAACATCAAGATTTTGAGAAATTTTAAAACCTGTTGAGGAATTTCCTGTAGACATTTACATCCCTATGATTTTTTTTGTGTTCTCTGATAACATAGTCTTAAAATTCTTAGATATAGACTCATGCGCTAAATCGAGTAATTCTTTTATTTGATCCATATCGATAATTATTTCCTCAGTTATCGAAAAATGAGTTTCTAACTGAATATTATAAAAGTCATCTGTTGAAGGTTGAACACCTCTCAATCTAATGATTGATTTATAATTTGGGTTGTCTGTAGATAAGTTCATTCCAATAATGAAATCATCAAATGTAATGGAGAAATCGGGAGGTATATTTAATGATATATTAAAATAAGTTTGAATTTGGAAGTTTTTCTTTGAAAATTTATCAAAAACATCGATATAATCTAATCGGATGTCTTTCAATTTTTTAATATTGAGTTGCATTACCAAATATGAAAAGGTTTCAAGTATTGGGGGTAAAATTTCCAGCCAAGTGGAATATTTTTGATAAGTAAATACAATTGCATCATTGAAAATTAACAATTCATGATCTTCGGATTTTGATACAAATCTGATGGGCATAAACTGCAGTGTTCGTTTTGGAGTTGTTGCTGAAATCAAACTAATCCTGATACTTTCAAGATATTTCTTACCAGATAGTTCCTTACATATTTCAGAAAGAGACCCTATTGAAGGATCATCAATCGAGGGGAAATCGAATCTAAGTCGAAATTGCTGTAATGGAGGATGTGCTAATTTTGGCATAATTTTTACTCCTAAATTAGATTAAAATATTACACATGTTAAATAATTTTTTTATCTCCTTAATTAGGGATATGTAGACGACAGGATTTTTTAGATAGTTTTAGTAACAATCTCACCAGATTACGCAACAGTTAGTGTTGTTCTGAAATAGAGAAAAGGTGGCAGGCAACCAGAAGAATTATTTGGTAGGAGACAATCTGCGCAAAATTGGGTTGATCAGACTCAGCCCATTCACGTCCGATGCGTATAAATAGCATTATGACCTTATCCCTACATAAGGGGCAAAGCCAAAAGAAAAAAGGAAAATGGGGAAGTAACCTGTTCTTTGCCTTTTCCTTAGTGTAAATCTGCATAAGTACTGCTGCATTCCCTTATGATTTGTCACTATTCACAAGTTAAAACTAACTGAATCGTGATTTCCGCCTGTTGATTATGTGAGATAATATTAAACTGCCGCGTCTTCCCCTTCTATGGACAGATTTGAATGAAAAATCTTTTTTTTTTCAAAATACGAACTCCGTTCATAGTTATTTTGAAGGGTCAAACCAGGAAATATACGGGCATAACGTGGACGCAGAGTTCAATAAATATGTTATTGACCTGTTGAATCACGCGGATGCGCTCATCTTCGGTTAGGTGACATATCATCGCATAGTGAATTATTAGTCAACTTTTACTGCAACGATGAACGACCACATCCTGGCAGAGCGGATGAACATTCTCCCCAAGATCGTGTTCTCTCGGACGCTGGACAAAGAAGCTACGTTCACTCTTTAGTTATGTTTGAGAGAACCTATAAAAAATGATTCACATT
>MBAA01000207.1:7622-10137 GCA_001940655.1 Promethearchaeota archaeon CR_4
AAGAAATAAAAACACTGACTTGAAAATATAATAATAACTCAAGATTTTGAAGAGGAATTTCATTGAATACAAAAAATCTAAAAAAAATTGCTTAGACAAAAATGGTGGTTACTAAACGCTATAATAGTAACATTATCATATTTTATGCTCTCAATTCTGCCGAATCCACTAACTCTGGGGGGTTTTTACGAAGAAGAGGTGCAAGTAAATCAAGGAGAATATTATTTCCATAAAATTGATCTGACTTTTTCATTGCAATCTGCTATCCACATTCAATTTAATGCGACTCCTATGATTAAAGGATATATACTTTCCGGATATCAATTTACGCAATATATTGAGCATATAAATAGCGATACTCAATTCTTTTATACTAAAATGATAAATTCGATATCGGATGCAAATGAGTTTTTCCAAATCCCCCCAATACGTTTTGAAAACATTTTCTACATAGTTCTACAAAGTTCGGGAAACAGGTTAGATCCATTTAACATTACAAGGATCAATGTTACAATTGTTAAGTATTTTCCCTTATGGAATACTATTATATTGATAGTAGCAATTGGAGTTACATTTTTATTTAAATCTATATGGAACGGATCGATACGATCACGATGGGAAAAGGAGTTAAGTTTCGTGCAAGATGATGATAGGAAGACTTTTATCGTTAATCAATTGATAAGATTGCCAAAATTAAAAGACCGCTGGAAGGATCTCTATTGCATTAATCTCGGAAGAATTCTTGAAGCGCTATGCGTTGACTACTCGGAGCGAATGAATATAAATGTAACACGGTTTGAATTAGATCCTTTAATTAACGCAGTTATAGATGATTTTAGGGGGAATAAAAAAGAAAAGGCACGGATCTTCGATTCTCTAAAGGGTCTTCTGGATTACATTAGAGAAGCGCGAAATACTGTCCACGCGAAACCTAAGATTGAATATACTGAAGAAGCATACGATACATTTTTGAATATCATTCCAGATAAAATCAATATTAATGTTGATCTTTTTAAACCATAAAATTCTATCTTTTTATTTGTATAACCTTCTAATTCAATTATCTATCTGCATCACATTGCAGGGAACAAACCAAAATGGATTCTCAGTGATTTTAATGGTTACCCAACCAGAATCCTATCCAATTTATAGATACTATGAGAGATTAGCTCCCGGATACCGAATTGGGTGTCTTGTTAAAATATGAGTATGAGGCAATGATCGTAAGAATTCCGGGGCGATGTTGCGGAAATCGTGACCATCCTAACCTTTATAAATGCTCGGGAGAAATATTCGACACCTTCCTTGGAGAGCGTACTCCTCGGAAGGAGATGGAGGTATTTGACGTGACAATCACGTTGGAAGAAACCCTCAACGAAATATACAACGGGTTTGAAAAAGCAAATGTGCAGGTGGCGGATTATTCCGTTACGGGGACGGCAAAAGTAGTTATCCCTGGCCTGGAAGTTCAGGTTGATGTTGACCTTGGGATGCTCAATGGGTGGCGGTCGAACAAGGCAATAACCGATCGAGATCCCAAAAGGCTGCAGTTATTTGGGAAGATTGCAGAAAAAGCTAAGGAGCTTTTTGAGAAACTCCAAGAAGCCCTCCAAGCGTGCAAACCGGGATTGAAAAAGTTCCGCGTGAAGCTTGGATTTAAGATGAATTTCTTGGTAGACATTGAATTCTCTGTCGAGTTTACTATCGAGAAGACGCGTAATCTTTGAAACCTAATAATAAGAGAGGTTCAGCTTTATGAGCGAAAATCGAAATCATCAGAAGATACAGATAGAAGCAGCAAGCATCAACAGTATAACAAAGATGGGAGATTTTAGCAAAAAAAAGATAATCCTCCCCCTTTTGGACAAATGCGATGACTGCCCATACAATGTCCCTCGGTATACAACTACTCCCCCTTTAGAACCTTCATTTGCCTATTGTTTAATAAAAAAACAAGATATCTACGAGTTAGAAACGAAACCGAATAGAGATCCTCACCAGATGGGGCGAACTATGCGTGTCCCTAAAAATCGGAATTTCGTGGATTATCCTGACTGGTGTCCCTTACCGTTCTTTAAAATTGACAAATAATTTCCGTTTTTATTGCGCGATATAAAGCAAGTGATCTAACCAGGTCCTAACCAAGAGTATCGCCTTGTCCTCCATTATTCCCCTTTTTTTTATTCGGTTGTTTAACTGTTAATTGATCGGGGGTGCGAATAAAATAATAAAAATTAAGTTCTTTTGGGGGATATCCTGTAAATTTTATAGAAGATCGGAATAATAATCGCGTCTATCCACCCACATTTGGTTTGAATGCGAAGGAACACAAGGGACGTAAAGGCTTTCTATTCTCGATGCCGTAACAACCACCTTTGCTGATGTCATCTCATATTGCATTCCAATCAGATAGGTAACTCTATGATGACATGTAGCAACAGAAAATTCAGGATAGAGAACCTTTGATAGATCAGGTCCTTTTTTTCCACTTGAATCCTCTGCGTCAGGTGTCCCA
>MBAA01000207.1:10148-10425 GCA_001940655.1 Promethearchaeota archaeon CR_4
GTGATGGGAAACTTTGAGTAGGTCGCACATAAATCGTATAAGGTCAAACTCTCAAAATTTTAATTATTTTATTCAATTAATATTATATTTGGGTTAATCTCAACTGAATGATGCCAAATCAATTTAATTTCTCGACGTTGTATCTTTTCTTTAGCTATTTTTTTGAGGTTTTCAGGAAAAATCGTTCCATTTTTTCCATAAACGAGCATTATACCATATTTATATCCTTTTCGTTGAAATCTTATTATTTTATTTAGATCTTGTCTTAATTTATCCT
>MBAA01000207.1:10446-14939 GCA_001940655.1 Promethearchaeota archaeon CR_4
CTTCCATAATAAGTAGATTATTCATCTGTCCTGGAACGTGAAAGAGAAAATCTGGCTTGTCCCTTCCATGTATTATTGGATGTCCACTCTTATCCAATTCCCCAAAAAGCACATAGCAATTGTTGTCTTCTAAAAGGAGGCGGAGCTGATGATAAAGTTCGTAACAATAAACCCGTTCTCTATAAACAGGTTTTTCTAGTTTATACACATCAATTTCGTAATATTCTTTCCGAATATGTTTACATGCATTAACGAGAATGTCTACAAAATCGTCGATTAAACTCAACTTCAAACACCCCGAATCCTTCCTCAATCTATTTTTTCTACAAAGAATTTATTATTTTTCCTAGGATAGATATTTAGACTTCTACATTAATTCAAAGTCATCTTTATTAATAAGATCAAGGGGATTTTAAAATAAGGATTGAAGCAGAGAGAGTAGTAAATTTGGGTTTAAACAGATCTCTTTTTATTATTTTGTGTTGCTTTAACGATAAAAGGAACTATAAGCAATGAGCAAAAATTAGATAGTGATGGATATGGTTGAGGGAGATGACTCTGGGATTAATAATCAGATCTACGTTCTCCTAGAGACTTATAAATCTCAATTGAACCAGCAATTATGCAAATATAAATTACCATTTATTATTTTGATTTTTTCCGCTTTTATCAGTATTATCCTATTGAATACATTGCCCCTTTTTATTGGTTCAATTGCCACAGGTATCGCTATTATCATATTAATTCTAATTTTAAAACGCCAACATGAACCTCTCCAAACCCCCCAAACATTACAACCAAAACTTAATGAAGTACTTTACAAAGAATCGATAAAGTTAGTACAAAATCGGGAAAGAACACTACAAGAAGAATATGCAAAAACTTGGGAGAGGAATTTTGAGCAAATAAGAGATACTCAATCACAAATAACAGAGGAACTTTCGAAACAAAACTCTCTAACCCAACTTCTTGTCACTTTCTTTGAAAAGTTTTACCAATGCAAAATTGCATTGCGTTTATTTGGAATTAATATCCCAGATTCTGTGTTTGTAAAATTCAGGGAGGAATTACATTCGGGAATTCCTTATGATCAAATACGAGATGACTTTTACCAATATCTAGCGCGCACGGTTGAATTGGATTCATTGCAATTAAAATTCATTCTTAACCTTGATGAAGGTCTTCAAAAAATCAATGAGATTCGTGATGCAGATGAAAATTTGTCAAAAATCGTAAAATTACTATTAAAACATGAAGCATTGGTCAAAAACAGTATTACCGAACCGACTTTAAAAAACGTGTTAAAATCCCAGAATTTTCGAACGTTTCAAGATTTATTGGCACCTTGTCTTTTTCTAGAGCGCATCGTCGGAGAACTAAACGAATATGTTAATTTTTTAGCTGGATTTTCTGTGAAATGGAATGTAGGGTCTGTTTTCGGAGAAATTTTAAAGGACAAGAATGTGATTGAAGAAATTGAAGATATCGAACGTTGGCCTTTAATTCTATCTAAATATCCCAAATTCCATCCATTCGGAACAATTAATACGGATCTTGACTCTTTACTGATTCTCCTTTTTGGATATTTGTTTATTAAATTAAAAATGCCCGCAATATTTCCTAAATTCTGCCAAATTATCAAGGAAAATGACCGATTCTTTGTGATCTTGTGGCAAAGTTACCAAGAAAATCCTGATCTTGAACAATTAATGCGAACTAAAATTTCCTCACCTGATTTTTGGAAATCATTATTAACGAATTTTGACGCCGATCCTGAGAATCGTAAATATTTGGAGATATTCAAGGAAAATATTCTTAATGCAAAGATTTTCATTAAAAAACGAGATCTCCACGCGAATTACATTAACAAGTTAGAATCCCGACTCGGTTTCTTAGATTACTTATTAAAAGCGCGAGGCGATGTCGATTACCATGCGATTTATTCTTTTATATTCAATAAATTGATTTCAGATCGCAATTTTCGCCTTTTAATTTCCTCTCAAACGCATCTACGGCCCTTTTTATTAACATTTGGTGGTTCTGCTGCAGAAATTATGAAAAAAATCTTGACAGAATCCCATACCTCTGCGTTTCTAGATGATAATCCTTCGAATCCCGCAAAATTTTTTGGATTACATTATACAACTTCTGCAAGAATTGGGATTGTTCCTCCCGCGTTTAAGAATTTTGAGCGATTCGGCCAAGAATTTCAACAACGGTTAGAGCGAGAGTGGTTCAGTGAAACTAATTCAAAATACAAACATCTCTACACAAAAGTAGAAGGATTAAAGGAAAAACAATTTTTCGCAAGCTTAATACATGAAGGGCGAGTTGTTCAAGAAACTAATGATATTAATAAATTAACAAGGGAAATTAAAAAGCAAGTTGCATGTAACCAATATCCTTCATCAGCACTCCAGAAACTAGAACATTTTACTGAAGTAATTATTGGGATGAAAGATATTTACAAGGAATTAGTTCCGGGTTTTGATATTCTCATTCATGAATTAATCCCCGAGAAAGATAGCTTTGCCTCAATGGAATATGCCGGAAAATACAAGGCCTTTGAAAAGATAAAGGAAGTCATTGAGAAATACTCCACTTTTGGTACATTGACCGCAGGTTTAATGTTTGATTATGAGCTACGTCCTCAGGAGCTAATACAGAATTTCCTAAAGCGTGCTGATTTTAATGATCTCATATTTTCAGATGAAAATAACAAAACAATCACAAAATATCGAACTGTCAAAAACAATCATCCCCAGTTAAGCGAGCATATCTTTGGCAAGAAAGGCACAACTGATTTTTTAACATATATTAGAATAGCAGATCTCGGTGAATGGGGAATAGTTATAAAAGAATCACTCTTGCTAACTCATCGGTTAAATATAGAGGATTATGATACTAATTTGGAGGAATTTAAGGATAGATTAGGACTTTATGCGATACAATTACATTTCTTTTGGAAAGAGGAACTCCTCAATTATCATGACGAAGTGCTTAAACCTGAAGAGATAAAATCAATCTCCGATTTACTTCCAGATCTTGGCTTTTACGTTCTCCAAGTAATATTCAACTTTTCGGCAATAATTCAACCGGATCTAGAACTATACGATCAAAAAGATTATGCACTAGAAATTCAAGAATTGTCAGATCAAGTCCGCGATATAAATTCGACGTTAGTCAAAGAATCAAGCAAGAATCCGCATTTTGAGGCATTGCTTCGCCATTGCATTGGATTAGTATATCGATTCAAAATAGCTGCCCTTTACAAGGAATATCGTTCTATAAAACAATTTGCATTATTAAGGGAGCAAGAAATGGAAAGAAAATTCAAGGATGTATGTCATTACTTTTTGTTGTATTGGATAGGTAGCAGAGACTTAAGTCGAGAGGTGACCTTTGGCGGTTCGGTTTATGATTTCGTTGCTTATGGCTATCCCATCGAATGTAAAATCCGAAAACAAACCGATACCGATTTAAATTCATTTTTAGGTCAGTACTTTCCCCAGATCACGGATTATTGCAATGGGTGTAATAAGAACCTAGGATTCTTTATTTATTATGACGATATTGTCCCTCACGGGCCTGAGTTGCCTCTACGAGCGAATATTTTTTTCAAACAAGGAACTGCAACGCCAGGGATCTATTCAATCAATCCCCCGATCATCATATGCGTGCGAATTCCAAACTACCGGAAAAAATCGTCTGGAGCTATGCGATGGTGACCTTTCTCTAAGATACATCATAAATATTTTGAAGGCAAATTCAAAATGGTGGAAGAATTTAAGCAAGGCGTAGGAGATTTAGAAGGGCGCGAGTTCGAATTGTGGTACGGGGTTTATTTAATATCTCGCTGGTTGGACGAGTTGAATCCCGATGCGGAGGATACCAAAAAGCATTATTTAGAGCAACAGGTAATCGAAGCCCGCATCTTTGACGATATCGTGACCTACTGGAAGGGGATGCATTATTTTTACCAAATAAAACACACACTCAAGCACACGGGAGATTTCCTGACCCTCGCAGATTTATTGACAGATGAAAGCGACATATCCTTAAATGAAATTCACGAGAGTTTCCAGAAGATCCGGAAAAATTTCCCAGATTCGACTCCATTCAAATTGATACTGCTATCCAATAAATCGCTGGAGAAAGACCTACAAATTGTGTTAGATACTGAGGGAAATTTTGATCCTGCATTCATTAAAGGAACTATAAGACACCCTGAGAAAAAACGCATTTACGGAAAATTTCAAAAATATTGTGGGGGCTTATGGCAAAAGATGAAAGAAGCACTAACATATGTGCAAATTATTCTCCAAAATTACAATCGCGAAACTATCGAGCTCCTTGTCAGGAACAAGCTGCAAAACCCAAAGGTTGCTGAAAAAATCTTTCAATTAAATCGAGAATCCCAAAAAAAGAAAGGAACGCCAATTTATTATAAATCCGTGTGTAATTGCTTGCAGCTCATTGATTACGACAAAATT
>MBAA01000207.1:15080-15331 GCA_001940655.1 Promethearchaeota archaeon CR_4
AAAACGCAAGTGGATCTCGAGTCAAATTCCAAGCATATCTTGCTTAGTGGCCAGATACACCTGTCGTTAGGATATCTATTTGGGTACGTGTTCCGAAAAACCACCCAATATCAGATGCAAGTAATGCAAAATAACGAGATCTGGGAATATACTGAAAAATTGGATATTCCCCGGGATTTCCAATTAAAATCAACGCAAAACAATAAAAACGACAATTCCGCGGGAGTCTTTTTAAATATTATACGAAATGT
>MBAA01000207.1:15351-18620 GCA_001940655.1 Promethearchaeota archaeon CR_4
ACCTCGAGTCAAAATCCCTAAATCTGGATTACATCATTGAGTGTGGATTTGAAAAAGGTCCGAGACCAATAACCAAAGAAGAAGTTTGCCCCATCGTGAACCGAGTAATTGGAAAACTTAGACATAATTTCGATGCCGGGGTTATAAGCGATATCTACCTCTTTGGGGCAATCCCGCTTGCGATGGCGGTTTTCCTGGGATATAATTTCAACGCCTTAGGAAAAATTCACTTGTTCGAGTTCGACAACGCCAAAGATTTATATTTCGAGAGTCTAACTCTGGGGTAAGAGGAGATATCCATGGCAACAACCATTTCTCAAGCATTCGATGAATTTAAATCCGCTTTAGAGATTACGGAATCAGAACGAGAGAGTGTGATCAAGCGTCACGAATATATCCGAGATGTTTTACGAGGGAAATTGGTTCTTGATCCGCGTAAGAGCGACTTTTTAACAGGATCCTACAAGAACAACACCAAAATTCATCCTATTAATGATGTTGATATAATGGTTGTATTAGATTCTGTGGAAAATAGAGATTTATTCAATCAAGGATCAAACGCAATTTTACGTCGTATAGGAGAGGTTTTAGGCAATACCTTCCCGAAAAATGAACCAATACCACAATCTCATTCGATTGGATTGAAATTCAATTCCACTCCTGATGTGGACATTGTTCCTGCTCGGATGGTAGACTTCGACCAGTTAATTTTTGAAATCCCTGATGCTAAAACAGGTACATACCTCCGGACATCCCCGGACAGAAACAATGAGATCATAAGTCGAAGAAATGAGGACCTCCTGAAGAAATTCATACCCGTTATCAAAATGCTGAAACAATGGAAAAAGAATAATCTGGGAAATAGCAAGATTCCGATCAAGTTGAAATCGTTTCATCTTGAAACCCTGTGTTTAAAAATTTTAACCTTTCCGTTTACCTCATTCAGGGATGGCATCAAAGCGTTTTTTGATGGCGTGCAGCACATAATATACGAACCATGTGATGATCCAGCGGGGATAGGGCCCCAAGTTGATACTTATTTGGATGAAAATGCGCGTGCAATGCTCTTGACAAAATTTAGAGAGGTATCTTTAGAAATCCCGAATTTACTGAAACTAGAATCCCAAGGCCAACACCAAGACGCTATTGCTGGATGGCATAAGATCTTTGGGGATCCTTTTCCAAAACCGGTAAAGATGGATGATTCTACAACTCCGAGAAAAGGTGGAACGACCCGCTTTCCTCCAGAAGGGAAAAATTACACGTTTGGAGTTTAGACAGGGAGAGCTAATGTGGTTCCAAACGAAACCCCGTCTTTTTTTACGGGAACTCCGATATATCCATAACAATTTGCCTCAAACACAATTGTATTTCTCAAAAAAAGACACCTGGTGCTTAAAAGGGAAAATCACCATCGATGAAATTGATCAAGCATTCCTCCTCGAATTTCCACCCACTTATCCGTTTTCTCCCCCTCATATTTGGCCTTACAAGGATATGCATTTCAAGGAAGTAGCAGACTTCCGCGAAACTACCCATCAATATACTGATGATGTGCTCTGCTTATTCACCAATGATGGTGGTCCTGGAAGTTGGCATTTCACAATGGGATTATCTGATGTTATGGATAAGTTCAGAGAAAGCGTGAGATTGGCCCAAAAAAAATTGCACACAGATGATCATACATCCATCATAAATCCATTACCTGGGAGGCACATGTCAATGGAGATTTATCTACCAACCGAAATTTTAGATCACCTCACTCAATTCCCCCAAACTTGGGGAGAAATCGATTTAGTGTCATTTGCAGATAATCGCCCTATAAAACTAATTTTTTTAGACCCGCAATCTGAAATAATGCTCGGATTGCTTTCCAAGTCGCCGTGGAATGAATATAAATTGATTGAAAAGAAAACCAATGGGATTTTTGTAAAATTACCCTTCCTTATGCGAGAATTTCGACAAAAGTTAGGAACTGTGAACAATCTAGCAGAATTCTTACAAGCATACAATTTTCCTCCCGTGATTTTAATAAATCAACATTTTCTGCTCCTACTCTTTTCAGACACGAAAAAATTTCAAGAAAAGGTTGGTACATCTCAAGATTTCGTGTCCCAGATCATTTACTTATATGAAATTGAAGGGCAAAACCTTTCTAACATCAACCGGATTCCACTATACCCTGTGCATCAAATCAGTATCCCTAATGATGTATTTCAAAGAACCCTCGGTACTTTAGATAAGTTGGTAGATCAAATCAAGCAGAAAAAGGTACTGATAATTGGTATTGGAACGTTAGGATCCACCATCGCCCTTGAATTGGCAAAAACTGGCATTCAAATGTTTATACTTTATGATTTGGACACCCTCCAACCTGTCAACGTTTGTCGGCATACAGGAAATATCCTCGATGTTGGGTGTTATAAAACTGACATTCTCCGAGAACAAATTCTTCTTCGGAATCCGTCCGCCCAAGTGGAGGCATTCCATATAGATCCCTTCAAGTGCGAAAACATACTTCAATTTCGGGAATTCCTGAAGAATGTGGACATCACAATCGATGCCACTGCTAATCCTGTCTCGAATATGTTATTAAATGAGCTCGCAGTAGACGCCAAAAAACCAGTGATTTTCGGATGGTGCGGGTATAATGCAACCCAAGGCCGCATATTCCGGGTGATACCCTTCAAGACGCCGTGCTATAATTGCGTGAATGTCCAACTACAACAATCTCCTGCGATATATCCAAGGATTGAATCGCCGATAAAAATTGACCAGAATTTTCAATTCGAAGGATATCGCCAACCTGGAATCCCCGGGATTAGTATCGATATTAACTTTATCGCGCTTTTTATTGCCCGCTTTGCACTCCAAACGATATTTGGCACCCAAGATATATTGCCAAATTCTTATGCGGATCATTACATCTGGAACAATCGGAGATCCCTTATACAACCAGAACTCGACATCGGGGTTACGCCATTTAAATTCAATAGAATTCCACAATGCCCAATTTGCAGTCTTCATAGTCGATCCCCAAAACTAGACCGAAAATCTGCCATCTTGATTGAAAAATTAGGAAAAGAATTATCCGCAGATAAACGTTTGGAAGGATGATTCCGCTTGATGGACTTCACTCTCGAAAATCCGCCGAACTTAAAATCCAAACTATGGCAAGTCGCCAGCAAAACAAAAAACGAGGTATGCGGGGTATTAATTGGTAAGCAAGTCTACGAGAATTATTATAAGGTATTAAATGTAGTATTTGA
>MBAA01000207.1:18677-19285 GCA_001940655.1 Promethearchaeota archaeon CR_4
TCTTTATCGACGAGTTTCCAAAAAACCTGAAGAAATGCTCCTTTGTTAAATATTTATATGATTTTCCCTGTTTTTCCATCCGCCTCATCCTAAGGATCTTGCAAGTAAATCTCTTCTGGAATGTGTAGTCTGATAACTGATTCACCATCGTTTCGATGTAGGGAACGTATACCTAAGCCTTTTATTTCACCGGAAGTTGTTCCTTGAATGCCGCAATGTCAAAGTGCACATAGATTTTCTATATGTTATTTCATCCCTACTGCTGTGTACAAAAATTATGCCAGTCTCCGGCTCTGCGAGATCAACTAAGAACAGAATTGGTCCGGTTCTGCGTGAATTTCTAGAAGAGAGCAATCGAGCAGCACTCGTGATGGATATGGCCCGCTCAGGGGTTATTGGAAAGAAAATCAAGAAGTATATTACCCTTGATATTAGTTTTATATTCCAGTGTATAAACTCCACGACTGAAATACAAGAGTAGCGTAACTAAAGGAGTTCCTTATGAATCAGGAAATTGATTATGTAGTTATGAATTCCTGATTGCAATAGAAGGCATGTCATGGCACGTAAAATCAAACTTCTTGTTTATCTGGTCAAAGATGTAGAAA
>MBAA01000207.1:19311-23944 GCA_001940655.1 Promethearchaeota archaeon CR_4
CTAGACGTAAAACCGTATGTCGAAAGCCCCTACTATATTGGTTATAGAGGGGGTGATCAGGAAGTGGGATTAGACCCCAACGCCAAAATGGGGCCCATTTCTTATATGGACGTTAAGGATATTAAAAGCAGTCTCTAAGCAATGGTTAAGGTCGGAGTTGAAGTTGTACAAGATGTTAAGGAAGTAGGTGGCGATTTGTTGATGGCGCAGGTCAAGGACGTTGCCGGTAACGTGGTTGGGCTCAGACAACAATCTTAAATGAAGATGGCATTTTTAATGAATTGCCACTACCATGTTAACGACATCAAAAAAGGGTGCAAATGCTGGCGGACTCCGGATATCTACGAGTATAAAACAAAACCGTCAAGACCTCACCAGATGAATCAAACAATACGGGTCCCTAAAAATCGGAATTTCATCGATTATCCTGACTGGTATCCCTTGCCGTTTTTCAAAATTGACAAATAATTTCCATTTTTATGCCTACGACTTCGCTTTAATCGCCAAGGGAGTGCGTGAAAATAATGCTGGTTGGTTCACTACGATTGCTCTGCACTTCTATATCATTGAAAGTCAAACAACGTGAAGTAACGAAAACCATCGCCCGATTCCTAACCGAGAAATGGAGAAAGACCTAATGCCAAGATGTATACGATCACCCAAGGACATGATGAAGCGAGTGCGAGAGCTCCTCATCGAGGAACGGAGCACCCAACTCACCAGGTACCTCCAACGCTACGGTCTCCCGGAGTACAGCAACGTGTAGGTCACCTACCGCTCGGGCGCGAGTCTCTCGGCGGCGGGGTTCTGGTAGGAAATCGAGAACCGTCGTACCCCCAACTACAAAATCATCGTCGAGGTTCAGCCACCTTCCTTGCGTTTCGAGAGGAATCCAGATGCCACGAATGCGACGTGGTACAACACGCGAGACCAGGCGGGCGAACGGGTTCTCAAGGTGGAAGTCATAAACAAGATTTTCCCACGTCAACCACGCGCATGGACGCGATTTTCCAGGCATTTCAAAGAAAATTCAGGCAGGCGATGACATCCTACAACAGATCTTTGCACTGCTGAGCCTACTCGGTTTTTGGCAGGTGAACCTGTGAAGATATGGTTAAAGATGTTCACTCCTGTATGGAAATAGTTCCTTTAACATCGTTAAAAATATCTTATGACGAGGATTTTAACGAGATTCGACATCAGAAGGCCGGATGAAAAAAATTTCCCCAGTGGTTTGCGTCGGTAATTTGTAGATCATTGGTACGATGACTGCTTTTTTACCAGATTTATCAGGTTTGATCGCAAAAGTAACCGAATCACGGTTGATGTAAGCGAGATTTTTATGTTCGGTATGACCTACACGGTAATATTCTTCCACACCTAACGTATCCTTGGCGAATTTTACCGATTTTTTCTGATCAACGTTGGCGAAGGTTGTAACGATGGCATATTGGGAGGAAGTTTTACCCACGAGTATGTATGGAATTGCATTCTCGCTCCCGTGATGATTTAACTTGATTATGTCGATATGTGTCGAATTTTTACGCTTCTCTTCTTCCGAAAAAAGTATAGATCCAACAGTATCCAATTCGTGTGTTTCAGCATCTCCTGCGATAAAAATGGATACCCCGCAAAAAGAGATCTTAAGGATAAGAGAAAGCTCATTTTCTTGATCGTTGTCCAACTCTCCAAAGATAAAGTTATTCAGACGTTTGACTCCATTGACGGTATTAATTTCAAAAGTGTCCTCTACTATGATCTCATTTTCTTTTAATTCATCAATGTAAGTTCTTGTTGGTCCGATCAATTCTATTTTAGTGCTAGGGGAGAGTTCGGGTGTTAAATTAACAGGGGCAGTTCCTATCCAATCTAAAAAGATCAACCGATCAAAATAAAAAACGAAGAGATTTTTAAACGCGTTATGTCTAATGTTGTAGCATCTAGGCATCCAGAGATTCAACCTTGGATTGTCGTCTAGGATCGCTTTAATATTGGAATCATGATCGTCATGTGGGTGTGTAATTAATGCGTAATCAATTTGGGGAATACCGAAATTTTTTTTGAATGCAGTTATTCTTTCATATTCCCGCAATCCCGTATCAACGAGTAAATAACGATATTTCCCATCAACTGGAATTTCGAATAAAATACAGTCCCCTTGACCAATATTAATGAAATTGGCGTAGAGAATATCATTGTTATTCCGAAATGGAAGAGGATCTTTAATGAAAGGCAAAAAAATTATCTCCCGTATGTTAATAGGGCATTTGAAATACGAGTTCACTATTAGATGTTTTAAAGAAATTTCGAGGCAAACTGAGCAACTGAATCAAGTTAGTGCAAAGATATGCCTTATCTCCCATGATGAGGAATGTATGGTTTAGTGAATCGAAAACGGACTCATATTCAGGGGCAATCTTGAAGTACTCCCACACTTCTCCCGGCATTTTTACTTTAATCGAAGATGTTTGAGGATGTCTAACATGGGATGTTTCCACATCACGCGCCATCACAGCAGCAATTACTTTTTCCTTAGAACTTTGGGCATTGAACGCTGTAAATTCAACCCATGGTTTAGCTTCTTTTTCTTCTTCTTCTCTTTCAGGGGGTTCACACCAATCAATTTCTATGTATTGTTCCTCTGAAAAAATTTGAGGAGATGGGAAGAAAAAATCGTTTTTCTCTCCCAAAAAGAATTCCCAATATTGGTATTGACGCTCCGTCTTTCTCAAAATACTTTCAACGAGAACCGGGGATCTTTTTGTCCCTATATCGACTTCCTGAGTTCGTGAGATTGAGACATGGATTTGTCTCATTAAAATATCACCCTTGATATCGCCCAAGATTGGAAGAGAGAGTTTGGTTTTATCTACGGAAGGATCAAGATAATACACTATTCCGTCTGTCAAACACTTGAAACCCCGATAGTGGAGGTAACTATTAACGTATTCCACGGTCGGGGCCTTTTTTTTGACCGGATCCCACTCGGGTTCTGGGATGTAGGAAACTGTATTCTCACTCATAACTATTCCTTCTGATCGTAGATTGTCTTTTATGACTTCTCAATTATGGTTCGCGAAAATTGATATGCTTTTTCACCACGAGAAGACGTCCACCGCTCCGGTTTTACATATTTCCACAATTCCTCAACAAAAGTATATTCGGTGGGACGATTCACGAGAACTTCAATATAAGGGCAGTATATCATGAATCGATAAAATTAGGTCTACTTTTCTTGAGTTTTCTTTGCACTCAGTTGGTCTGGAGGCCGGATAAAATAATAAAATTTCAACGCGCCAGTAGGTGGTTTCTTGTAGATCTTATAAATAATTGGCACTATAATTGCATCTTTGGCGTTCATCTTTGGTTTAAAGGCAAAAGTGCAAGCTAACCGCGTGCCATAATTTCCTCCCACACCACACAACTCCTCAAAAACTTTGGAGTCGAATTTTACCTCCTTCCAAATGTAGTAGTTGCGATTCCTTTGAGGGCCAATAGAATTACGGTAAGTTACAACGCCATATTGGGGGGTCAAAATTTCAGGTAGGTAGGTTGGTGTAGTATCTGGACTCCCGTGATGGGGAAATTTGAACAGGTCACAATCCAAACGTTTTTTCATGTTCTCCAACCATTTTTGGGAAGGTTCTTCCCATTTATTTGATGATTTATCAAAGAATGGGCCCCCGGGCATCAAATTCGCCCATCCCTCAAGTCCCAAATCCCCTGGCAGGAGGATAACCTTCCCACAGAACGTGATTTTCAGAACTAAGGATAAATCGTTGATTTCTTTTGGATCAAGATCTCCCGCGACAATGTCAATTCCATATTTATCATCCTTCATCTTTCTCTCAAAGAAAGTATTCAAATACTGTTCAGTGGGGCCAAGAATTTCTATGGTGGTTCGCGTCCCTGAAAGTATAATCCCTGATCGTGCAAAATGTCTTTGTTTTTGAAATTTAATACCCTCTACTAATTGTTTAATTACTTTATTTGAATCAATTGGAATACATCTCGTTATCCAAACCTGTAACTGAGGATTCTTTTCAAGTAATTCTAAAAAATTTTTGCAATGATCAATATCTTGATGGGAAATGAACGCATAATTAATCAAATTCGATCCAATCTTATCCAAGAAAGAATCTAAAGCGCTTTTACCGCCATATCCCATATCAATGAGGATGTTTGTATATTTTGATTTGCTGTTTTCGTTACTCGTTATGCCCTCTTGTTGGGGAATTAGCACCTCCGGCACTTCTAAAACGATACAATCCCCCTCGTTAGTGTTGATGAAATGAACATATAAAACATCGTCATCACCACGGCGGAACGGTAATGGGGTCGTTGGAAGGCGAATGGATTCTCCCATTGAATTAATCCTCCTATTTGTTGTTAAAGTAATTTTCCGGGATCTCATCTAGGCCGTGATCTAGGATGGCAACGAGCGGTGACATCAAGAAAAGTTTGCCCTTAATGAACAGAAAGATTTTGCATTTTTCTAAAAGGTGAGCATCGTCTTGGGTCAAGTGGATGTAAGCCAAACCTGGGGCGCGATCGAGCTTTAGAGTTGGGACCTCTCCATCTAATTGAACTGCATTTACCTGAACTCGCTCAACCATAGATGGTGTCGCAACTG
>MBAA01000207.1:24012-29594 GCA_001940655.1 Promethearchaeota archaeon CR_4
GCGTCCGCCTCCTCCACGGCGTCCTTGGCGGGCACGCCATCCCAATAAATTTCTATCTCAAACTTGTCGCGAAACAGGTCCAACAATTTCAAGAAAAATTCGGAATACTCAAGATTTGGAGGGGGGGTTTTCAACCACATTTCCGTTATGGTAACTCTTAGAATGATGCTCCACTCTGGAACCATTGGGTCCTGCACCCAAAACAGGCGGAGGTCTTCGTCCGGGTTGATGTTGCTCAGGTCTGGCAGGGCATTGGTACCTTCTATTTCGGGTTTCAGGTAGTATTTCTGATGATCCATGAGGCACAACAACCCCTCGTGGTGCAGGTAATTGTCCGCGTAATCCGGAGTCCTCTTCCGCACGTACTTAGTCTGTTCCCATTGCTCCTTTAACATGAAGTTGGAGGTTTTCCCGCTCATTTGTTTCAATCCTTTTTATGGGTTAGGTTCCTTGAGATAGTCTCACTCAATAGATTTGTTCATAACTACTCGTTTTTTTATTAAAAATCCAACCGGCCACCAAAGCATCTTCGATGAATGGTATGAACGAGAAACTAAGCTGGGGGCGAGTAGATTGGGAATCTGAGATGGCGTTAACAATTTCCTCAATATAAGGAAAATATATATTTAACCGGCCGATTACCTCGGGAATTTCTTCCGTGAGTCGTTTGAAATCCGCTTTCGTAAGATCTCGTTCGAGTTTGTTTCGTCCTATCTCCGGTTCGAAATATCCGTAAAATACCCAAACGAACTCTCGTTTCACCTCGAAAATTAAAAGATTGTCGAGGGTTCTTGGATCACGATTCACCAAAAAGATCCGTTGCGCTGTCGAAGTATTCGGGTTTAATATCCGGTTGATTGAGAATGAATTGAACGCAAAACGGTCATAATACCCGTCCTTCCAACGGCGTACGTCAATCATCACAATGGCTTCACCCTCTTCCCCACCGATCTCAAATTCATATGCAACGCCCTCCAACTCAGGTAATGACTGGGAAGACGTCTTCGTTGTATATTGTAGTTTGGGGGGTGCCGGGGTCACTATCTTGAATCGTGCTTTTTCATAATTAGGTGATACTTGGGCGAGGAAGCCTTCGAAAATGTCAAGAAGGTTTTCCTGGGGGATAACTGGAAGACGTTGAATTCGAAGGATCTTGATGTGATTTGTAGGTAGTGTGGAAAATCCTTGAAGGGGGAAAGTTTGAATTACACGCACGCCTGTAGAGGATGCATTTTGAATTTCAAGATAACGGGGGTTCACTGACGAGAGATGCCATACTATTCCAAAGTCCCAGTCCTCCATTCGTTCCTCGGTGAAAATCGATCCAATATTTTGAAGTTCCCCCTCCTGAGAAAGAATAGTTTTTATTTTTTCCAAGTCTAAATCGATACTAACCGAAAAATTCAAACGGTAGTTTTGGGAGGTGTGTTTTATGTTTCCAAGGAGCGTGGAGAGTTCCTGCCGTTTTTGAGTGTCATAATGCTTCCCCGTGATGAGAAATATAAGGAAATTCAGGGTGGTTTTCAAAATTCTCCGAGATTTCCCCGAAATGAAACAAATATATCGCTTATTTTCGGGATTTAAAGCATCTTCGAGCACATCCTGGGAGAGACCGAGCGGGGAGTGGACACTATCAACATTTAAGAGGTACGTCTCCTCGAAGGGTATTCGTACCTTGGTCTCAGGGTGCAATCGCTGGACCCGGGCGAGAATAAGGTCGGGCAGGGAAGGGGTAATTGTGTTTGATTCAGTTTGTTCTTTCTCCTCTCCTTCCTCGGGTTCTTCTTTGCCGGTCTCCCCCTCTTCTCCCTCCTCCCCTTCCTCGGGTTCTTCGTTGCCGGTCTCGCCCTCTTCTCCCTCCTCCCCTTCCTCGGGTTCTTCGTTACCGGTCTCACCCTCTTCTCCCTCCACCCCTTCCTCGGGTTCTTCGTCGCCGGTCTCTCCCTCTTCTCCCTCTTCCCCTTCCTCGGGTTCTTCCTCGCCGGTCTCTCCTTCGGGCGCCTCTTCTTCTTTTTCGCCTTCAGGTTCCTCTTTAGTTTGTTCCTCCTTGGATTTTTCTCGCTGCTCAAAACCCGCAAGGAAATCCGCGAGAGGCAACCATGCCCGCTGCCCCTCGTCCCACAATTGAATTTCCGATTGATAAACCGATTGCTCGAGATGCGCGAAAAGCGTGAGGTAGTTGTCCCACGGAGGTTCAATGATGGGGATGGCGTCAAAATGGTCGAGGGTGGCATCATAATGCCACAAACCGGAGATAAACGAGAAGTCATGCCCGAAAAAGAGCGGCGGTATGGCTGGGGGAATATTATCTGGTAGTGTGGTCTCTGGAGGGGGGCGTCCGTTCTGGGAATCTTCAGGGGATTTGGAAGTATCTTGGAAAGATGTTACAGCGCTCGAGAGGTATTGAGGTAATTGGGGCAAAGAATCCCAGACCTGCGGCCGGTGGGCGAAAAGTTCGGTTAACAAAGCAACGGGGTGAGATTGTTCGAGCACGAAGTCGAGAGCGTGAATGACATACACTTCATATTTCTGCCTTGCATCCTGCAGGAACCGCAAGAGGCAGGGTAACGGGATGGACGTGGTAGTTGGAGTTTGGGCGCGGAACGAGGGCAGCGGCGGGACGACGAAGACGAGAGCCCGGTTGGGAGGGGCATTCAATTCATCGGAGGGAGGTTCCGGCGTTTGAATGGTCGATTGCAAGTCTGATGGGGACGATTCACCTTCCGTTGAGGCAGGGACGAAGCGAAACTCTGCAACGCGGTCGGAAGTGAGCACGAGCTCCACCTTTCGCTTGAGGTGCGTTTGTTGGAATGTGGTGAAAACCTCGAGCGCGGGAAGGAAAGTGGGACCAACCTCGAGAGGGGAGGATTGGGATTGATCCGCCTGCGCTGGGGGTTCCGGGGGCGAGACAGGGAGCAACTGCTGGAGGTAGCGAAGCTCGTTCGCGGACAAGTAGGACGGACCAGGCAACCCGTATCGCATCGTCTGCTTCCACATGAGAACGTCCTGAAACCAAACGGGGGATGGATTGGTTGGAATTAAACCATTATGGAGGGAGGGTAAAAGTGAAGTGGACGGTGTGGAAGGAGGAGTCTCCGTGTGTGGGACATTTGGGGCAAGTGGATATATTTGTAACAGGAAATTTTTCAGGACAACCCATTTCTCTTCCGGGACGAAAGGTTCAAATATGAAAGTGGTTGAGTCATAATCCCAAGCGTCAATTATGGGGTGGTAGGGGGAATCGGGGTCAGAAATTAGAGCAGAGATGGATGGGAGATTCTTCATGCAGGAGTCCACATGCAAACGATCTTCCGTGCGAAAGATGGTCGCGAACCGGGTTGCTTGGAGGAGGTGGGTTCGTGCAGAGTGAGAGATACGAGGAACGGGAGTGTGTTTGGGAGACCACTGGAATTCGACACACGCGTCCTCGGGCGAGAAAATGAAGCATCGCAGGTTACCTGATGGTGTGACTGGAGTAGAATATAGTACCCGGGCGGCAAGATTGTTGCCGCCTCTCTCAATGATCTCGGGAATAGAGGGTACTTCCACAATTACCCACGTTCCCCTCGGAAGGGGTCTATCCCACGTGGGGGTCGCCACCGGTTCTTGGAACACCAACAATCCAGGGTGGTATTCGCGTAATGTCAAACTCGTGCCAAAACGCTCCTGGTAAAAATCGTGAAACGCGCGGACAACCTTGCCCGGAACCCATTGGGAGAGGACATCCCCTTCCTGCGGGGGAGGGATAGTTGGAATGGGTAATGATGACAATGCTAGGTCCCGAGGGGGGGAATTAACCGATACATTGGAAACATTCACTCGTGTATGGAAGAACGTGACGGGAGTGAAGGAGTGGTAAAACTTCACCTGGAACGGATTCTGTGATGGCGGGCGATTGGACGTGGTAAGGATGGGTAAATTGGACAAGTCCACGGTGCCCGTGCCTCCGACCCGCGGTTCCCACTGGACCTGACCGGAGGTTCGCCACAGTCGTGCGAGGGTGATAATCGCAGGATCGCGGACGTGGAGGAGTTGCCAGCGAAGAAAGTCTCCTGAAATGGCTGCTGCGAAGGGTGTGCGGGAAACAATGTCGATTGCGGAACGCTTTCCCACGAGCAACACCCACGCTTCCTCCACGTATTGTTTGAGGATGTGGGGGCGCGGCGAGGTAATGATGTGTAACAGTTCGGAAATTACCTCCCGTTGAAGCGAGAGAGACAAACCAATGTCGAGGTCGTCTGGAGAACGGTTCTGCTTTTGTAACCACTGGTGGATCGCTAGGAACGGTTCCCAGCTTTGGGCGAGACGCGTGATCCCGGCGGGTGTTAGGCGGGCGAGCGGGATGGCATCCTGTGCGAGCAGGAGGAGGAGGGATATAGGTCCCTTGACGAGTACTCCTGTTTCCGCGGATTCAAGCACCACCTTCACCGATGTTTCGGGAGTGATTTTGAAATGCCCCCATGGTTCCTCGAACGCGTATTGCCACGCTTCGGGGGGCATCTCGACAGGCATCCCGGACGGCAATGCATCAAGGTGGACGAGAATGCACGGTTCCTCCATCACGACCGCTTCTGTGTAGGGATTCCTCCTAGTCATTACACAACGCGAGAGATGACTCCACGGCCCCAAACGTTCGATGGATTCAGGTGTGATCTCACCCCCGTAATTCACGAGCGACCAGAAAGCGTGTAACCACCCCGGTAGCTTAGGTCCTTGTGCGATCCACGATTCTAAAGATACAATGGTAGGACGATCCCGTTGGTTGGCAGATTGGTGGGGGAGGTCATCCCAAGTACGACCAATACCACCGGGGGACGGGTTTCGCTCCATAAGATGATCTACCAATCTAATTTGTTACTCCTTCAGAATTGACATGCAACTACGGGAGGGGAAAGAGATAACGACCACTCGCATTCACTGGGGTTCCGAATTTTGACTCGGTGATGGCACCAACTCGGCACGAATCTTGCCAAATTCCACCGCGTGTTCTTGCAAGTTCACAAGCTGGGCGAGAATGTTCGAACAATCTTCAGGTTTCCAAATATGGAAGATGATCCCCGAAGGCGTAAGAGAAATGCCTAAGGTGCCCGCCAAGTAACGGATCACTTCCGTAGTGCGGATGGGGATGGAAATGGGCGCGCGGGCATATGCGCCGAATGCCTGAGGATGTCCCTCTTTGATGATGGTCAAAATGGCGATTAAGCGCGTGAATAACGTTTTGGTTAACGCTATGTCACGGGATCGGGCAGAACTGAGGAGAGGATAGGGTGATCCAAGAGGGTGTTTATCCAAAGAACCTGCCACCTGGCGTTTCAAATCGGCAAGCTTGGCGATAGCCACCTCGCAATCTCCCTCCTGCCAAACGGAGAACGTAATGCCCGTGGGAGTGACTTGAATCCCCACCTCTTTCGCTGATTGCCGGAGGTCGCTGCCAGCCCGAATAGAAATGGAGATCGGGGCGCGAACGAATGCCCCATACGCGAGGGGTGCCCCATTTGCTATCCCATCAAGCACCAAGACCAATTGCTCGAATAACTCCTCCGTCAGTGGAATATCTCGTGTCATACTCGCTCGCCATAAGG
>MBAA01000207.1:29611-30603 GCA_001940655.1 Promethearchaeota archaeon CR_4
CCCGCCGGGGACCGTCATCCTCGGACTTTTTATTTAAAGCACGGTCGAGAATGATGCGCTTGTCCCACATCTCCTTGTTCTCTTTCAACAGCTCGAACATCGCGTCCTTCTGGAATCTCACGGTATCATCGACTTTCTTAACAGCAAGAATGAATTCCATCATCTTCGAACGAATCCGGTGGTCCACGATGGCTGCGTCAATGGTCGCATTCTTGTACTCGTTCTCCAATATGCGGGCTTTTAGGGAGGCGTCAAACATGAGCTGGGCGTTAGGGTCCAAGGCGATGTTGCCCATGTAACATTCGGTTTTTGTGCCGGTTGAGGGCACCCGATAAGGCGTGACATCGATCACAACCCCGTACACGCGATCCTTGACGGGTTCGATGTCGACATCGTCCTCGGTCAACCCTTGCGGGAGGAGCTTGTGGTATGGTCCTGATCGGAAACGGAACCCCCCAGCATCTTCTTCAAGCGCTTCGACCATTCGCCCGAGGTAATCCCGCCGGTGCCCCACGAGACGGACGAGGTGGTTGAATGCCCCTACCGCGGCCTTGGTGTCTGTCCGGGACATGTCCAAGTAATACTCGAGGAGATCGTTCAATGCCGAGATGGGTTTCATACAATAGTCTACCCCGTTCATGAAGGCCACGTGGAAATTGGTGATCGCCCGGATGGCCACGTATTCTTGGTACACCCGCTTCACCACGATGTCCATCGGGGAGACACTGGACGGGTTGGTAAATTCCTCCGTCCGACATTGTTCCTGCGAGACTTCAGTCGTCTTATCCGTCGCCGCCGTGACACTCACGGATTTCTTAGCAGCTTGTTTTGCCACGTGTTTTTGGAGGGCTTTGGACTGTACTTCGTTCGAAGTTTCTTGCTCCGTGGTGACCTGTTGGGTGATTTCGGTGTCACGCTGGCTACTGGTGTCAACGTTCTCGCCGCAGTTGAATTCCAATCCCGCGTCAACGGAAAATCCCACACCGCCCCCG
>MBAA01000087.1 GCA_001940655.1 Promethearchaeota archaeon CR_4
ATTGAAATCCGTGTGCTCAAAGGTTTGCAAAGTCAAAAGAAACTCCCGCTAGAAGCGAAAGATCTTGCTGCAAATATGGGTCTGGAGTATGCGGTCTTAATGACCGCAGTTTATGAGTTACAAAATCAGGGATTTGCGACATTCATCGAACAGGAAGTCGACGAATACCAACTCACGGAGGAGGGTAGAAAATATGTCCAAACCGGGTTACCTGAGCGAATCATCATTAACTATTTGCTTTCTAATCAACTCAAAGAGTGTCCTTTGAACGAACTCCAAAAAAAGGTCAATTTGGAACAAAATTTATATTTCATTGGTATGGGAAATCTCAAGAAACTGCGATGGATCCAAACATCGAAGGCAACCGGGGAGGAGGCAATATTCCTCTCAGTTCAAGAAGCGCCTCCCATTCCTCTAGAAAAGTTACTGACAACAATGAATGAAACCGGCGGCATTGCTGTAAACCAACTTGAAAAAATGGACTTTTCAACGGGCGATCGAGTTCGAGATGTGGATGCCAGTAAAATTGTAGAGGTGATCCGGAAACGCAAGATTGCCAAGCAGGTGAAATACACCCGGCGTTTGGTCAACCTCACGGAGAAGGGCAAGAAACTCGACTTAAACAAAGTAATTGCAAAAACTGAGGTGACCCGTCTCACCCCCGATCTACTCCAATCCGGGGAATGGAAGAATGTTACTTTGAAATCCTTCAACGTAGCCGCCCGGGGACCGGCCTTATTTGGTGGCAAGTTACACCCCGTCACTCTCCTCATCAATAAAGTCCGTGAAGTATTTCTCTCTATGGGATTTACAGAGATCCGTGGACCAATGGTAGAATCCGCGTTCTATAACTTTGACGCCCTCTTCCAACCGCAAGATCACCCCGCGCGGGAAATGCACGACACATTTTACTTAGATAATCCAAAAACCGCTAAACTTCCCCCCGAAGAATATATACGGGCCGTAGCTCAGACCCATGAAACTGGAGGTTCGACTGGGTCGATCGGGTGGGGTGGGAAATGGAGTGAATCGATTGCGCGGCAAATGATCTTACGTACCCACACTACCGCAACAACAATCCGTCGCTTGTCAGAGATCGGGCGAAACAAGGAACCATTACCTGCTCGCGTGTTTTCCATTGACCGCGTGTTCCGGAACGAGAAAGTCGATTTCAAGCACCTTGCCGAATTCACGCAAATTGAAGGCATCGTCATCGACAAGGGGGTCACCCTCTCGGATCTTCGAGGTCTGTTGACTTCCTTCTTCACACGTATGGGATTCTCCAAGGTGCTCACTCGCCCTGGTTATTATCCTTACACGGAACCCTCCCTCACCGTTTCTGTGTACTCGGAAGACCATCAGCGATGGTTCGAGATGGCTGGATCGGGGATCTTCCGACCAGAAGTAACAGAACCGTGGGGGATTAAAGACCCTGACCGAGTTTTAGCGTGGGGTATGGGTTTTGAACGCCTAGCAATGCTCTATTTTGAGCGAAAAGATATTCGAGACTTGTACCGCAACCCGCTCAGCTGGCTTCGGGAGGTACCCGTCTAACTGGAAGGAGGCGTCAAATATGCCAACAATAGACTTGAAAATAACTCGCCTGGAAAAATTATTGGGCAAGAAATTGAACCTGAAACAACTCGAGTACGACCTCCAGTGGATCGGATTGGCTATTGATCGAACGGACGAAGACGCCGGGACGATCAAAATCGAATACGAACCAAACCGCCCGGATTTTTCCAGTCCAGAGGGTGTGGCTCGATCGCTCCGTGGATATTACGACATTGAAACAGGACTTAAGAAATACGACATCATACCTGGATCTGTCGAGTTCCTTGTCGAATCAAAGGTTAAAGATATTCGCCCCTATTGCTTGGGCGCTGTAATTCGGAACATTGACTTAGATGAGGAAGAGGTCGCCACTCTGATGAATATCCAAGAACAACTTCACTGGATGCTTGGAAGGGATCGGCGTAAGGTGGCCATCGGGGTCCATGACTTTGACAAAGTGGTACCGCCTTTCCGGTATACCGCTGTCGCCCCAGAAGAGATCAAATTCCGCCCCCTGCAAATGGAAAAGTACGAGATGACACCAAAGGAAATCCTCGAAGAACACCCGAAAGGCGTTGCATACAAGTGGATTCTGGAAGGAATGTCCCAGTATCCGATGATTTTCGACAAAAATAATGATATAATATCTTTTCCCCCCATCATTAACGGTATCTTGACCGCAGTGACAGATAAGACGAAGAACCTTTTCCTTGATATGACCGGCACGGATATGAGAACCGTCTCGAAAGCGATGAATATCCTCGTGTCCTGCCTCGCAGACATGGGCGCGACGGTCGAAAGCGTGCAAATGCATTACGAAGACACGGGTGAGACGATAGTCTCCCCTAATTTAGATTCTTCACCTTGGACGGCGCGTGTGGATTTCATCAATGATATGTTGGGGTTGAAGTTAAGTCGCTCGGATATTATCAAATATTTGCAGAAGACCCGATTCGGTGCCACCGTGGGGAAAAAGAAGAATGAGGTAGACGTCCTCGTGCCGGCATACCGGACAGACATCCTCCATGAGGTCGATTTCACAGAAGAGGTCGCGATGGGGTTTGGGTACCAGAATCTTCCCCTGACATTGCGCGAGGGCGGGGTAGGGAAATATCACCCCCTTCTCGTGCTTGGTACTCGCCTCCGACACATAATGATCGGGGTTGGTTACCAGGAAATGGTCAATTTTACCCTCACGAATAGCCAACGGGAATTTGAATGTATGCGGACCCCTGCCAAGAAAGAAAAGCTCCTCCAACTCCGAAATCCCGTTTCGCTCGAGTACGATACAACCCGGATCGCCCTCTTGCCTAGCTTACTCTACAACGTGCAATTCAACCTCCACGAGGAGAAACCCATCAATATTTTCGAGGTAGGGGATGTCATTATCCTCGATCCTTCTGCTGAAACTGGCGCGCAACGTGTCGGCAAGATGGCCGCGGTCACGTGCTCTCAAGAGGCCGAGTTCACTCACATCCGGAGCGCGTTCGATTTCCTCTGCACAGGACTTGGCGTTCTGGATAAGATAGAGGTGAAACCGGCCGAGCATCCCAGCTATACACCCGGACGAGCGGGGGATATCTATGCCCGAGGCCAAAAAGTGGGCACCATTGGTGAGGTACATCCGGAAGTGTTACATAACTTTCAGATCGGATACCCCATAGCCGCATTTGAGATTTCCACTGAGTGGTTGCTGGAAAAATAGGTTAGGATAATCCTCGCAAATTTTTCATTTTTCTATTTCAAACAATGTATTTGGACGGGGTGTGCGACTAAAGAGGTTATAATGTGACACAATTTTCACTTGCTAGTTGTAGTTTGACGCTTCTGGTTGCTTTCCAACGCGAAAGCACATAACACGACAACATATGGGTAATCTTTTTTTGCATTCCATACCTAAATTAGGCGTGGACTCATATTCTTTAATTCCAAATGTCAAAATCGTTGAAAGAGGAGCGATTTCGAGCAAATTTATTGAAATTGGAATTTATGAATTAACACAAGCAATCGATTATGTGCATTCAGTAAAATATGGCTACAATTCAAATTACGACGATCCCCTAATTTTATTCAAAGAAAACAAGGGAACGTGCACATCAAAACATACTACTATTGCAAGATTGGCCAAAGAACTGAACATTCCACTCTTTAAAAATGTTGGAATTTACAAAATGACCGAAGAAATTGTCACGGGAACTCAAGAAATCCTGAACGTGCATCATATTCCATATATTCCGATGATCCATTGTTTTTTGGTTTACCAACAAAAACGTTTTGATTTAACCGAGGGAAATTTAAACGGAAAAAACCGCGTCATTGATGAATTTATCCAGATCAAACAAGTTCCTCCGGATTTCAGTCAAAAAGAGGAATATTCCTGGTACAAAGAGGTGTTACGGAGTGTGGTCCTGAAATTAGACGAAATGAAAGGAACTAAAGAAATTGAGATATTAAAAGCCCGCCAGAAAGGAATTTTTCTTTTAAAAAGTAAAATCGTTTAATTAGATTCCCTGAAAACGGAAATTGTCTAATTGAGTTTCGATAAAATTGCTGAATTGATCCGAATCTCTAAGATATCTGCACAATGGTGGATGATGCGTTCAATGTGTAGATAAATCTGCTTCTCGTTGGCATCCCCAAGATTGAGTATTTTCTCATCAATGGAAAGTTTATTCATCTCGCTCAATTTACCGTACATCTCAAGGGTATTTGACCGATAGAAGAGATCGACGACAATATTGTAAAAAGTTAAGGCCTTGCGGAGGATTGGGACTATCTGCGGCGAGATCTTACTGCCATTACTTTCAATCACGAGAATTTCTGATGCAACCCTTGTTATATGGTCGGCGATTCGCTCTAGTGTCCGGGCAGCCTGGGCATAATGCAAACATTCCACTGGGGTGATCTTAATCATTTGGGATAGGCTAGGGTGTTGGAGCAGGAGATGGGTTTGCCGGTCGATTTGGTACCGGTATTCGTCTACTATGTCGTCTTGGTTAATTAACATCTTTAACTGATCCTTAAAATCATCCTTCCGTTTTTCCAAGATATCGATTAAAAGGTCAAATACGAGGCCAACTTTTGACAACATCTGCTTCATCGTAGCCTTGATCTCGCCCGACTGACTGAGATCCCGAATTTCTATATGAGTTGCGTCTTGCTCGACCACTGAAAACCCAAGCAGGCCTTTCGTAAAAATCGATATATGGGATTGAAACTCTAGTGGGATCCGCTCTTTTTGTTGCATCTCTACTATGATTTTCGTTACGCCGATGATATAAGCGGTCAATATGGTGTTCAGAATGTATTCGATCGAATGTTTTTCATCGATGATAATTTCTAACTGTTTGCTTGCATCGATTTTATGGTCGTGGGGGAGAATTAAGAGCGTATCATCTTCCATACGCTTAATTGCCACTTCTTTTACGTCATAACCAATGTGCAGGTCACACCATTTCTTTGGGAGATACACATAATAACTTCCTTTGACACACTGAACTTTTTTGTTTTCAATCATTTATTTCACACGGCTACATCAAAATTTTAGCAAGATTCTTTTTCATACAAATGGTATGAAGAATTTGAAGGAATTTCTAATGGAAGTAGATTAAATTTAAGAGGATTTCTTCTTTCCTCGCAGGTTTCATGTATCTAATATGTAAGATGAAAAATAAAAGATAACCATTGTTTTTTATAGGACGCCTTTGGTTCCATATGGTTGTTTGCTATAAACTTGACTTCGGCAGTATAGTCCAAACTTTTCCCCTATACCATTAATGCTCTCCGCTTTAATCATTCCGTTTTTTGCCAAAGGCACC
>MBAA01000221.1:0-341 GCA_001940655.1 Promethearchaeota archaeon CR_4
GATTCCTGTAACCGTCCCGATTAGGGAGTCGTCGGAGGCATCGTAGAAGGACACGGTCATCGGGTCCCCGTTGGGATCCGACACGTCCACACTTAGCATTGGGTTCAAGGATACCCCTGTTGCCCCGTTCGCGGGGACGGGGTTGGTTGGAGCACTGGGTGCAGCGTTAAATCCTGTCATTGTGAGGTAGCATATCCCATACCCTGCCGCCGCCCGAATAGACCAGTAGTAGGTGCCGCTTTCCGAGGGGGTAAATGTGAGCGACTCATCAACTCCATTTCCGCTATTTATACTTGACGTGGTCACTATGGGCTTGCCCGTGCCTGCTTCATAATCATCGT
>MBAA01000221.1:347-454 GCA_001940655.1 Promethearchaeota archaeon CR_4
TGATGAGGTCAAAATCGCCCGTAGCGGGAACATCAAGGGTGAAAGAGAAGCTATTCCCGACTTCCGCGTCAAACGAGAAAAGCACGACTTTTGGATCATCTGCGTAA
>MBAA01000221.1:674-1370 GCA_001940655.1 Promethearchaeota archaeon CR_4
TTTGCTACAGTCCCACCTGGCGCGACCACATCCGGTTTATAGTAGGTGTTATCTCCATTGGAACTATAATACGATATTTGGAATGCATCGTTGACCGCCCCCACTGTAATGCATTTTTGGGCAGTCCCCGGCGAATAGATCACTCCAGCCGTTGCTCCAGCATTTCCTGCGGCTGCCACGCAAATAAATCCTGCGGTTACGAGGTTGTTGACGGCAGTATCTATCGATGACACTACGCTGGTAAATCCTAACGACATAGACACCGTCGTGATATTATAGGCGGCACTTTTCCCATTATTTGAAATCCACGTAAAGGCATTGAGGAGCCACGTGCTAGTTCCACTCCCCGTATCATCCAACACTTTTAGACTGACGATCTTACTCTGGGGCGCTACACCGGTGTATACTGGCGTACCGACGGATTCTCCCGCTAATGTATATGCAGATTCGTGCGTGATCCTGCACGCGTATTGTTTAGAAATCGCGTAGGAATTTTGTGCTTGGATATAGACCCAATATGTATCTGCGGGTAGATTGCCCATATTATATGTAATGGGAGTTGTGGTATATGGCCCATACGCTGTTTCCCAATTCATAGATGAATCCAATATTCCAAAATAAATGGACGCCCCACCACTATTATCCCAGTTCAACGTCACGGAGGTACTCGGACCAGTAGCATCATCTTTGACTTGA
>MBAA01000221.1:1386-1512 GCA_001940655.1 Promethearchaeota archaeon CR_4
TCCGTGTGGGTAGAATCCACACCCGTGTCCAGTATGGCAACCGAATAATAGGGGTTGCCTTTAATGGCCGGGACAGCATCCCACACGTAGGAGTTCCCTCGCGCGCCAATGTTGATGGTGCTCGTG
>MBAA01000221.1:1526-5916 GCA_001940655.1 Promethearchaeota archaeon CR_4
GCTCTCGTATTCTTTCTCGACGAACGTGACCTCCTCCTCTGCAGCTACGAGACTTACTTTCTCAACCGGCAGCATCGCGTATACTGCATAAATCAAATCCTTGTACACGGTTAAAATTTCAGCCCCATAACCGCGCAATTTCGCGAGAAATGCATCATCGGGTTTCCGATTCAAGCAAATGCATACCTTTGCGATCTTACCCCCATCATACAGGGCGAAGTCGTTCGTTGCCTTAGTGGCAATTAATCTCGATAGTTGGTCGTCAATCTTGTCGCCGTCCGCATCCACGATGGCACTTGGGCGAATAACTCGCGAATCATCGATCCTCGTATGATCTTCAGGTAATCTGAGATTCGAGCCTATTGGAATTGTTATGACCACACTCAAACCCAGTAGAAGTAAGAGCCCGAGTACGGATGTCCGCAATATCCCGTTTCTAGTTTTTAATCTTTGCAATTTCATGAATAATACGCCCAATTATTCTTTCATTTTTTCTTTATTACCTCGGAAAAGGTAATAGTGAGATATCGATACGGGATTATTTAAAGGCATCAGGACGGATTTTCATTGCAAATAAAATCGCAGCAATGGTTTTTAGCTTCCAGCGAAATGCCTGCAATAAAGGTAAAAATTTCAACGAGAGATAGTTCGATCGCAATATTCACCTAAATTCAATCTGGTCTGGCACATTTCCCTCTCTCCGTCTCTATCTAATTATTTTGAATCCCCGTCTCAATTTCGAGCAACCTTGGTAATACGCTGATGCGAACCTTGCCTATCACGTAAGAATAACAAGCGGATCACCGATTTAGCGAATTGAAAAATTTGGAGAAAAGGGAAAATAGAAAAGAAGGGTAGACGAGACGATATGCGGGTAAGAGATCGATCTTTACACGTATTTTTCCACCAATTCGGTAGTTCTCGATCTGTGGATCTAAAAGGCGTAAGAAGTGTATTTCAATGAAGAATGGAATTGGGAAAAAAAAGATATGAGGTTTGGAATTCAGGAGATTTATGTCAAACAGATTTTCGCGGGCAATCGTCTCTTGTAGAGGATTACGAGGGCAACGCTCGCAAATAGTCCAATGAGAACCATAGGATATCCCGGAATCCCGGCATTTGTCGTTAGTTGGCACGTCCCATATCCTTCGGCGGCGCGGATAGACCAAAAATAGGTGCCCGTTTTTGGAGCTATAAATTTGATCGATTCGCTTCTGCCTAATCCTTCCCTTACGCTGGTCATAATGACCGTAGGCCGGCCTGTGCTAGCATCGTAGTCCCCTTCGTAAATGATGAGGTCAAAATCGCCCGTGGCGGGAACTTTAAGTGTGAAAGGGATCACATCATCAGCTGTCGCTTCGAACGAGAAAAGGACCACTTTGGGATCACGGGCATGAACGCCGCCGCGCCGGTCTAGATAAAAGGATTGAGTGTCAATGGTGTCCGTCGCGGAGTGGGTGATTGATTGGATGACCGCATCCGCGCGAACCATTCCGAATCCTTCGACATTATCTCTCCCGACTCGGTCGAGTGTGGGCGATTGAGCAACTCCATCATCGTCTCCGTCAAATGTCTCTCCCGCGGCAACTTCCCACGTTCCCATACAGATCAATTGTTTTACCCGAAGCGCGTTCGCCTCCGACCACGTCCAATTTCCCCCCTTGGTTTGAATCATAGCGTCAATCACCAGTTGCGCAAGCCCTGCAACGTGTGGGCACGCCATAGACGTGCCTTGCATACCGGTGTAATCGTTGGCCACAGCATCGGAATCGCCGGTTTCCGATTCTCCATCATTCGAATCGGCCGCGACAATTTCATTACCAATCGACCCAGTCCCCTCATATGCTACAGTCCCACCTGGTGCAACGACGTCCGGTTTATTATAGGTGCCACCTCCGTTGGAACTATAATAACATACTTGGAACGCATCGTTGACCGCGCCCACGGTAATGCACTTTTGGGCGGTTCCCGGCGAATAAATCGGATAGGTCGTCCCATCATTTCCAGCCGCTGCAACGCAGATGAATCCCGCAGCAACGAGGTTGTTGACCGCGGTATCTATCACCGTCACGACAGAATCAAATCCCAATGACATTGATACCGTGGTAATGTTGTAAGCTGTGTTTTTACCATTGTTCAAAATCCACGTCAGCGCGTCAAGGAGCTCTTGATCCGTCCCACTGCCCGTATCGTCCAACACTTTTAAGGCGACAAGCTTGCTTTGGGGAGCCACTCCCGCATACACGGGCGTGCCGACCGAATCACCCGCTAACGTATACGCCGATTCGTGCGTGATTGTGCATACATATTCGTTGTCTTCCGCGGCGGCATTATACGCTTCAATATACACCAAATACGTACCCGCGGCAAGATTACCCAAGTTATATGTTATGGGAGTAGTGGTATACGCCGGATTGTCGGTAACCCAGTTCAGATCCGAATCCATTATATCAAAATAGATGGATGCCCCACCACTGTTATCCCAGTTCAAAGTCACAGAGGTACTCGGACCAGTAGCATCATCTTTCACCTCGAACCACTCAAGATAGATACCGCTATCAGCAACGGTACCAGATATCGTCTCGGAAACGGTCTGGGGGTTCGTGTCCGCGGCCCCTGTTCCGGTCGCAATGGACGCGCAGTGCGTGCCGTGGTGGCCGTAGTCATACCCGACCGTGCCGTTCGGATATGTCAGCGTGAAATCGCGGAAATGGAGGAGTTTCCCTGATAGATCCGTGTGGCTATTGTCCACCCCCGTGTCCACGATCGCAACCGAATAGTAAGGGTTCCCCTTGATGGTTGGGACTGCATCCCACACGTAGGAGGAACCCCGCGCGCCCATATTGATGGTGCTCGTGTCGAGAAGGGCCTTACTCTCGTATTCTTTCTCGACGAACGTGACATCTGCCTCGGCCGCGACCGCCCCCACCTGGGCGAGCGGCAAGTTCGCGTACACTGCGTAAATCAAGTCCTCGTACACGCCTAAAACCTCCGCGCCGAGATTGCGTAAGTTTCTTAACAAGGCCGCATCGGGTTTCCGGTTCACACAAATGCATACCCTGACGTTCTCGGCACCTGCTTGGAGAGCGAAGTCACTCGTGACTTTGCCCGTCACTAGATTCGCCAGATCGTCGTCAATCTTGTCCCCGTCCGCGTCCACGAGCGTACTTGGGTGAACCACTTTCGGGTCAGGAATGCCCAGAAGATCGTCATCTAACATTTGGTCATCCTGATCTATCGTCTGGAGCCAAGGAATTGCCGTGAACAGACTTAAACTCAGGAGAAGAAAGCACCCGAGCAAGGATAACAGCAATATTGCTTTTCTGGTTTTTATTTTTTGCAGTTTCATGGAAAACACGTCCATTATTCCCTCATTTTAAAATCTTTACCTGAGGTAAGATAATGGTAAAATATTCTCTTATGGTTATAAAAAAGCATCAGAATTGCCCTTCACTCACTCAAAAAAGGCCCACGAAAATTAAAAAATGAAAAAATGAAACCGCTTGTTAAAAAATCCTCCTATGATTGAGTGTTCATCACCTCTCACTAATATACATCTTTTCCTGCATTGGAGATGCCTTCAAATTTCGTTGTTCTAAGGTTGCTTGTCTTTCGTGAAAAATGAGTCAGTTTGGCGAGATCAAAAATAGATCTGTATTGGAGCGAATCGCAGACGAGTGCATAAGCGGAGAATGGGAATTTATGACGTGAACTTAGCAAAGGAAACCCTTGTCTTCGAATAATCGCTGTAGAAAATCAATACATCCGTTTTATTGAAAAAAGAGGGAGAAAAGAAAAAAAAATTCATTGACTTGGAAATCTCAGACATAGTGCTAGGGGATTCACGTGCAACGGTCATTTCTCGCGGGGAATCGTCTCTTGTAGAGGACAACGAGGGAGACACTTGCTAACAATCCCACGAGAACCATCGGATATCCGGGGATTCCTCCTCCACCTTGAGTTACGGTGACGCTCACCTCGGATGATTGAGCACCTTCACCTATAGCATTTACTGCCGATACATTGTAATAATAGGTTCCGGCGGCTAAACCAGTGTTAATGTAGGTCAGGACGTTGCCTACCATAATTAAGTATATTTCAGCGCCCGAACTCGTACTACTGTAAATCTTATAGTTGGTAACCGCGGATCCACCATCATTGGCTGGCACCAGCCAAGTTAGCGTGATTTGACCAGCACCGCGGGTGATCACCAGGTTCTGGGGGGCGGTAGGAACGATCTTGAAAATAGAGAAAATTATCTGCCAAATCTGTGTGAGTTGAATCCACCCCGGTGTCGGCAATCGCAATCGAATAGTAGGGATTGCCCTTGATGGGCGAGATTGCATCCCATACGTAGGAGGATCCTCGCGCGTAGTAAGTTGGATAAGTT
>MBAA01000221.1:5940-8078 GCA_001940655.1 Promethearchaeota archaeon CR_4
CTTTCCGAGTGGATCGCGTTGGGGGGTCTTTAACTGCTCCCTGACACGCCTTTCGCGCGGATGCGTTCACATATTCCACCATCGCTCGAGATCACGCGACCTGCCGGGGACTTGCAGGCACTCGCGGACGCTTACGCGCGCGAACGAAACCTGCGCGTGAAAAAACGGATCGAATTCGTCCTCGATCGCTGCTCTCTGAGCAATGGTGGCAGAGATTTCGAAGGATTTAGTCCCCTCCTTTATAGTATTCATCGTCGTTATCATAGTACAAATAGCTTGACTATGAGAGTCGAGCACCCCAGCTTGCCTACTACCTCCTCCGCGGGATACTCGGTCTCTTCCTTCGACTCCCCCTCTTCAAACAGCTAGCGGCGGGGGGAGACGAACTCCGCTTCTGTGTTGCGCACCTTGGGATTGCTCGGTTATAATACCCGTGAGACCTTGATGTGGGAGGGATTTAACCGCTGCTCTTCCTTACCATTATTAGGTAAGAAGGAGACGGGTCATCTACTCGTAAAAATGGTTACTTTCGGACTTTTCTTTTAGAAAAGTAGCACTTCGAAATTGCGCAGATATACAAGATAAAGGCAAAAAATTCGGGAACCCATTTCACCAGACTCGCGGCAAGGAGGATCGCTGCGAGGATGCCTGTCAAGGGGAGTAAAAACTCGTGTGTTTCCTGCAGGAGACCGAAATAATCAGAGTAGACCAAGGAAGTGATCCGGAGGAGGTTGATGGAATAAATTACCGCTACCACAAAAAAGATGGTCTTACCCTTTCGCCATGAGAGGTCGTTGTGATCTGAATGTCCGCGGTTCTTGGGTATGAACAACACGATACCCGTTATGATGGCGTATATGGGGGCTGCCGTGCAAGTGGATTCGATGCCAAGAATGGTACCGGTGCCCCCGATAACAATGCTCCAAGGAAAGTTGCGTGCAGGATCATAGGTTGCCCTCGCTCGGGCGTCAAAAAAGAGGTTGGCAACGAAACTCGTTTGTTTTGCAACGAGTTCTTGGAGCCAGAGGTTTATGCTGAGGTCAAAAAAAAAAACAAGGAGAAGTATCACGAGCGGCACGGTGATGATAAATTGTACACCGGATCGTGCTGAGAAGACATACTCCACTCCTTTCCAATGAACCACGGGGGGGTTCGCCTTGGTGGGATCTCGTTTCCCCACTTTAACCCGCATAGCGATCGTTGGAGAAGGTAATAACACAGAAGACCTGCTGATGCTTAGGGCTAAAAGTAAGGCAAACGTGCAAAGACCCATCCAGAACTGGCCACCCGATTCTAGGGAGAGCATCGCCAAGGAAAAGGCGAGGAATAGGGTAGCGAAGCACGTTTGCCAAAGGAGATAGGATACAACCCCTATGGGGGGGAACCTCGCCCGCAATCTTACCAGTCTCTTACCTCCTCCGTTTACGGTAGTACACGAAGACAAGACCGGTGATACCCGCAAGTGTCGCGATCATCGTCAACGGTTCAAACCCCGGGACTCCCGGGCCTGTGCTCCCTTCAGTAACGGTGGCGGATGCCTCATTGGATTGAACACTCTCACCAATTGCGTTCACCGCCGCTACCTTATAATAGTAGGTGTGCCCAACGGTTACATTGGTATCTACATAGGTCAGGACGGTGCCCACCGTGGTCAAGAGGGTTTCGGAGCCCGAGCTCGTGCCGCGGTAAATCTTGTAGTTCGTGATCGCTGTTCCGCCATCGGAGACTGGTACTTGCCACGTGAGGGTAACATTTCCGATACCGGCGATTGCCTGCAGGTTCTGGGGTGCACTCGGGGCGGTGGCCGCAGTTAATCCCGTTGTTGTCATATCGCACGTCCCATAACCTGAAACAGCTCGAATGGACCAGTAGAAGGTGGCAGTTTCTGGAGCGATAAATGACACATATTCGTCAACGCCACTTCCGCTGTTTATACTTGACGCGGCAACTATAGGCCTGCCCGTGCTTGCTGAGTAATCGTCGTCGTAGATGATGATGTCGAAGTCGCCCGTGGCAGGAACGTCGAGTGTGAACGTATAAGTATTTCCGGCTTCCGCGTCAAACGAAAACAGCACGACTTTCGGTTCACCTGCGTAACTCCCGTACCGTGTGTCGAGATAGAATGACTTATCATACAA
>MBAA01000221.1:8188-8530 GCA_001940655.1 Promethearchaeota archaeon CR_4
TCCCGTCCCCGTCCCCATTAAAGGTTTCTCCGTCGTTGACTTCCCACGTCCCCATGCAGATGCGCTGCTTCACCCGGAGCGCGTTCGCCTCCGACCAGGTCCAAATCCCTCCATCGGTTTTCAGGATGGCGTCAATCACCAGCTGCGCGAGTCCGGCGATGTGCGGGCACGCCATGGACGTCCCCTGCATACTCCTGTAATCATTAGTTACCTCGTCGGGGACAACGCTGCCATCTTCTCCATCATTCGAATCGGCAGCAATAATGTAATTTGTCGGGGATTCTGACCCTGATCGCGCGGCTGTCCCGCCCGGCGCGACCACGTCCGGTTTGGCACTGCTCG
>MBAA01000221.1:8540-8891 GCA_001940655.1 Promethearchaeota archaeon CR_4
ACTATAGTAGACGATCTCGAACGCGTCGTTGACCGCGCCCACGGTGATGCACTTTGAGGCAGTCCCCGGGGAATAAATCGGACTAACCGTCCCACTATTTCCAGCCGCGACCACGACCACGAATCCCGCCGCCACGAGGTTGTTGACCGCGGTATCTATCGCTGTCACCACCGAACCAAATCCCAACGACATCGACACCGTCGTGATGTTGTAGGCCGTATTTTTCCCGTTGTTGTAAATCCAGTCCATGGAGTCGAGGAGCCATTGAGCCGTCCCGCTGCCCGTATCATCCAAAACTTTCAAGCTGACGATCTTGCTCTGGGACGCCACTCCCTCGAACACGGGCGTGCC
>MBAA01000221.1:8941-9206 GCA_001940655.1 Promethearchaeota archaeon CR_4
TATAGTCTTCATACCATGTACCGCTAACTGCAGATCCAGCAAACGGAAAATACATCCCCGCGGGAAAACTATTCAAGGTCCAAGTCAATGGACTAGAGCTATAGGGGCCATAACTAGTCACCCAATCGAGGGATGAATTCATTATTCCAAAATATACGGATCCACTGCCTCCCTCGTTATCCCACTCTAACCTTACCGTCGTGCTTGGATTGGCGGGGTTGTTTTTAATCTCGAACCAATGATACCACGAATTCCCGGTAGTATC
>MBAA01000221.1:9257-11366 GCA_001940655.1 Promethearchaeota archaeon CR_4
GGCGCCCGTGCCGGCGGCAATGGACGCACAGTGCGTGCCGTGGTGGCCGAAGTCGTACCCCGTGCTGCCGTTCGGATAGGTCAGCGTGAAATCGCGGAAATGCAGGAGTTTGCTCCCGATGTCGGTGTGGCTGTTGTCCACGCCCGTGTCCACGATCGCGATCGAGTAGTTGGGGTTGCCTTTGATGGGCGAAGGTGCGTTCCACACGTAGGGGTTTCCCCGCGCGCCCATGTTGATGGTGCTCGTGTCGAGCAGAGCCTTGCTCTCGTATTCTTTCTCGACGTACGTGACGTCCGCCACCGCGGCGACCGCCCCCACCTGGGTGAGCGGCACGTTCGCGTAGACCCCGTAGATCAAGTCCTCGTACACGCCCAAGATGTCCGCGCCGAGACCGCGCAAGTTCGCGAGCAAGGTGGCGTCCGGTTTCCGGTCCACGCAAATTAAAACCTTGACCTTCTCACCCCCTTCGCACAAAGCGAAGTCAGTCATGATCTTGCCACTCACCAGCTCTGCAAGGTTGTCGTCAATCTTGTCCCCGTCCGCGTCTTCCATAACACTCGGGCAGACGACTTTCGGGTCAGCAACGTTCAGAGAACTTTCGTTTACCATTTGGTCATTCTGATCTATTGCCTGTAGCGTGGGAATTGCCGTGACCATACTTAAACCCATAAGAAGTACGCACCCGAGCAAGGAGGACAGCAATATCCCTTTTCTGGTTTTCATTTTTTGCAGTTTCATTACTAACACGTCCATTATTCCCTCATTTCACACTTCTTTACCTTTGAAAGGTAAGTGGATAATTAATATTGGATTATAATAATATAAAGGTATCTTGACCATTCTTTTTCCGTTCTCTCTTCATTTTCTTCTGTTTCATTTCTCGACTCGTCATTGGTTTACCTCAGCGAGGCCAGGACACATGTTAGATGATTAGTCTTTCCATATTACGCGGTTTCTTGATCGTCTTTCCCCCGAAAAACCATTTTTCATCTTATACGGGCACATCGGAGAAATAATCGGTGAATCTCTTGTGACAAAACCCTAAAGCTATTTACTAAGAACTATCCAGACGGATATATGCGACAATAGTTTTGGGAACGATCCAGAGCAGGGTTTGCACTATCTGGTTCAAAATTGGAGATTAATAAGAATGGACCCTAATATGCTTCCAGATACTAAGTAAAACTCGTCAAGGTATTTTTCAAGCGTGAGGAGAACTTTAGATAACTAACATAATTATTTTGGATTTTTCTCCAACTTGCATTTTAGTCTCCTTTTGCTGGAGAGCGAGTAAATTTATGATACGTAACACGAGAAACCGGAACATATACCTGCATTAAGGTTGAACCCCCAGGATAATTGTGTTGTTATTGATTGAAATCTAAATTTATGAAAAACAATGGAATATGGGTGTTTGTCACTATGTGAGGAAAGCTAATTATCAATCAACACTTCATTTGATGAGGGAGTAGCTATGAAACACAAAAAACTTCTAGCGACTTCAATTGCGGTAAGTCTTACGTTACTTGTTATAGTTTGGATTGTTTTACCCTCATTTGCTCCTTCTCATACGGAGATAACAGTTCCCGGAGTTTCACAGAAGGGAATTCTTGACACGTTCCTTGCTCTGGATCCTTCAACGGGCAGGATCTGGATGAGTTGTTCTGCAGTAAATGATTCTATTTTCTGGTCGGGACGAAATACTTGGATTTACACCCGTCTCGCGTATTCCGATACGAACGGATCTGAGTGGACTGATGCGGGAATTATGGTGAATAGTGCTGTGGACGTTACGTTATCCCTGCCTGCTCCCTACGATGCTGGCACCCTGGTTCACGAAGTTTCTACACTCGTAAACGATCAGTATGATCCTGACCCGCAAGGACGTTGGAAGATGATATGGCACCAGTATCTCTTGGTAAATGGAATCCGAGCCTTCGATCATGGATGGATCAGTATAAAAACCGCGCCAAACCCGACAGGCCCGTGATCTGCTGAGAGAAAACTTTTTTCAGATAGTCTATATAACAATAGTGATGATGCGATAATCGGACCGCCAGAGGTCGACCTGCGTTCCCTTCATTCCGACCTTAATTCATCCCTTGCTTT
>MBAA01000221.1:11384-17506 GCA_001940655.1 Promethearchaeota archaeon CR_4
CGCGGACAATAATGCCCTCTATATGTGCCTCTTACCTGCAGAAGGGGCTACGAGTGGAAAGATTATTTTATTGAAGTACCAGTATCCCTGAGGATCGTGGGAATATAAGGGATCCCTGCTCACTTCCTCAGACGCTTTTGCAATGGGGTTGGGTGCAAATTCCGGGTTTTCAGCTCCAGCATTATACCAGAAGGACGGTAATTACTATCTTATCGCAACCCCGCCCATCAACGACTTCAATAATGGCACGATGATTTTCGAGATTACGGATATTGAGAATGGATTGATTAAAAGGTCTAACGATATACCAGTCATCTTGTTAAATTTTTCCGGAAAGGCGGGCACCCATAACGGTGTCGCTACTTAAATTCCCGAGGTAACTAAGAGGGGGATCATTTATAGCCAAGTGGAGGTGGCCTCAGGGGTTCCGGGGACGTTTCGAAATTACACAAGTAAGGTAAATCCGTACTATGAAAAAAGAGATGAATACCTTCAAAAAGAAATTCTACTCATCCTTGTAAAAGCTCGAGTTTCTTCTTTTCTTCGAAGTTAAACTCAAAAATCTCCTCGGGACTCACCTTTAACCGACGGGCTAGCTCGAGGGCGTTCGCAAGGGTGAGCGATTCAAAGGCATCCCAGTCCATATGCCCGTCATCTCCAGCGATTTGGGGTTCTAGTCCTAAATCCATTAACAGCGCCCGTAATTCACTCCGATTCCACTCGCCCATTTTATCCGCATCCTGTAGGAGAGGAATGTGGACGAATAACTCGCCGACATCTGTCTTGAGTGCCCGGGCGATCTCGAATGCTTTCGTTAGGTCGGGGGTTTTCGTACCGTTCTCGATGTAGTTGATGGTCTGGCGCGACACGGACACCTTTTTCGCGAGGTCTTCTTGACTCATCCCCAAGAGTTCTCGCTTTTCCTTCATTCGCGTTTTGAATCTTTTCTTGAGGATCGTGCCCATCACCTCTGTCCTTGGAATAGAGAATGGAAAGGAATAAAGACTAATTATTCCCCGAGAGCAAACAAGTCTTCCACGCGCGTGTCTAGAGATTTCGCAATGACATAGGCTAAACTGAGGGAGGGATTATATCGCCCCTCCTCGAGGAATTGGATGGCCTCGACCGAGGCGCCCGCCTCCTCGGCGAGTTTTTCTTGGGACCACCCCTTCTTCGTCCGGAACTCAGCAATTTTAGTTCGAAGTCCCGCACCGCCCGCCATCTTCGAGATGATATAGGAGATGAAATTGTCAAACGCGATGTCCTTGGATGCAAAGACCTTGTCCTCCAATCCACTGGGGATCTTGCTAAACTTGGCGATTTGTTCTTTGATCTTCTGTTCAATGATGCGAGGGTCACGGAGACCCGGGATGTACCCTTCGGCTCGGTGTGTCCCACCTTGGGGAGGCCCGCTAAATCCCGCGGTTTCGATCTTGGCAGTAAAGAGACCAAACTTCCGGTCAAACACGCCATTCGTAATCTTTATGTTTTGGATCCGAGAAAACGGGATCGTGGATTCATCCTTAGTAAACACACCAGATGAGATGAGGAGACTATCGACCGTCACCCCGTATCGGAACGTGCGGATGAACGCTTTCTGGTAAGCACTAACTGCAATGAGTGTGATTACAAAGGGGATAGCCCATGTGCAAACAATTATCGTTACCGAGAGTACAAGTTCAGTACTATTTCCATATAAAATTGGTAAGATCGTGGACAAACTACACAAATAAGCCAATTGATAGATGAGAACGGCCTTGAGGATCTCCTTGGATCGCAATGCAGGGTCGATTCCATTGGTCAATAATTCTTCTCGTTTTCTGGTAAATTCTGCCATTTTCTTTCCACCTAATTAGTCTAGATCTTTATTATCAACTCCATTTTTACGTCAACTTGTGTTGACATGTCAATGTAAGTTGACTTTGTCTTATAAGGATTTGGTATGACCGAAATAAAGCCTTGTTTCCGAGAATTGTTAGATTCTCCTCGTTGATCTATCAATACTTGCGTTTAATGATGAAATCAACGAAATATCCGAGAGATCTCCAACCCTTAGGCGCCATTGAGGTTGAATTTTCTTGATTGTTCCCCAGCCTGCAAGGATCTGCGTTTTCAAGAACGTTTAAGATGTATTGGGAAGTCTAAATGAAAAAAGTGAATCGAAATCCAGCTATAGATGAAGAAGAAGTCTTTCGATTCCCAGGGCACCAAAAACACGCTCGAAACTTGGATACCGCTTTTCTTAGTCAAATTTGAATCCTCGTTTCTCATAGGCCTGCCTGACTGGTGAATTACTAATAATAACACTATTCTGCGCAAGCTTAAATCCATTTTTTCTTCCTTTATCAATCTCTTCAGCAAGCACCATATTCACTATGCCCTTCTTTCTAAATTCAGGAAGGATTGCAACGCTCTCAATTACCCACGCGCCTTCTGCGTCATCAGGGGTACAGGTCATATAATCCCAATTCTGTCATACCCAATACTTTTGGATCATAGCCACTTAAAGCACCAGCATATTGGCCATTAGTTTCTGCTACAAAAAAACCGGAGTAATGAAATAGTGAGGTCTTTGGGTGGTTGCAATAAGACGAAGAAAGGAAAGACACTCCTCTTCTCTTCCGTGCCTCCCACATAATGCTCCCATGCATTTGTATTTCTTATAGGATCGCGATGCGGTACGAATTACCAAAGCAAGGAATTGTGCGTCATCGAATTTAGCTGGTCGTATGTCAATCTTCATAGTTTCGTCTCTTTTATTCATCAATACGTCCGTTGAATAATAAAATCAATTAGATTCCCGAAAAAGTCCCGGCCTCCAGGGGTCATATTAGGTAGGATTTCTTTGAGCGTTTCCCTGGCTGCAATGGTTAATGTCTTCAGGAGCCCTTGAGATTTGGCTAGCGCGCCTGTGCTCCGGAAAATCTCGCGTACTCGCTCCACTTCGCCGGGTCTTGCCTGGGGATTTCCCATAACCTCCTGAATCACCTTTAATTGAGCTGGAGTCATCGTAGTTAACGCGTGCGTCAATAATACTGTTTTCTTTCCCTCAATGATGTCACTATCGGTAGGCTTGTGGACAGAATCACCGAACGTTCCCAGGATGTCGTCTTGAATTTGGAAAGCTTGTCCCAATTTTGTAATGAATTCCAGCATTTTTTGCTCGATTACCGGGCTAACTCCCGCCAGGAGAAGTCCCATCGCAGCAGACTTTAAAAGTAAGTGGGCAGTTTTCATCTGGATCATGAACATATAATCTTCAAGCGAGATCTCAGGGATATTCGCCAAATTTTCCTCGATGATAACCCCTTCCACAATCCCATCAAAGGCTTGATGGTAGAGCTCCACGAGTTTCACGCGAGTTTCAGAATTTAGTGGCAGTTTTATGATGCTCTCTAGTCCAATGAAATATGCGTGATCTCCGCCTAAAATTCCCATATTTCGCCCGAAATCTGCTGCCCGCTTTTCTGGAGGGTTTTTGGCGGTTATATTTGCATTTTTTAGATATTGGTCCATATATCGCGTGTGAAATGCAGGTTGGCCACGCCGGAAGGCATCATTATCGATAATGTCATCGTGAATGAGACTCGCATTATGAAGAAGCTCCACGCAGCAAGCAAGTCGATAGATAACTCCTTGCGGGATTGGTTTCTGAGTTGGATTACGAAACGCCTCAAATGCCTGGTGAACGAGCAAAGGTCTCAATCTTTTCGCTTCACCGCCATTGGGACTGATGTATTCTCCCAACATTTGATAATAGTTTTTTAAGATGGGATTTTTACTCTCTTGAACCTTTGAATCAAAGATTGCACGGAGTTCCTTGTCAAATTGTGCCTTTTCGTGTACGAGAATAGATTGAAAATCCAAACGATTCACGCTCCCGGGGGATATATTTTAAAACGATGCAATTTTCCTTAAATGTAAGAAGTGGTTTTTATAATCTTTTCTCCCACCTTTCAGAGGAAGAAATAACACAATGTTTCCCCATCGGAGAGTTGAGAATTAACGAATAACAGTTCCCCTAATTTCCGTACAACACATTTCCATTGGAGAGATCTTGGACAAAGTTTAAAATATGACAAAATTGGTCTTTAAAGAATTACATGACGCCATTATTAGGCAGTAAATATGCAAACGCCCCCTTTTTTAGACATTGGAATTGATGGGATTGGCTTTTATGTTCCGCAAGAGCGATTAAGACTCGCGGATTTAGCCCATGCGAGAGGTGTCGATCCCGCAAAGTATATTGACGGTTTAATGCTTGAGGAATTTGCCGTCCCGGACTACGGGGAAGATGCCGTGTCAATGGCTTTAATGGCAAGTAACAGGGCTTTATTGAAATCTGGAATTGATCCCCATAGTATTGATTGCGTCCTAGTTGGTACAGAGAGCGCCGCATATGCTGTGAAGTCAATCGCAGCGATTTTATCAGGTATGCTCGGCATTTCAGAACATGCCTTCACCGGCGATCTCACTCACGCATGCGCTTCAGCAACTTGTTCTATAATTAATGCAATTGGCCTGATCTCCGCGGGTTTAATCAAACGTGCCCTTGTAATTGGAACGGATGTTTCCAAATACCCCATAGGGAGCGCTGGGGAACCCACGCAAGGCGCAGGTGCCATTGCTCTGATCATTTCTCGAAACCCTCGTATCGCGAGATTTTCGGCGAATTTTGGCAAGATTAGCGGGCACGTGAATGACTTCTTCCGTCCAAATGGGCAAGACACAGCCATTGTCTACGGTCATTATTCTATTGACGCGTATCTTTCTTTCCAACAACATGCTTATGATGACCTCTCCCGTCAAATAGGCCCCATCGATCCTAATTATTGGATATTCCACTCACCTTATGCGAAATTGCCCGTTCAATTTTTCCGCCAGCTAATGTTACGGCGGAAAATTAACGACTCCCATAACACGGGCAATGGTTCAGAATCGCTTGGTAGTTCTTTTCCATCGGCAGATCAAGTCCAGATCCTGAAAGGAAAAGGTGAGATTTCCTGTCCTGATATCCAATTGCTCAAGAATCTCGATTGGAACGATTTCGAAATCTGCGACCTGCACCACACGATCCAGCAGGAACTGAGGGAACGATTACTCCCGTCCCTGTTTGTCTCGCGCCATTTCGGGAACATGTACAGTGCTTCCGTTTGGTCGCAAGTAATGTGGGTATTAGAAAATTACGCTCGAGATGGTGACGTGTTCTATTTCGGTTCGTATGGAAGTGGTGCAACAGCTATTTCCGGCCTTCTCCAAGTACAACCAAACTTCCGTTCAATCATTGACCGACCCCCTATAATGCTAGATTCCGTTCGGACCAGAGAATACCTTACCGTGAAAAGCTATGAAGAACACCACGAGAATAACTGTCTTATTTTGCCAAAAATTACTCTCGGTCGAATTTCAACATTACCGACCGAACCAGTTGTGACAAAGAACATTGGGATTCAAGGAATTTCCCTTTCATTCTGCGATGCGGGGTGTGTACTTCCCCACAACAAAGATTTGTCATATTGTCCCCAAGGTCACTTTGGGCGCTTCAATCGTTTCTTCCCTCAATCGGCAAAAATTACTCATCTTAGAAAAACGGATTTCATCGACCCACTTTTAGAAATCGCCCACAATGGCGAAGTTCCAATCCTTGGCATCCCCCCCGTTGGGAGCGTTGTGGAGTTGAATTTTCGGAAATTACGACAAGATGAAAACAAACTCCTGCAATGGGCTCCAGTTTATTGTCCCGTTCCAAGCGAGTTGGTAACGGAACAGGACTACTTGGTCGAGAAGATCGTATTAGAGTGCGCGTCAACACTGCACCGGAACGCGTGAGATGTGCGTACCTGTCCTGATCTCAAATGACGCTTGAAAGAAGAAAGGCGGAAGAACAATGTGGGACAAATTCTCGGGGTTCTTTCAATTATCTTTAGCAGATCGTCTTTCCCTCCTGCAACGATTTTGTGCTCTATCAACCGAGGAAATAACCATTCTCCAAGATAATCGGGGATTACCCGTTTCACAAGCGGATCGAATGGTAGAAAACGTCATCGGGACGTTTCCGTATCCATTTGGAGTTGCATTGAATTTTCAGGTGAACAACCGAGATCATATCGTGCCAATGGTAA
>MBAA01000031.1:0-4616 GCA_001940655.1 Promethearchaeota archaeon CR_4
TGTTAAGTACCCTATAAAAAAACTAATTAAGAAAAACCTGTTTTAGTCTCTCGTGCGCGAGAAAGTCGCCGGAGAAACGGATTTTGCGAATGTCCATTATGACAAAGCACACTGGGAAATTCTCCAAGAAAAACGAGAGAAAGCAAAAAGCATCCTGATGGTAATTCCCAATCTTACCCCTCGAGTTTATGGATCAATTGCCCGAGGGGATGTGACACCACACAGCGATATTGACATTATAATCCCCTTTTCCATTGACGAGTACCAGCTCCTTCCAGTCTTGGAAAATTTCGATGCAGAACCCCTCTTAATGCGTGAAGTCGTCCAAGCGACTCCCTTGGCAGCACTCAAGGCAGTAATAACTCTGTCCTCAGAAATTTCCTTGACCTTTCCCCTAGTGCATCTCTTTCCACGAGAACACAACTTCTTTAGATTCGGCGGATCTATTGATCTTGAAGGTTTGCACGCGAAGACCCGAGTCCCGGGGGTCAATAAGAAACTAAAGCTCGTTGAACCCACTCCCGAGGGCCATATTGAAACCCGGATTACACGGGAAAATGCATCCTATGCGGCTAAACTCTTGGATATCACGATCGAGACCATTTACGAACGCATCCGGGTTTTAGAACGGCGAGATAAAGTTGGCCGCACAGGTATTTTTTTAAAACGAACCCTTGGTCCTGACGAGTCCTTCAGTGATGTTTTGCGACAAATTGAAGCAATGAACCCTTCTGCAAAGAGAAGAATTTCCAGGGAAAAATGAGGGGAACTTCTAGCGGGGATTTCGGATGGATTGATATAACTGATCTGAGAAGTTGCGCACGATTTCTTCGCAATTTTTTCCTGTTCGTGCAGAGGTCATAATATTTCGATTACATCCCAACCGTGAGGCAAGCCTATTTGCTTCCTCCTCCTTTACCACCTGCCTATTTTCTTCCGCATCGGATTTGCATCCCACGAGGACAATTGGAGTCTGTTCATTTTTTTGGCGTAGAATTTCAATCCATTTAGATACATCCTCGAATGATGAACGATTCGTGACATCGTAACACACGAGCGCGCCCGCTGAACCTAATATATAATCTGAGAGCAGGTACTGAAATCGATTTTCCCCGGAAAAATTACACAACAACAACCGAACAGCTTCCCCCGACTCATAACGAAATTCCCGGAACCCAAAGGATGCTCCAATATACTCCAAGGATTTCGCTAATGGATCATTAAAATTCATGCTTAACCGCCGGCAGAGACTATTCCGTCCTGATCCTTCATTACCGATAATTGCGATTTTAAAAATAAAGAGGGGAAAACTAAGGGAAGACGGGAATGAAATATCTGTAGCTTTTAGATAATCCGTGTAATGAGGATCATTCTTTTCAATAAACTTCTTGATTACTGCATGGGTTTTTGGGTATTTAACCGCAAATTTTCGTAAATTTGACGATGATACTGCCTCGTCTACCGCCTGAAATACTGCCGGATCAGTCAGAACGATGTCTTTTAGATTATATATCTGATCCAACAACAACAGACGACTATTAAACCAATCCTGTGGCACGGTGGATGCAAGTTCAATCAGAACATCCCGCACTAACGCTTGGGTAGCGGTAGGCGCAAGTTTGCGCAACGCTTCAATTATTTGTCGCTGCATCGCAGAATTAAATCCGAATGGTAATGTTTCCGGGTTTATCTTTTCCGAGTAATATGAAGCACCAATAATGTTCCGGATACCGAGCGCAGCGATACCTTCTACGTAGGAACGTAACGAAACAAAGTGTTCTTCGGGGGGTAATCTGACAAGTTCATTATCCGAATTCCTGGAAAGTTCAAATAACTGGTTTTCATCTGCGATGAAAGCCTCTGTCGCGTCCAAGGTACAAACCGCAGTATGAACACAAGAGACCAATTGTTCTTGACTTCCTTTCTTGAACACGATTCGGTTATTAATTTTTGGCGCAATTTCAGTCGCAGGGGATTTTGATGTATTTTTCCTTGACGATGTAAAATATCTAGTTGGGGCTTCCCTAACCTCCACGCGAGCTCCGATTAAAATACCTTGCCGTTCAAGTTCTATATCTGCTTTGAGTGGAAAAAATTGTTCGAATTTATATTCCCCGGTTCGAATCTTAATTTTACTCGCAACTGGGTCGAATCCAAAAAAAGACCGATAATAAGTTCTCGTTTCAGGAACTTGATTGTCTTGTGGCATGATTGTTGCACTCGTTTTAAGGGGAGAAGGCTCCTTTACATTCATTTGTTTATTTTTCAATAATGCTCGTATATGCTTAAGATCTTGGAGTAATTCGTTCCTAAGAGCTTGCGCTTTAGCGATCGGGTCAAAGACATTCCCCATTGACTATATCCCAATATATTGGAGGGATTTTTATTTAATAAATTTGGTGTATAATTCAGTGGGATTCACTTTATTGAATTGATTTAAACTATGACTCTTCCTGACAATGCAATGGGCCTCCATCAGTTGCACAATTAAATCATCAATCGTGGTATTCAAAGAACTCCTTAATGCTATTAATGGTGAAATCATTTACATTTCCATTTACATTTCCTTTTCGAGAAGTTACACTTTCGAAATCCGTTATTCGCAAAGAATGTTCAATCTTTCGATGATCGTATCAAATCAATAGAAGTATTTTAAAGTCGCCATTTACTCTTTCTCTATGAACTCTAAGGAGTTTTATTCTATGGCTGACGACCCCATGATCGTGATGGAAATTGGATTCAACATTTTTTACCTCACATTCATCTGGATTTTAGTCGTACTGATGGGAAAACAGGTGGGCAAGGTCGAAGTTGTTAATCATCCTATCGCAAGACGTTTCTTCTGGGGTTTTCTCCTCCTTGCCTCAGGGGACTCGGGTCACCTCGGGTTCAGGATCATAGCCTATGCCTACGGGGGTTTGGAGGTGAATGCCTTGCTAGTCGGAATTGGGGCACTTTCGACCGGCATCACCATTACGTTCCTGTATATGTTGATCTGGGATGTTTGGCGCCTACGTTTTGGGAAAACGAAAAATTTTCTTTATTATAGTTTACTCGCGGTTGGAATTTTACGCTTGATTCTGTTTTTTCCTGCGGAAAATCAGTGGGGTAATGTGGTTCCACCCTTCGAATGGTCTTTGTATCGCAACATCCCGCTTATGGTACAAGGTCTCGTGGCAGCAATATTCATTTTAATTGACGCACGCAGGCAACAAGACTCCCTTTACAAAAAAGTAAGTTTTTGCATTCTTTGTTCCTATATATTTTATACTCCCGTGATCTTCCTGGTGCAGGTATTTCCCTTGACAGGTATGCTTATGATTCCAAAAACCCTCGCATATATGGCCCTAGCGTATGTTGTTTACAAGGGATTCTTCCCACACAAAATAGTAGAGAGATGAAGTAATCTTTCTCTTTTTTCAAATTAAATGCTGTTCCTTGTAATATTGAATGGTTTTTTCCAAACCCCTCTCGAGTGTAAATCTTGGTCGAAAACCGAGGATTTTTTTAGCCTTAGCATTGCTATATGCTCGGTGGACAGTCATGTCATTTACCAATGAAGTATGCCAGAAAAAATCATCAATCCCTTTTCGCTTATTGCGCCATTCAATCATTTTGACATACATTTTAGCGAGAACAATTGGCACGGATCGCTTTGGAAGTTGGACCCCCGTCAATTTTGCAATCATTGCCAATTGATCTTTGTAGGTTACGTATTGGTCCCCCGCAATGATGAACGTTTCTCCGATGGAAACCCCGGGATTGTCAAGTACCTTCAGGATGCCCTCGACCACGTCATCAACATAGGTAAAGTGGACGTATTTATCCGCTTTGCCTGGCATCATACTCAATTTACCTTGGGCTATCGCTCTAATAGTTGACAATGACACGTAATGATCCCCCGGTCCCAATACTCCCGTTGGTCGGATTATAGTGATTGGAAAACCCTTTTCTTGATACTGTTGCTGCAACCAGAGCTCGGATTCCATTTTCGTCCGGCCATAATCATAGGTTGGATTATAGGGAGAATTTTCGTCTCCAGGTGGATTAGTTACGGGGCCGATCGTTTCCGTTGTGCTCACATAAATGAAATGTTTCACATGATGGATGAGCGCATCTTCTGCGAGGACTTTCGTACCGTCCACGTTGTGTCGATGAAGCTCAACCCATGGAGCATGAAAACGCATCATTGCGGCAAGATGAATCACGACATCAATGCCTTGGGTTATACCTTTTATAGAATTTGGATCTACAAGATCCGCACAACGTATTTCCACTCCTTTAGCTGCAAGATCGCGACATTTTTCCTTACTACGGGCCATTCCCGCGAGAGTATATCGTCCATCATTGATTAAACGGTTGATTAAGTGGGAACCTATGAATCCTGTAACACCCGTTATCAATACTTTCATATATTCACTATCTGAGCTGTTAGTTTCGAGAGGTTATAAAGTTGAATCTATCTAGCGTCTTTCTATTAATGCGAGTAATTCTTCTGGAGATGGCCGTTTTCTCAACTTGACAGGCATTGGAAAGTTGAGCGCGACTTCGAGAAAGTTAACAATGATGTGTGCAGTCGCCCCCCAAATCGTGTGGGTTCTGGTTTTGAAATAATA
>MBAA01000031.1:4643-5476 GCA_001940655.1 Promethearchaeota archaeon CR_4
CATCGCTTTTTCCTCAAAAGAGGTCGGATTTTTGAAGAATGCAAGAGGAACGGTAAATATTTCCGCAACCTCGGTCTTCTCGAGGCGAAAATTGTAAGGGGGAGAGATATGTGCAACCACGGGGTGAATAATATATCTGGTCATGGTGCAGAAATCGTCTAAATCCCCCAAGACCGTGACTTGATCTGGCGATATGTTGATTTCTTCCATCGCTTCGCGAATGGCGGTGTCGTGAAGAGATTGGTCGTGTTTTTTTTCAAATGCTCCTCCAGGAAACGAAATCTCGCCCTTATGCGTTCTCATCGTTGAAGTACGGACGGTAAATGCTAATTCCGGGCCGTTATTTGCATCAATCAACGGCACTAAGACCGCGGAAGGTTTGAATTCTGGGTGCGTTATATGCTCTGTTTTTCGATTGGAGAGATTAGTACGGATTGATTCAAAGATGTTGTCTTGATCCAATGAAATCATCAGACACCTTGTAATACGGCCATACGTGCAAGTATGATAGCCAAATAAAATTAATTACGCCCCCTTCCTTGTTTCAATCAACTAGCAAGTGATGCTTATGGTCAAAAAAGGCGTAGCAACTGGTCCCCTCGCAAAGCGGATGGCACATATTAACCAGAAAATTAAAGAAAAGGGACAAAACACGCAAAAGAGTTCCCGAGAGGAAGGAAAAACCAAAACACCCGAGCGGGTGTGTAGCATTGAGGGTTGTATGAATGAAGCGGCTAGGAGCTTGTCAATAGAAAAATTCGAATCGATCTTAAAGCTCTTAAACCTCAAACTGAAAGATGATAAAATTACACGCTTGTTCATCTGCTCCGAAC
>MBAA01000152.1:0-2084 GCA_001940655.1 Promethearchaeota archaeon CR_4
CGATGTACGTGCGAATCTGGAGGACCTGCAGATTAATATAGACTATACTCGGGGCGTAATTATCTTTCACCGCTGTTATTTCCAAAACATATGCGCCTGTATACGTGAATGTTGTCGAATTTAAGGTGAAATAATACCATCCATTGCCTTCTTCTTGGAGGAGTCCCGTAATGGAGGTCAGAGTGGAAACAGTATACCGGAGTGTTGCGCCTGTAATGCCCTGTCTGTTGTATGTATCATTGAAATAAAATCTCGCCTCGCTCGCGGAGATGTTATCCAACCAGTAGACCTGAAGGGTAGTTTGTTGGGCAATAAGATTCGTGCTGACACTCTTCAAAACTATGGGAATTGCCGTTTGGTTTGAGGAGTAACCGTACCTGCCTGCGGTGACAACCATAGAGTATATGAGTGAACTGTGGAGGTCTAACCAAGGTGCAGTTGTCGCCAGAGTTAACTCGTAGATCCCATCTTGACCTATTTCAAAAAATGTGCTGCTGTTGAAGACCCCCCGAGTTGCAGAAGACAATTGATACCCTACAGTTGCCCCAATTATGGGATTTCCGGCCGATCCTCCTTCCGTATAGGTGTAATTGACACGAATTGTCAATGTATCTCCCCAGAAGTATGCATTCTCTAAACTCTCTGTGGTGACCTCTAATTTAGTTGAATAATCCAACGTCAGCACGCCTACTTCTTGATAGGAAATGCTCTCCATTGGTAGTGTTAGATTATACATCCAATCACTCGCTGTTTTGTTGATCAACCGTTTAGAATTTAAGAAGTCCAGTTGGAAGGTCACATTCGCTTGATCGGTTGAATTCCGAATCCAGTAGAAAGATAGATTCCCCGATGAATCCGTTTGTGCACTTCCAATTAGATCTAAAGTCCCCGAACGATTCGTGAAGAATGTCACGTTCCCGCCAATAATATCGCCTTTTAATTCGCTCGTTTGAGTGTCATACGCTAAGAATTTCAGATTGAGGCGCGTCAAGGGAATATTTTCGAAAAGCAATGATAAGCTCATGTTGACCGTGATGTTTGTCTCGCCCCACGAATGTGTCGTAAGACTAACCGGCGCGTGGTCATACGCGCTGTAGGTCATATTCACGGTGTAATTCGCAGCCAGTAGGCGCGTGAAAAGTGCCACCCCTGCTTCGTTGGTTATTACACTTCTAGGTTGGGGATTTTCAAAATTCCACCCGGTTGCATTATCTGTGGCATTCACGAGTGTAACATTCACTCCGGCTGCCAGATTCCCATCCCAATCCTTCACGGTGATGTCAACGTTAAAGAACCGGGATTCATTGTTCGAGGCATAGACTTCTACGGTTAATGGGTGTTTCAAGCTATCAAAGATCCTGTAAAAATCACTGGATGCACTTGATGCATCCGTTCCATAAGAATCGCCTTTACGTAACATTTCCCATAAGGTTAAAGTCAGCGTGTACTCATCTCCTGATGGATGGGGTCCGAAATTTTCCAAATCAGTATAGTTGCCGGGGATGAAGTAATAACTGTTATTGACTTTGCGCGCTTCCCACTGTAATGTCGAAAATTTCATTTGAGGATGCCCTACCGCATAATCCGTGATAAAAACGCCAAGACTCGTCCAAGTTCCTCCCGCATCAAATGGCCCACGGACAAGCGTGTAATTTTCTGATCGGAAGGGGAGACTCGCGGTCGATTTGGCGAGATTTCCTTCATCGTAGAAGAATTTGCAATAAGTTTCTGCTTGGTAATATTGTGTGCTATTATACGCGGTATTAAGGACTTGCCAAGAATTGTTCCCAATTGTCCGATTTGAATCCCAATGGAATGTGCGGGATATAGTGTACATTTGCATTTGATTATAAATTGTTATTATATCAGTTGTGCTCATATCCGCGGCTTTAGTCCAGTTTAAGGTATATTGAGAAAAGACTGGTCCTTCTTCATCAACAGTAATCGCGCTTATCGTACTGGTGGCGTCTGCATAGAGTAACTGCACCTCTTCAAGAGTTAACGATCGATTATACATGCGGACTTCATCGATCTTGCCCGACCACCAGTAACTGCTCGATCCTCCAATCTGGAAAATAGTACTC
>MBAA01000152.1:2127-3601 GCA_001940655.1 Promethearchaeota archaeon CR_4
GGATTGCTCCATCATAATACAACTTAGTATTCCCCGTTCCAGGTGCAACCACTACCGTGTAAAGATGGAAATTCCCATCGCTTGAGGAGGAGGGAATGGCGCCAAAGGGATTTCCCGCGCTATTCCACGTATTCCAACAAATGAGGCCAGACGTGAAGAACAAATCGGGACCACTTCCATAAGGACCCGCGAGGAATAACATCGGATTTGAGACAACATTCCGGGTCGCCCACATCGAAAAAGTTACGGTGTCTCCCCGCGAGATCGGTGCACTCACGTACGTACCTGCTCCATTAAAGGAGAGGGCGCTCCCTTCCTTTCCCGGCACCCACGAGGGACTACTATACAGGGTACCATGATTATTATTCCCACTCGCATCGTAAGCAATAGTTCCACTCCCCTCATTGAAAGGCCAATATCCGATTAAACCTGCGGAAACTTGTCCTCTCGGAGCAGGGGCTAATGAATTATTCGTGTGGAAATTTTTCCCGTCTTTTTCCAAGGCGGAGATTCCTGCAGATTTATTCATGGATATGCTAAAAGCACCGTTCGAAACTTGGAGGGAGCTAATATAGTCAGGATCTAGACCACCATCAGTCCAAGTTGCAGTTGATTGCATGTAAGATTGCGCTTGATAGGTGGCCGTTTTATTTTCAATATCCAAGTAATTGTCCGTGTAATAGACGAAATAAATCGCGGTTTGGGACAGAAACAGCGTGACTTGAAACGTAATATTACAGCTTTGGATGTAGATGTCCCCGCTGTATGTGCTGACATTCCATATCTGGGAGGGTATTTCCGTCCAACCGTCCTCACTATCATAATTCACGACCCGGGTACTATTCCGCGAGTGAACGCCTTCATCAAAGGACATTCGGATCGTTATGGGTTCATTCACACGATTTTTGATGCCCGGTTCGGTGATCTCGATTTCAGTTCGAAATCGGAATTTTTCATCCCACCAGCTGTCAATGCTCGTAAAACTGCTCGCAACTGGCGTGCTCGTGGCGTTACCCGATCCATATTCTCCTCCTCCGTTAAACCAATCCCCGTTCGTGATTAATGGGGAGCAGAGTGGAAGGAGAAAGATACCAATGAGAATGGTTACGACAATAGTATTATTACTCCGCTTCAATTCGATCAACCCTTCTACATTTTCAACGACTAAAATATTGTTAAAGTTCAATACTTTCAAATGACCTAAGTAGATATCGGGATCAAGTAGATTCTTATTGGATGAAGTTCTTTGGGAGGTAATTTTTTGTCAACAAAATACCAATTATCTTGGTACCTGTGTTGCTTTATTCTCGAGGGTGTTCCATAACGATTTATCGACAAAACGGGGAACCATTTAGACCACTCCCCTAGTTATAGAACCTCGGTCATAGATACCCAAGTTGCCCAAATAATGATTAAATCGACCTAGTTCCCCTTGAATGGGAAAAACTACAATGAACTCCTCGTGCAGCGGGGT
>MBAA01000152.1:3610-5464 GCA_001940655.1 Promethearchaeota archaeon CR_4
TATTTCTTCGAAAGGTTTAGTATTTGAAAAGCTTAAATTGTCAATTCTACCACGGGCAAGGGTCACCACTCTACCACGTACCAAGCTGCCCTGTTTTTCATAGCGTGGGTCTTCCTTCTTCTCTTCTTCATACCATACTAGAATTTTGGTAGGCCAACTATGGATACACACTAGGAGGGTAAGATTCACAGACGCATTATTCACCCGAACCTACAATAGCTCCAAGAAACCTTCTTTCAAAGCTTTTACGTAACGTGAAATGACACGCCAGGGAAACACTTACCACAAGATCTCCTTTATAATCGTAACCACTAGGATCAACCAGATCAGCTTCAGCAACATCCAAAATCCTGCATCCTGTTCACAAGATTAGCGCGCTCCCCCGATGATGGGCGAGATAATCTTCCCAGTGGATTATAAAAATTTGATCGCAAGACCTTCCATTGGGATAATAATTGTCTGATCCAGATTGGGGTGTTTTTAATTGAGTAGTAGCTTGCGGTAGACGTGCAAAAGTTTGCGATGACGCTGGACACCCTTCTCCACAGAAAAGATTAAGCAATAAGGGAGCAGTTTTTTTTGCCAAAAATTTCCATTTATCTCAGGAATCGATGCGAGTGAGTTTGGCCAACGATTGACACTTGAAATTATCGCTCGAATGATATTGGCCCTTGATTGTTATAAAAAAACACGGAGGATTGATCGTAGTTGGATATGGCAATGGTTTGCTGGATCAATGTATTTACCGATTTTATTACGCACCAAGATTATGTCGTTATTAATCAGTTTAAAAAATCCTAATGAAATCCACAGAATAACTTAATCTGCAAGTTTAAAGCACTTTTAAACGAAACTGACGATTCAATTCCCAATTGTTATCGATATGGAGAATATTTCTATATTTAGCGTCTAAATATTGTACCAAAGGAAATATTGCGGCATCATCTCTGCGATTTACTGCACAGGATTTATATTTAACATAGCAAAGACTATCTAATTTTTTTTTGAGATTTAGGAAGACTAAGGCTTCCTAATCATAATTGTTAAGCCATTGAAACCAATTTTAAAGTTGCTCTACTCAATGGTAAGATGGAAATCTTCTTCAGCAGTATTGTTCCAAAATAAAAGAAGGAGAGAGATGTTTATAGTTAAAAAACATATAAGAATTTCGATTAGGGACTTATTATGCAAGAAAAAGTGTGTTCTGAATCATAATGTAAAAGTTACGCAAACCTTTTAACATAATTACGTTATATTTGGTGACAAGGTGTGAAATGCTTTGGTTGTGTATTCCGTAGCATTCGATGAAACACACAATCCTCTCGCGAAGATCGGCCAGAACTACCAAGCATTAGCGCAGGGTTTGAAAAAAAGCCAATTTGATGTCAAGGCATTAACAACCGCCCCGATTACCCAGGAAAACCTGCAACCCCTCGACATTCTCGTGATTCCTTGCCCTACCGCCACCACATTTTCCGGTGAGGAAATTGCCGCAATTGACCGCTGGGTACGAGTGGACGGAGGCGGATTATTCCTCCTGTCCCACGGAGGCGGGGATGAGGAACAAGAAACTAACCTGAATGACTTGGCGCAGAAATTTGGCCTCGGTTTCGAGGCAGACAAAGTCACAGACCCGAAATCGAATTTCGGACTGGGCACGAGCGTGAAGATCACGAATTTCATCTGGCACCCGGTCACGGAAAACGTGGAAGATTTCTGTTACCGGCTCGGGTGCACGGTTGTGGCCGCGCCGCCGGCTATAGCAGTCGCGAGTTCAAGCACAGATGCAAAACCAGCGAACGTGCCGGTAATGGCCGCAATCCAATGCAACGAGGGGCGAGTGGTCGCATCAGG
>MBAA01000149.1:0-3310 GCA_001940655.1 Promethearchaeota archaeon CR_4
TCGAAGGAGGGACGAATCGCTTCTGATCTATTTCGATGAAGACAATATATAACACCAAACCTGTCATTACGCACGTATTTCCGAACATCAGGATCTCACGGCCTGATTCAAAGTCTACTGCAAAGAAGACTGTATGGAAGATCGTGACTTGGAAGAGTGCAATGCATACGAGCAGAATGCAAAACCCGCTCGTTGCTGAGAAGAAACTCGATTCACGCGCCCGCCGCCCCATTTGGGCAGATGCGAGTACGAGAGCGATGATGGTTAATGTCTGGAAGAAGAAGAGAACGTCTCGTTCCCAACCGTAGGGCATTGCCGTTTCAGTCGCCGTCCTTCCATACTATGAAAAAGTGCATTCATTGGTCACTTAAAAATAAGTAGAAAGCGAAGATCCAAACCTATAGTTTCTCAATGCACAATTGTTCGAATTGCCTAAAATAATCTTCCTGTGCTATTTCGAGGGCCTTCTTTTGAGTATCCTCCTTCAAGAACTCTTGGACTCGTTCGGTGAAGAATTGGAAAATGAGCTTGCGATGTATTAGCTGGAAAAGCGGATCATCGTTCTCAACGAGCCTCCCCAAAGTCATACCTGTATTTTGCTCCCAATCGGAAGCAGCCACATTCACAAGATCTTTTACAAGCGTAAATGAAAGATCCGGCAAGACATTAGCGATTGACATTATATGGTTCTCCAACAAGGCTTGAACCTTAGCATTGGGAGGGGCGGGAGGATTTACGCATATCTCTACTGGGTTAGACAACTATACGACAACCCCTAAGTTTATCCCCTTTTCAACGCACTTATGGGGACTATTCAAAACTGGGATAGAATGTCGTATATATATCTTGTGATGAATTGTGGAGGTAATACGTGCGAATTTCCTTCCATTGCAATTCGTACTCTTACCCAAATCCAACCATTTCTAGAATCTTATTAAAGAATCGCGTTGGGTTTGATTGCAAGAGGGTTTCATTCTCTCGTACGTATTGATAGATGTCGGCACTGAAAAAGCGGGCGATGAAGTCGAATCCCCGCTTGTCGTCCACATAGAATACGAACCCCTCTTGGATGACCTCCATGTAAAATCCGAACTTCATTTGGGCGAAGAGCAAGTTGACCGCCTCGATGAAGGGGACGTGCACCGCGATCAAGGGAGTGGTGATTTGTGCAGAGAAAATCGCTTTCCGGGGGATTTTTTCTTCTGAATTTTGACTGTTACCACCAATTCTTCCGTCTCTCCCCCGCGATTTTGTGACTTTCGTCATGTGTTCCACGATGTTCCGGAATGTGTCGTGGAATGTTTCGTAGAACCGGGTCATGAGTCCGATGCCCTTCAATTCCTTCCCGTCATAGTCCGTCTCGATACGATACGTGTTTCCGGTTTGGATCGGGCGGGTGTCGTAGGTGGTCGCGATATTCTCCACGAATTGACGGATCTCGGCCTCGGAAATACACTTGTCGTGATTCGGGTCAACCGTGATCTCTATCACGAGTTTTTTTTCCACGGGTGAAGAAAGACACTCGCGTTTAAAATTACCACTGATGACAACGATCTTGTCTCATCTCCAATCTTATTTGATTGGTGGATCATATACTGATGATGTGCGGAAAGCACCCCAATTCATACTAACTCGGATTGTTCATTATTTCTCCCCCCTAACCAAAAGAACTAATAATAATAGCAGGGTCGTCGTATGCAATTTATTCCTGTTATAGAGGAAGATTGTGGTGCTGTTATTTGGTAGTGAAAAGTTTAAAATTGTTTAAGGGGAGTCTTAACCAACTTTGAATCTCCATTGAGTGATTCTAGATCAAGCAGGAGGGTTCATTTTTAACTTAGCTAATGTTATGCAAACTGCTAGGAAGACGTAGATTTTTACGGCACGATGTACGACCTAATCTCCTCGTATACTCTGAATTTTTCCTCCCCACTCCCGAGTATGGGCGATTTTTGCCTGTCACGTCCCCACGTATCGCGCTTCTATTGGAGAAAATATGATTTGGATGGATAGCTTTTGTGACCTCCGCGAATGTTATGCTACTCCTATGCCGTATATCCCCCACATTTATGGCCTTCCAATTAGTAATCCTAGCCTCCTCCAAACTACCATTCATGTTCACAACTGGGGCCCTTCCTCCTCCGATTTCGCTCTAGAACCCGGGTGGGATGATATGTATTTACACATATACGAACCAGTCCTCTTTTCGAATAAAATTATTCATCCTGCTGGATATGAGGGGGATTGGGATACTGGTAATAGTTGTCCACGCAAGTTCATTGGTTTTTACGTGATTTCCTTGGAATTACATGTCCCTGATTTCACGAGCGAGATTGTTGTTGCTAGCGTTTGTACCACCGGATTTGCGTGCGTCATTCGTTATCTTCTCTGGAACTTCCGGCGGAAGTCAGGTGCCTGAGTCAGTCCAAATTCTGTTCTAGGAGAATCCCTAGGAACTGGGAAACAATTAGATGCCGCTTAAATTGTCGGGTTTTGTTAATCATTATATTCTACACCTTTTCACTTTCCTCAATGCTCCGTTCTTTTTTCCTCCTACTATAGGAATTTCTGTGCTAAATATTGTGTTGTGTTTACATTTCTCTGATTGTTTGGTGGTGCTCTCTTCATTTTATTGTGTCACTGCATGTTAACAAATCGCAAAGTCTAAAAGCTATGTCGTGTTTAGTTATCGTGCCCGTAGTATGGTAAGTCCCCATCGTGGCGTTTGATTGTCCTCTTGCGTCGTTTTTACCTCGCGCGTGGGAGGCAGCAGTGTCATTTTGTCGTGGCGAAAAGTTTAAAATTTAGCCCGTATTTGGGTGCCTTACCCATCTCGTATGGGTGGCGCGGCCGGAATACCCGGTTGCCAAGGCCTTGGTTTGGAATTCTTGGTGTCATTGGCGCCGTCTGGTCGCGGGCTGGTTCGGTATTACCAAAGTGCGGGCGCGGTTAACTCCCGCGCCGCTTCGCGGTGCAATCCTGCACGGGCGGTCCCGAAGGGCCAGTCAACACGCAATGGTCTCGGTGCTTTCTTCGTGTAATGTTCGCGCCGTGGGGTAATCGTGCGTGTCAGAGGAGTGCCAAATGAACGCGATCCTTCCGAATTTAGAAGTAATATACGTGTGATGATCGCATATGTACTGGATAAGTTAACCAGTTGGTTAGTTAATTAGTTGGTAAGCCTACGTAGCGTAACCGGAAGTAATTTTACCCGGTGACGCCCGAAGGAAACCTGCTGTTGCGATGCGAGGTTCTGCGTTGGTTCTTCGCTCGTGGGCAAGAAAAATGATTGTCGAGATTGTCTTTGTAA
>MBAA01000149.1:3318-4359 GCA_001940655.1 Promethearchaeota archaeon CR_4
GTGTCTCCCATGTAGTGATGTGCCTGGCCCCGCCGTTCGGGCGGGATGGAACTGCTTGCAAGTTCTCGCAATTTCTGCAATATTTCGCGCTTTCGCGCGGTGCGTCATTTCGCGGCGTCGTTCTGGGTGTTGCAGCGTTGTTCTTAGAATAACTCCTGCTTCGCCACTGGGGCGGCGTCCCGCGTGCCTTCACACACGCTCGTGCGCTCGTTTTCGTTACCGCTTCGCGGTGCGCGTTCGCGGCTTTAGTCCGTGGCGCGGGTGCTGGCTTGTTTCGTTTGTGTGTCTTGCTCGACCTTGTTGTTGTGCATTTCGCACGCCCGGAGCACTCCGGACTCGCTCCTGATTAAAACCCGATACGCCGACGCTGCTTGGTGGATATCTTGGCTTGGAGGCCGATGAAGGGCGTGGCAAGCTGCGATAAGCCCGGGTTAGGCGCATGCAGCCGTTGACCCCGGGATCCCCGAATGGGACCTCTCGTCCGGGCCTAATACGTCCGGACGCTCCGTTATGGAGCGGGAACCCCCCGAATTAAAGCATTTTAGTAGGGGGTGGAAAAGAAAACAATTGTGATTCCGTTATTAACAGCGAGCGAACACGGAACAGGTCAAACCGAATCCCCCGTGGAGAACGCTGGGGGAAATGTGGTGTTAGGACACGGTCTGGCCATATCGCCAAAGCTGAATTTTCTGGAAAGCTAAACCATAGAGGGTGAAAGTCCCGTAAGCGCAAGGCGGGGGGCTAATGCCGTGGATCCAGAGTAGCGCGGGTCGGTATTTCCCGCGTGAAGTCGGGGGACTGTAACCCCCAAATCTAAATACTGTCCAAGACCGATAGCGCACTAGTACCGTGAGGGAAAGATGAAAAGCACCCCGGAAGGGAAGTGAAAAGTGCTTGAAACCAAGCAGTTTTAGACGGGAGCGGCCTGCAAGGTTAGATTCTTCTCGAAGCGAAACTCCGTGAGGGGTGGAACGAGAGAAGAGGACCAGGGTTGCTCCATCCGTCTTGAATCACGGGCCAGGGAGTTCTGGGCAGTGGCGA
>MBAA01000149.1:4405-4687 GCA_001940655.1 Promethearchaeota archaeon CR_4
GCAGGTGACGAGGCGGCTGGTCCCAACCGGCCTATAGTCACTGTCCAAATACCCGAAACCAGACGATCTATCCCTGGGCAGGCTGAAGCGTACCGAAAGGTGCGTGGAGGGCCGCAAAGGTGTTGACGTGCAATTCACTCAGATGACCTGGGGATTGGGGCAAAAGACCAATCTAGTCTGGAGATTGCTGGTTCTTCCCGAAGTTACTCGCAGGTAAGCCGTGGACGAGGTCGATCATGGGGTAGAGCACTAGTTGTGGTAACCTTGGGGTAATACCCAAGG
>MBAA01000149.1:4723-6508 GCA_001940655.1 Promethearchaeota archaeon CR_4
CTCCACGAGAAGGGTTATGGAGCATAAGGTTCTATGCCGAGAGGGGAACAACTCAGACCGCGATTAAGGTCCTAAAGTGCGGACCCAGTGTTAAACGCAAATGGCGTTCATTTCCTAAGACAGCTAGGATGTAAGCTCAGAAGCAGCTATCATTAAAAGAGTGCGTAACAGCTCACTTGCCGAGGAGATGGGCCCAGAAAATGGACGGGACTTAAGTCCGCCACCGATATCGCGGGGCGCCCCCTGTAGCGGGGGTGATCCGGTAGGGAAGCGTGCCGCTTGGGTTGAAGCGGGGGGGTGACTCCCCGTGCACCGAGCGGTAGTGCAGATCCTGGTGGTAGTAACAGCAAAGATGGGTGAGAATCCCATCCGCCGAAGGGGCAAGGGTTCCTCAGCAATGCGTCGTCAGCTGAGGGTCAGCCGATCCTAAGCCGGGCGGTAGTGTAACCCGGACGAAAGGGAAACGGGTTTAGATTCCCGTGCCACGGAGATACAATAGCGGTAACGCAAGGTACGGTAGGTAACGCGGGCGGGCAGGTGGAGCAGCGCTGTCGTCGCTGCTTAACTGTATAATCCCCGGGAGAGCCGTTAAGGCGTGATCGGGGAAAAAGCAGGAATAGCCACTCAATTGTGAGCGGTTCCGCTGGACCCGTGCGCCCATGAAAAGCCACCGTGCAAGGACTCTCCGTGTTCGTACCAAGATCCGACACAGGTGTCCCTAGGTGAGTAGCCTCAGGCGTTTCGGGCTTAAAGGTAGGCTAGGGAATTCGGCAAATTGGAGCGGTAACTTCGGGATAACGCTTGCTCAGGGACTTGCCCTCGCGATGAGTGGGGGTGGGTTCCCGAGCCGCAGTGACTAGGGAGGGATGACTGTTTAATAAAAACATAGCGAACTGCAAGCGTGCAAACGTGTGAACAGTTCGTGAATCCTGGCCGGTGCAGGTTGGTGAAACCCGGGTTCAACCGGTCGAAGCCCCTGTAAACGCCGGGAGTAACTATAACTCTCTTAAGGTAGCCAAATGCCTTGCCGGACAAGTACCGGCGTGCATGAATGGATCAACGATCTCTCCACTGTCCCAGCCGCCTAACCGGTGAACCTACCTGCTGGAGAACGGTCCAGTGCGTCCCATTGGGGAGAGAAGACCCCGTGGAGTTTTACTGCAGCCTGTAGCTGCCGTGCGGGTGCGCATGCGTAGCGTAGTTGGGAGCATAGAAGCGTGGTTTCGGCCGCGTGGAGCAAAAATGAAACACCAACCTTGTGCGCTTGCACGGCTAACTCTTAGGAGGACACCCGCAGGTGGGCAGTTTGGCTGGGGCGGCACCCCGTCGAAAAGGTATCGACGGGAGCCTAAGGTCAGCTCAGTCGGAACAGAACCCCGACGTAGAGTCTAACGGCACAAGCTGGCTTGATTGTACGCTAAAAAGCAAGGCGTGCAAAGACGAAAGTCTGGCGTAGCGATCTACCGCATTCCTTTACAGGGAGGCGGTAGTGATAGAAAAATTACCCCGGGGGTAACAGAGTCGTCGCGGGCAAGAGTCCACATCGACCCCGCGGCTTGCTTCCTCGATGTCGGTTCTTCCTATCCTGGTGATGCAGCAGTCGCCAAGGGTGGGGCTGTACGCCCATTAAAAGGGAACGTGAGCTGGGTTTAGACCGTCGTGAGACAGGTCGGATTCTACCTAATGGGACTGTGGGAAGGGTGAGAGCAAGGTTCGGTCAGTACGAGAGGAACACTGAGCCGCGGCCTCTAGTGTACCGGTTGTCCGACAGGGCACCGTGCCGGG
>MBAA01000149.1:6515-6717 GCA_001940655.1 Promethearchaeota archaeon CR_4
GCCGCAAGCGATAAGACCTGAAAGCATCTAAGGACGAAGCGCGCCTCGAAACGACCCTTCCAATCCACGCGCATCAGTATCGCGGGTCACATCTTCTTTGCCGGAGAGGTGGCCAAGCGAAACGGTGACGACCGGGGGCAGGTGACTGCAACCGGGGCGCGGGGACGAGCCCTCCCGTAGAAGACGGGTTTGGTGAAGCGGG
>MBAA01000149.1:6814-6973 GCA_001940655.1 Promethearchaeota archaeon CR_4
GGGACGGAAATAAAGCAACACACCATCCCGAAGCGAGTCGGGAAAACCAGTGCCATGGCCCAAGTAAGGAACGCCGCGGGCGCGTAAAGTGAAGCGAGGAGCGATCCGAGCGACACGAGCGCGACCGAAGGCACGCGGGACGCCGCGCCAAGGCGAAAT
>MBAA01000149.1:7248-7864 GCA_001940655.1 Promethearchaeota archaeon CR_4
ATTTCCCTGCATTTGTTGCCAGATTTGCCGATTATGGTCGTGGCATTTCAGTTCCTGGTGGGTTTGTCCCTCACTCGACCTACTGGTTGGTACGAGGAGATAACCGCATCTTAGGAGCCGTGAACCTGCGTCATCAACTCAATGATTATCTGCGAAAATTTAGCGGGCACATCGGGATGGGCATTCGGCCGAGCGAGCGGAAGAGGGGGTATGGAACAATTATTTTGCACATGGCCTTGGACGTTGCCCGCCGTATTGGCATCAAAAAAATTCTGATGACATGCGATACTGCAAACATCGTTTCTGCCCGGGCGATTAGGCGGAACGGAGGAGTGTTGGACTCCGAGGACATCGATAACGGCATCCCCTTCCAAAGATATTGGATTGCATTGGATTGATTATACTTGGAGAAATATTTTTTAACATTAATAATGGTGGATTATAGAAATGAAAATTGAGCAGTACAGGGAATATTTGCATGGTAAGAACACTCCCGCTGAAGCTATTGAAAAACAAATATCCTTCGTGAAGGATTTTATACAATTTTACACAATGAACGGTCTGAAAGAACTATCTATCTTTACCGGGAAACAAATTTTAGAGCGGTTTGTTCAGC
>MBAA01000149.1:8116-10880 GCA_001940655.1 Promethearchaeota archaeon CR_4
GAGATCACCGATGAGGTGCTCGATTTCGTGAAAAAAACCCCTGAGATGGGGGTCGGCCAGAGGAGGGGGAATTCAGTCTACATCACGAAAATTCCCTACAATCCCACACGTTACCTGCACGAAACCGATGCGAGGATGAAACGCTATTACGCGTGTCATTGTCCTCTCGTGCGGGAAGGAATTCTAGCCGGACAATCAATTTCTCCAGATTTTTGTCATTGCGGTTTAGGTTATGCAAGTCACTTCATTGCCGGTCTCAACCAGAAATTCCGAGGAGAAGTGCTCGAGAGCGTGGTAAAAGGGGATACCCGTTGTCGATTCGTGTTTCACCTCCTAGATGAGATGGATAATGAGGGAAAGCACGGAAAATAGTTCACCCAATCCTTAACAGATTCCTCTTACCAATTCGAATGCGCTGGGCGAACTCGCCTGCATTACTATGATCCACGATATCTTTGAGGAATGATTTCACGTGCTTTATGAGAATCGCAAAATAAGGGGAGAAGAAGACGGCATGACCTGTGTCTTCAACGATCACCGTGACTTTTTTCGCGGAACTGACGTTATTGAAATAGAAAGTTGACGTTTTCTCCACCTTCATGGCATAGTCTTTCGCCCCGTGGATTATCATAATCGGCACGTTGATGCGGTAGGTATTCTTGACGTAGTCATTGAGTTCGTCTAAGGATTCCTGAAATACAGAAAGCGAGATGCGCGGAAAATGCGCTTGTTTCCATGCCACGTAGGCAGGATCAAAACCAATCTTCTGGAGGAAGGAGTACCGGGTCTTAAATGATTTAAAATGTATGAAACGGGCAAGATGCATGATAACGCTCACTTTCGTGCTAGGCATACTGTTTGCAGCAGCAACGACTAACCCATCCACTTTCGCGCCATTGGTAACTGCAGTGATGGCGGCCCCGGCACCTAATGATTGCCCGACTAGGATTAGTTTAGCATAGTGTTGCCTCAACTCAATGATCTGGTGCATGAGCCACGTCCAAATTTCGCCGCGATTCGTTTTGGCGAGCTCCTCCGAGTTGATGCCATGATGCGGGAGGACGGGGACATGGACATCCACGCCAAGCGTTGCAATCTCCTCCGCCACGTGCTTGAATTCATAGGGTGTGTCCGCGTAACCGTGAAGGATGAGCACGCAAATCTGTGAATGGTTGTCAATATTAACACTTTGGTCGAATTGATTCATAGAAAAAAATCCTGGTCTTGATCTTGCCACTCTTCGCGGTATGCGAGTTTGTCAATATCAGGTCGTTTTCTTGGGATAAAAACTCTAAGTGAATTGGGTAGGAACGAGTATTTCTAGATAGTGGGTACTCACCGGAGCTCTTGCCGACGGAGGTAGCGGGTAAGGTTAATTGCCGCGTACTTAAGCTCAAGCGGCGGAGCGTAAATAGAATCCACCCCATTCTCAGAATAATGCGCGAGATGCTTTTTAGGACATTTGATTAAAATCGCGATCCTCAACTTGAACAGATGAATAATGGTGCGTGATATTCTTTTAAATTCTGGTTTAAACTGACCTATACGTATGAGTGTTATCGTACGTGGGAAAAGTTACAAGCTGGAGAATGGCCGTCTTTCACTGAATGGTCTTGGAATCAAAGATCTCAGTGAAATTGATGGATTATACCAGATCACAGGTTTGGAAGAATTTGATCTCAGTCAGAACGAAATTACGAACCTCAACCAAGTAAAACCACTGCCAAGTCTCCAAAGGTTAAATGTCAGTCATAATCAATTTAAATCATTGAAAGGGTTGGAAATATGGGAAAATTTAGTCGAAATCAATATAGAACACAACTTCATTGAAAATATCGATGTTTTGGAAAAGCTTCCCCACCTTCAGAAACTACACCTAGCGAACAATCCTGTTGCGTCTCTAATGGAAGCGGGTTCCAGAGGGAAGCCCTCCATTGATCCTGAATGGGAGGCGCTATTAGGGGGTTTACTCGAAGTCCCTTGGAATAAAATTCATTTCTTCCGTAAGAACGGGAGCAATGTTCGCGGTTACCTGCAGGATTTAATCTCCCCCAACCCGAGAATTCGGAGTATCTCATTTGATTCCCTCCAAAATTACACCTTTACCACCGATCCCAAGACAATTAACGAAGGCACAGTGCAAGTATTGCCTTTCCTGCTCAAGCTCCTCGAGTCACCCCGTTATCCAGAAAAATTGCAATTATTGAGCACATTCGCGCTTTTTGCCTCCGCGGATCGATTCGATGGCCCCGAGGAAAAGGCAAACCTACAGAAAGTCCGCAGGATGTTCTGCGCGATGTATAATCTATTTTTATCCTATTTGCAGAATCCACACGGGGTTATTTTTACAATCGCAATTTTAAGTTGTTGTGAAGGCAAAGCTGAGGAATTAATGACTGAAATCCGCAAACTAATTCCCCAGGAAGTCGATCGCATGATCCTCGCTGCTTTTATTATGACCCTTATAGTATTGGGGGCTAAAGGGATTGAAACGCTGTACTCCGAACTCAAACGGAAAAAACAGGGAAATCTCGCTCGTTTCATTATAGCAGTAAGATGGAATGACATTACTACGACTCAACCCCCACCAGAAATCATTCAATTGCTCCGCAGAGCGTATCTCAACGAAGAACGAACCGAGACTTTACTCTCGAAAATCCCGCTAATTCTAGATTATGAGCAGTATACTCCGGGTCTCATCGAAATGGTATTGTCTAGATGGGATGCCGAGTGGTTTAACACCCAGACCGAAAAAGAGCGGGTG
>MBAA01000149.1:10946-12153 GCA_001940655.1 Promethearchaeota archaeon CR_4
TTGGAGATCCCCAATAACGCCTCCTCTTTTCTTACCGTTTTTACTTAGACTGGAGATCAGTAACACGATTAGAACCTACAATTGATAATTCGTTCGGAAATAGAGGATAGGACTGGGTATTTCAACGTAAATGAAACGAAATCAATATGCTCACGTGTCATCAAAAATGCTCTTGAATGCAATTAGATTGCCCACGCACCCAACCATTAGGGAACCCATTTGTCCCCATACGGGGAATTATTCAATTAACGTTGAAATCCGCTTTCGCAAGCGCTTCTTCGTGATCTCGGTCAAACCCGCTAGGGCGAGTTGCGTGATTTTTGGGATAGTGGGATTGGATTTCAATGCAATGTAAATTGCCGCAGCTGCGAGTCCTTTGAGATCATCTCGTAAATTATACCCCGTTTCTCCATTGAAAGAATGCAGAATTTCCTCGGCGCAACTAGCAACGGATTCCGACAAGTGCAGGCGTTTTACGAAATTGTTGATAAATAAATTGGGGTTTTTCATAAAAGGTCAAGCATCGAGGTAAGGACATGTTGGATATTTATCCCTATTCATTTTTCTCAGAATTTCTCGTCCAGAAAAAATCCACCCTGCCATCTCGTGACGACCGCCGCGCGGGGGATTCTCTGGTAAAAATTAATAAACCAATATAATTCTTGACCTAAGGTAATGCTTAATTGTGAATGTGAAGAGTTTGGTACAACTTAGCCATATGGGTAGGTGCCAAACAAAGCTGGGATCAGAACAAAACAAACAATGCAGGGGAATGAAAACTGGTAAATAGTCTATACGACGAAATACTCCCCTCCCCTCCCCTCTCATAGAAATCTCGTATGACGGTTGTGCTCAACAATCCAAAGCAATTTTTGTACCAGTAGTTCTATTTCCCACTCGTTTGTATTCCAATAAAATAATTGCTGAACATTCACTGAAACTGCACGTGATTGCGGAAGTGTGGCGAGTATGGTAGATAAACGGTTCAACTGGATCTTAGGCATTATTGGTGGTTTCATCGCGGGATTTGTACTGGGATGCATCTTCGCGGCGACTACCAGCGGGAACGTCTTGGATACTGGATTTTTAGGAGCGATCATCTTTGGAATCCCCGTGGGGTGCATCACGAGTTGTATATTAGAACGAGAACCCGAGGATAAAAAGCAGTCTCGCCCTTTGTAATGAAAAATGGCGCTAGCGAGGTAAA
>MBAA01000149.1:12175-12939 GCA_001940655.1 Promethearchaeota archaeon CR_4
ATTTTTCCACTACCCGTTATAACAAAAATTAATTGTTGATTACCGCGTGCCAGTCTCTCTGGTACTCAGAGTTTTAAAGACCTGCCATCCCTTAGTCTAACTAATGGCGAAAAAACCGAAAAATCCGCCACAGATCGTCTCCCCTGCGAATTTATTTGGACCGTGTGGGATGTTCTGCGGATTTTGCACGAGCTTCCTGGCGAAAAAATATCAGATCCCCAGGAGGCGGGGGATAATTTCCTATTGCGATGGGTGCCGTCCCCGCGACAAAAAATGTTCGTTCCTTAAAATGCGGTGCAATATGCTCTTGAACCATAAGATCGAGTATTGCACGGAATGCGAGGATTTCGCGTGTGAAAATCTTGAAAAAATCGAGCAGAAGTATCTGGCCAAATTCAAATACCCCTACAGCTTTAAACAAGCCTTGGGAGAGATCCAAGAACACGGGCCGCTGCAGGTCATTGAGAGACTGCAGAAGAACCACGGGTGCCCAAAATGTGGGGAAATTTTGTGCATCCACAACGGGCTGTGCTATAATTGCGATCAGGATCAAATCGCCGCTATGAAGAATTATCGCAATGATCTATGATGCTATGAACATCCAGGGCAGGGAATTCCATAAGGGATGAGTATCAAGAGGTTACTATCTTAGTTTTTACCATCATCCACCAAGCGTGGCGGGGCCAGAATTTCTCCATCATTCCCAGAAAATGGGTCAGATATTCCGGTTTCTTTGAAGTAAAGCGTGAGTAAGAGGATTAAAG
>MBAA01000149.1:12998-14740 GCA_001940655.1 Promethearchaeota archaeon CR_4
AGTGGTGCTCGTCCCTCGAGTCGATGTCCTTCCGCCCTCGGGGTAAGGAGAGGGGCGCATCGATGATGACTTTCTTAATCCTAAATTGGCGGATGATCCCTTGGATTTCGCCATTCGTGTGAAGGATACCAGATTGAATTTTCTGGTTCGCGATCACGGCCCACCCCGTTTCGCGTTTTTCGCTGCCAGCAAGGTCGAGGCCTAGGAGAGGGGGCAACCTGTTTAGGAAATTATTTTGATCATATTCTTCTACCATACTCTAATATCGCGTGAATTGGTGCATGATTCTAACCTTGGAAGAAGCACGCGAGGTCTATTAACTAGGTGATGACCAAAACAGTAACTTCGTATTAAAAAGAACAGGGGTTCTACCGTTTAGAAATAATAGCGCGAGCCGTGATCCCGTAATCCTGTATGTGCAACCACTTCAACTCCAAAAAATAATTCGAAAAAAGTGGGTTATCATTACTTCTGCTGGAGTTTGAGGGTGTGGGTGGCCGTGACGACAAACCACACGCAAGTGAAAATGACGAAGAGCCACTCCGTGAGGGGAAACGCGGGAATAAGTCCTTCCAAGGTCGCGAGAGACGCGACACGCTCAGCACTTGTTTTATCCTTAAATAATATGAAAAGAGCACCCGGACCATATTCAGTCGCCAGGGGAATGGTGGAGATTATGCACGCTATACCAAGGCTCACGGTAACGATTGTGAAAATTTCTTGAATTTTGCTCAACGTATTCGCGAGGTACATCGAAATCGTGAAAAAAAGGGTGAACAAGATAGCAAACGAAAAGTAAATGAAGGCGCCGATGAGGTGGAGGTAAAAGAGGTCGTCACGGACGGCGTTACCGAAGAGGAATACCATGAATAATCCGACAAAGGAAATGAACGCAAAAGCAATAGAGAACACATTGAGAATATTCCTCCATTTTGCCCCGCGACTCGCAGGTTTTGCCCACAAAAAACGCGTGAGAAAGATTCCGTATGGTATTAACACGCACCCGAGCACAATCATGCCGATTCTAAAGACCGGTTCCGAACCGTTCGGTCCCCACCCTAATTGGCTGACTGCATTGTCGATTATCGAATAAGGTTCGGTCAAAGAATACAACAGGGAGGCGATAAGGAAGACTAATAATCCAAAGATTCCGCCGGCAATGCCCCAATAACTCCCGGGGATCCTCTGGAAAAATTTGTCTAACGTGTGATTCAAAGATTTCATAGTGGATCCACTCGGAATTGCTGTCTACTACGCCTATTGCTCTTTAGATTCTAATACGGCTATGAATAAAAAACTCTCTCGTCATCTCGTGATGAATCTAATATTGGGAGACCGATCCCGTACATCCCGTATATGCTCGAACGATCCTGAAAAGTCGGATTTAAATTATAACTACGAGTATAAGTTGTGTTCTGCAAGAAGCGTGTCGATGATCGCCAAATTCTCTTCTTTCTGGGTCACGACGTATTGAAAAATTAGTTGTTTGATGTCCCTGGCAAGATCCGGGTCGATATCTGCTTGGTCCAGTTTTTCATAGATCGGGATGAGCTTGTGGGCGGTCACGGGACTATGTTTTAAGATGTGATTATGGAGCTGGGTATTGACATCTCCTATAAGAGCTTCTATCTTCTTCGCCCGAGTTCTGAATTGTTCCGTTGCCCCGGAGGACAGAAATTGGGTGATATCCTCGTGGAATTGGGCGTGAAAATCGGCCAAAAATTGAAGGAGGAGGTCAATCA
>MBAA01000149.1:14793-17478 GCA_001940655.1 Promethearchaeota archaeon CR_4
ACTTGCAGGGAAATAATGGGGGAGTCCACGCCCGTCAAGACAGTGGTTTTGAGATCCTTCCCGAGCTCAGACGTGAAAATCCCGACGGTCGACATGAATCCGGAGATGAATTGCTGTTGGGGGAACTTGCTTCCTTTCGGGAGGAGCTTGTGGAAATAGTTTGGCCGGTACTCGTATACGTAGAAACTCAGACCGCTAGTGTTCGAAAAAATTATACCTTTCACGAGTGGAAGATCACTAAGCGACATTTTCGGTATGGGGGGCATTGCATTGCTCAAACCTTCAATTAAGAAGAGTCCTCGCTCGCCCAAGGAAACCAAATTGCTCCCCTCGTCAATGTAGATGTAATTTTGCTTGTGCATAGCTTCGAGCACTCTTCGGGCGGCTTTGGGGGATAAGTGGAGCGAGGACCGGAGGTGGCTCAAGTTCTGCGTGCCTTGGTCAATGAAGTGAGTCACGATCTCGGCTTGCTCGAGGTTTTCAAGCAACTTAGCATCTCGCAGGGAAATAATACACCGGTGGATGCCTTTGATAAAATTCCGAAAGGTGCGTAAAAAGTACTTGGGCAGGGTGCTGCTGGCAAAAGCGGTGATATCAGAATATGCGATGAACGTTTTCTTAATGTGGATGTCGAGTTGCTTTTGAGCGGGTTCAGTCAAGAGGTCGAACTTGTGAAAGAGGATCATCAAGTGAGCCTTGGGACAGATGCGTTGTCTTTCATAATTGATCCGTTCCCAGAGCTTGAAATTTTCTTCAAAGTCGTCCCCCGCGTCTAGGACCGTGATGATGAGGTCGGCATTATTGATGATTTGAATGGAATCTGCCAACCCATCCTCCAAATGTGGTTTTGCTAGGTTGTGGATCACGATGGGCTGATCGAGCTCAACGATTTCCAGATTGGTTCCTTCGGTTCGGTGGAAAGACTGCCAGAGTATTTTCAGCGGGGTTTCCTGCTCAAAGAATGCTTTACGAATGGTAGATTTACCACTTTCACCAACGCCTAGGATTACTATCTTCAGACCACTCATCACTGAGGTCCACCCGATTTCAGGAAAAGAACTACTTCTTCATAATGGCAATGCACCTAATTAAGGAATTCGGGCATAATTTCCCGTAATTAAAGAAACTTCCTAATGAATTGAGGCGGTTTGAAGAATCTGACATTAACCGCAATTTTCTTAATCAGATGCGAAGGGAACCAGAAATATAGCGAAAAACAAAAGGCATAATCCGACTTTCAACAGTTTTACTTCGCGATAGAACAAGCATTGTTCTCTATTCGAGACTTCTCTCGGGAATTTAAGGGACTTCTCGAAGAAATATTGTCAAGACTCGCAAAATAATTGAAATTGAACAAAATTCACGTAAGATTTTCCGAAACGGAATTAATAGAGAAATTTGTTTTAACATTTAATGTTACTGAAACAATAATTCTCCGCAATGTCTTAATCGGGCCGATATTCCAGACAGATGAAGAGTTATCTCATTACCTTAAAGACTTGTCACCACATTATTTTAAAGAGTTGGGAGTGATAATTTGTTGACAAGTTACTACGTTTTCTTTATTTTTAATTTCGCTATAATTGCACGACCGAGCAATTTGAAAGCATCTGTTACGCCCGCTCCGGTTTTAGCCGAAACAAGGATGTTCCCCGATGCTTTGAGTCTTTTACTCACTTTTCCAAGTCTTATCTGATTAATAAAAGGATTTGGTAAGTCTGCTTTATTTGCAACAACGATGAAGGGAACTTTGGGACAGGCGCTCCGAGCCCTAATGATCCACCACCGAAGATTCTCAAATGTCGCGACATCTGTCAGATCGAAAACTAACAAGAATCCTCGAGCGTCTGGATAATATCGCCTAAAATCTTCGACGTGTACCTGTTCTGCCACGTCCCAAATCGTGAGATTCACGGACTTATCATCAATGCGCAGGGTTTTTACGAAAATCTCGCAACCATCTGTTGGATTGGTTTTCTCGTGAAAATTATTGTCAATTAACCGGCGAACGAGGCTAGTTTTTCCCACGCGTTCAGCGCCGATGAGAATTACCTTGAAATTCGTAACACTCATGAGTTCAATCTCCCTTGCGCAATGCTCAGTCACCAAATAGAATACTCTTATGCATGCTTGATAATTTCTCAAAGTATGATTAGAAGTTAGCGCTTTACAGTTTTAATCTGCTCGTCTAAATATCATACATATTTTGAAGAGGATCTATAAGTACAATCAAAAAGCACTAAGAATTTTTTCAAATACGATGTGAATTTTAAATAAATGAAAAAACCGAGTCATTTATCGCTGACCAATATCAACATATTGACGCCCGATCTCCCCGGTGTAGCGCAAACGGGGTCGAATTATCTTATTATCCTTTAGTTGCTCGATGCAGTGGGCGACCCACCCGGCTGCGCGCGATGCGGCAAACAATGGCGTATATAGCGGATGGGGAACTCTCAATGCGTGCAGGAGGGACGCGGAATAGAAGTCCACGTTCGGGTAGATGTGTTTCTTCTCGATCATGTAATTCGCGAGAATCTCGCCCATCTCGTAGACGTTGTCGTGTTCCACGTGCTTGCCCTCTTCTTTGATCCAAAATTCCTTACTGATCTTGCTTAAGATGATCGCTCGCGGGTCTTCTCGCTTGTAGACCCGGTGGCCGAACCCCATAATCTTCTCCTTCTT
>MBAA01000149.1:17515-22419 GCA_001940655.1 Promethearchaeota archaeon CR_4
TTCCACTTGATCTCGTACATCAAGTAGTTAATCACACGTTCGTTCGCCCCCCCATGGAGGGGGCCTCGTAACGCCCCAATCGCAGATACGACTGCCGAATAGATGTCCGAGAGTGTAGATACGGTGACCCGGGCGGTAAATGTTGAAGCATTTAGGTCGTGTTCCGCCTGGCATATGAGGATCTTGTCAAACGCGTCCGTTATTTCGGGCGTGGGTTTGACACCCGTCATCATATAGTAGAAATTTCCCGCGTGGGAGAGGTCCTTGCTGGGTTCTACGATAGGCAAATTTGCTTTGATGCGGTGAGAATAGGCGAGGATGGTTGGAATCTTTGCAATGATGCGGATCCCTTTCCGGATATTTGCCATTTCGGTGTAATTATAATCATCTTCGTCATATAAGGAGAGTGCTGAGATAGCGGTGCGGAGTAGTTCAATGCGGGTAGTCTGGCGGGGAAAACTCTGTAAGATCATCAAGATCCGATCCGGGATGTCCCGCTCCTTGATGAGTTGCTGGTTGAATGACTCCATTTCGAAAGTGGTAGGTAATTTGCCGAAAAGCAGGAGGAATGCCACCTCTTCGAAATTTGACTTCCCCACCAGTTCTGCGATCGAATATCCTCGGTAAAACAGCTCTCCCGTGAAACCGTCCATAGCGCAAATAGTTGTATAGTCAACGATGACATTGACGAGGCCCTTGTGGACGGGGAGTTTTTTGATGAGCTCCATTTCCCGCTCGAAACTCACAGGTGTAGGTGATTCTTCGAGTTTATTCAGCAGTTCGTAGGCATCTTCTGCCTTTTCACTTGCCGAGGATGGAAGGACGGGGGGGAGAGTCTTAAGCTCTTCTTCGTCCTGATGGTCTGGTGCTTCATCAGTATGTGCCCTTGCGTTCGTTTCCAATTTACTCGGTTGCTTGCTCGCAGAATTTTTCTGGGATTCGCTCAAATTTTAATCACTAACCACTTGAAATTAAGGCATTTCTTTCAATCAAAAAAATATGAAGGATTGGATAAATCTTTTGTTCCATGCAGTTCAATTATTGAAACAAGTTGTTATATGTCGGAAACTGAATTGCAGAAAGGGTTCGGAGGAAGAATTCATAATGCATAAGACAGGGGAAATAATGCACAAGTCACAGGAAAAATGCTCCAGTGTGTTATCTATATGGATGATACCAAGGATTTGATCGTTAAAACCTACGCGGAGACCAATCCTAATTTTGGATGCACACCGGATCATCGCCCCTTGGAGCAGAGATTCGATGCAGGTTTAATTATTCTTGACAAACCTGCAGGTCCTACAAGTCACGAGGTGGCCCGCCGCGTGAAGACCTTGTTCCAAGGGACTTCGGTGATAAAAGTGGGGCATGGCGGCACCCTCGATCCGAATGCCACTGGGGTGCCCCCCCTCGCACTCAACCAAGCCACTCTCCTCCAAGATATCATCCTTAGCGGGCGGAAAGAGTATATTGGCACGATACACTTGCACGCATTGGTGCCAGCATCGATCGTGAAGCAGACCCTCAAAAAGTTCCAAGGACAAATTCACCAGCGACCTCCGTCCCGGTCGGCGGTCAAACGCGTTCTTCGAGTCCGGGAGATTGATTTCATCACCGTTCTAGAGATAGAAGAAAAGGATGTACGCTTTAAGGTTGGGTGCGAGGCGGGTACCTACATTCGAACACTTGCGGTAGCGATGGGTGAGGCATTGGGTTGTGGAGCTCACTTAACCGCCCTTCGGCGAACTCGATCTGGATGTTTTTCAGAAGAGCAAGGCATTGCAACGATTGAATCCTTAGGCGAATCCCTTTTAAAATGGCGTGATAATGGAGACCCTAGCTCCCTTACCGCAATTATTCAACCCATTGAATCTATTTTTACCCAATTCAAGAAAGTCATCGTCAAGGATGAGGCAATCTACTACATTTGTGGCGGAAATCCCGTGCAAGCAGGAGACATCGCTAAATTGGAAAGAACCATTCGGAGAGGCGATCAAGTGGGGATTTTTTCCCTCAAGGGGGAAATCATCGCCCGGGGAACGTGTCTCGGAGATGCGGCGCGCATGATAAAGGCCATAGGAGGGGATTTGGTGAAAACAGGAAAAGTCTACATGTACTCTGATATCTACCCGAAATTTCAATAGTCAAAAAAGAAATACTTGCACGATCTTCGTCCTCATACCACCTGCGATGTACGGTGCGAAGCGTAGAAAACATCCTCTGCGACTTGAAATCCCACCTTTCTCACGAGCGCTAGGGATGCGGCATTGTCACTCTCAATGGTAGCTGCTATGACATCAATCCCTCTCGCGCGGAGCTGTTTCATCGCTTCTTGGATGAGTGCCACTCCAATTCCCTGCCGGCGGAAAGCGGGATCTATAGCCAAACGATTTATCCACCCTCGCCGTGAATCGTGGGACGGCATAACAACTCCTATAAGTATCTCCCCTTGTTTAGTGCCGATCAACCACACGAATTTACTAGCTAACTGACGGTTTAACTCGGAGTGAGAATCTCGGCCTTCTGGGCGAAATTTTAGTCCTGCTCGCGTCCAGAGTGCTGTCACTTCCTCATAATCCTCAATATCGAGTGAAACAAGAGTTATTTTGGAATCCATATGAAATAAACTTCTAGATATTGACTATTTCGATGTGTGAGATTTGTAGTTCCTTTTCATCACGATAACCAATTAAACGTTAAGTTTTTTGTATGACTTTTTAAGAGGTCTTTGTATTCTCCGCGTTTGAAGGCTTTCCAAGTAAGAATCCGTTCTAAGTTTTGACACGAATTAACCTTAAGAGCGCTCGATACATCCGTGAAACTTGTTAATATTGTGAAGTTAAGGTCGTGAGCCTGAATGGCAAAGGAAGAAACCGAGTTACTCAATATCCCAATTGAAAATTTGTGGTCTCGGTTGGCAACGTCTAAAGTAGGTCTGACCTCACAGGTAGCAGAGGAACGTCTTGCACAGTACGGGTCAAATGAGCTTGCTCACAAGAAAAAACGAGTTGTAATCTTTGAATTCCTTGCGCATTTCAAGAATCCCTTGATTCTGATCCTCCTTCTTGCAGGCTTAATATCGGGTATTCTTGGTGACCTAGCTTCTATGTCTATCATCATCACGATCATCACCATTAGCATCCTCTTGGACTTTTACCAAGAATCCAGGGCAGAAAAGGCGGCGGAATTATTACAGGAAAAGGTAATCGTTACTGCTACTGTGTTTAGGGACGGTATCAAGCGGGAACTCAAATTGCCTGAGCTCGTCCCCGGTGATGTCATCGAGCTCTCTGCGGGAGATCTTGTACCAGCCGACGCTCGGCTATTAACCGCCAAGGATTTGTTCATAGATCAGTCTGCCTTAACCGGTGAATCCTTCCCCGTAGAAAAAAGTGTGGATCCCTCTACTGCAAAGAATTTAATAATTACCGAATCCCCGAATGGCGTATTTATGGGCACACCAGTCGTAAGCGGGAACGGAATTGCCGTGGTCATTAAGAGCGGTGGTAGTACGGAATACGGAAAGATAGCCAAGCGTCTGGTGGCGAGGGAGCAAGACACCGAATTTGAACGCGCTACGAAAAAATTCGGCTTTCTTATTCTGGATGTCACCCTCCTACTTGTGTTGTTTGTCTTTTTTGTTCTTGCCCTCCTCGAACATGATATCCTCGAAAGTTTCCTCTTCGCACTCGCGCTGGCGGTAGGTCTCACCCCGGAACTCCTACCCGTGATCATTTCCATAAACTTATCGCGGGGCGCATTAGCGATGTCCAAAAAAGGCGTTATTGTTAAGCGACTGGCGAGTATTCAAAACTTTGGGAATATGGACGTGCTGTGTACGGACAAGACTGGCACACTCACCGAGAATAAGATTGCGCTCATAATGCACGTCAATTTCTTAGGTACCGATGATGAGAAAGTCCTACTCTATTCATTTATCAATAGTTACTTCCAAACGGGCCTGAAAGGTGCATTAGACGAAGCAATTTTGGCGTTCAAATCCATCGACATAAGTGACGCGCAAAAAGTCGATGAGATTCCATTTGATTTCATCCGCAAGCGAGTATCTATCGTGATACGGAAAAAAGATCAGATTAACCTAATCACGAAAGGAGCACCCGAGGAGATCCTTAAAGTATGTAGTGCCTACGAATTTAACGGTGAAGTATCTGACCTGACGCCTGAATTTCTAGCAAAAATTGACCAGAAATATATCGACCTGAGTCGAGACGGCTATCGCGTGTTAAGTGTGTGTTACAAATATGTTCCTGGCACCCACCAGCAGCATTATGAAATTGATGATGAAGTTGATATGATTTTCCTTGGTTTCGTTGCTTTCATCGACCCCCCTAAAGAAACTGCGAAAGAATCGTTGCAGTTACTTCGCCAAGCAGGGATTGAGGTGAAAGTGATTACGGGAGATAATGACCTGGTGGCGCGGAAAACTTGTGAAAAATTAGAATTTCCCATCCGTGGTATAACCTTAGGAGGTGAACTATCCCAACTGGATGACAATGCGTTAGCCCGCGTTGTAGAGAAAACCAACATTTTCGCGCGGGTTACTCCGGTACAAAAAAGCCGCATTCTCCATGTACTGAAGGCTAACGGTCATGTCGTGGGGTATATGGGGGACGGGATTAACGATGCTCCCTCCATCAAGGCCGCAGATGTGGGTATTTCGGTTGACAATGCAGTAGATGTTACCAAGGAAGCGGCAGACATTATCTTATTGCAAAAGAAATTACGCGTGTTGTATGACGGGGTTATCGAGGGGCGAAAAACGTTCAACAATACCCTTAAGTACATCCTTATGAGCACGAGCTCGAACTTCGGCAATATGTTTAGTGTCGCAGCTGCCGCGATCTTCCTCCCGTTCCTGCCGATGGCACCCACCCAAATTCTCT
>MBAA01000149.1:22456-24626 GCA_001940655.1 Promethearchaeota archaeon CR_4
CCCCACTGACAACGTGGATGAGAATGCACTCAAAAAACCTACGCGGATTGACATTTCTTACATTCGCAAATTTATGCTTTTACTAGGCTCAGTGAGCTCGATCTTCGACATCCTGACCTTTATTATTCTGATTGTTGTATTCCAGGCCGATAAGAATGAAAGCTTATTCCAAACAGGTTGGTTCGTGGAATCATTATGCACTCAGACCCTCGTCATTTTCGTCCTGCGAACCCGAGTGAGTCCCTTCATCAAGAGTAAACCAAGTATACCTCTTCTTTGGAGTAGCATTGGAATTGCCTTCCTCGCAGTCATTTTGCCCTTCACATTTCTTGGTCCCCTATTTAAATTCGATCGCCTGCCCCCTGAGTATTTTCTTTTTTTATTGATGGTGATTGGGGCCTATATCGCTTTAGTCGAGTTAGTCAAATGGTTGTTTGATAAGAAATATGGGTTTCTCTTGGAGCGAGACTATGTACGTACAATTCCGCTGACTGCGTGAATTAGCGGAACTACTCTACAGAATTGTATTTTATAATTATTTTTCCTACCACTTCTTCCCTGAAGCATCTCTAATCAACATTCAAATACGGAGAATTCCATTGTCGCTTATTTATCCTTGGCACCTTCTTGGGATCTTGGATCGTATAGTTATGAAATGCCTCTGTGACACCTGTACGCACAGTAAACCCCCCTGCGATGCCACCTCTGGTAAATGTGGTGGGAGTTGTTCCCACGAGCAGGTTATATGTCGTGGGAAAGTCAACAATCCAGATGAAACATATGATTTCCCGCCCGATTCGTGCAAATACTACCTGCCTCGTATCTTTCGTTTGTGAATTGATTTTTAAATTTCCACTCCTTTGCAAAAAACAATAATCATTGAATCCTTATATCTTAACCGAGAGGAAACATCGCTTAACCAGTGGAATTTGATAAAACCCGCTTTTTACAGGTGATCTGTTTTTACTTCTCTTTTACTCTAATACCGCAAGGATGACACTAATAATATATATGCGAATGTATGTCATCACTAAGGAATATTATGCCAAAAATGTATCGCCAAGGCGATGTCCTGCTGCTGCAGGTGACCCGTATTCCCCGGTCAGCGAAAAAGTCCGAGAGTAACGTGGTGTTAAAAGGTGAAGTCACAGGTCACGCACATTGCATTATGGGTGGGGAAATTTTCGTCTTTAATGCAACTGATACTATGTATGTCAGGGCTCGCGAAGACACCACTCTCGTGCACGACGAACACGCCCCCATCAAATTGGAACCGGGTAAATACCAAGTGATACGGCAGCGGGAATTTGATCCGGAGCATCCTGACTACAATGTATGGGTTGAGGATTAATCCACCAAGAGACTATCGATTTACTCCAAACGCTTCTCGAGCATCGAGACGAGATTCCTTCGAGGGTTTGGCAGAATGTGTTGTGGTTACTACGGAAGCAGAGCAATACGAGATGGGGGGAGCGGGTTCAATGGGGGGAGAAAATTCAACCCTTATTTGGTATTAGCAGGGGCGGGCGCGTATTTTGGTGGGACGGCAAGCAATTGCACGATGATCTGATGCGGATCTTTGTCAAAACATACTATGGGGACCTAAATGAGAAGGAAATACAGCGGGCGGGGCAGGAAATATTGTTGTTTACGTTACCCCCGGAAAAACTCTCTGCCAAGCAAGCTATCGAGTGTCGGAACGCTGAAGTGCGAAGCTTGCTCTTGCAACGCATCGGAAATGAGAGACTTCTCGAGGAACTTCACGGGAGGATCATCGACCGTGACAGGGATGCCCGATTAATCAGTTTTGATACAGGGCAAGTTAACGCCCCCTATCGACTTATTCGCGTACGAGACTCGACCACCGGGCAATTCTACCTGTTGCGGGTTCCCCCCAGGATTTCCACGTGCCACGATGCCATCGCGTGGACGTTTAGTTTGCGTCCTGATCAATACAATCCGATCAAAGAGACCTAACCACATTTTTCCACTCGTTATCGATATAGGAATAAGAACCGCTCCATGTAGAATAAGAAGAACTGGTTGTAATACCCCGAGAAATACAAGTCATTGCCATGGCCGGCGAATGGCATCCACAGGAGCGCGCAGTGGGTGTTCATCGCACTTGCATAAGTGTCCTTAAACCGTTGGGCAATGTTCGGGGGGATGA
>MBAA01000149.1:24670-25742 GCA_001940655.1 Promethearchaeota archaeon CR_4
GAATTCACGAGAAGCTTGGGATCAGCTAATTCTACAGGACAGGTTGGATCAAAGGTACCAGCGAGTTCATTTGACGGGTAAAAGGGCACGATTCCTTTGATTGTGATTCCGGATCCGAAAAGGTTGGTATAATTCTTACTCCAAATGCCCAATCCAGTGGCACAGGCTAGTTGTCCGCCTGCCGATCCTCCCGAGATGAAGACTGATTCCAAGTTTGCTCGGTATTCCCACTTATGTGTCGAGAGATACTGCGTGAAAATACCAATGTGGCGTAGCATGTCTTCAATGGTAAAATTCCCGATGATATTCTTCGGAGTGGTAAATTCAAGTGAATTGAAGATGCTAAAAGACCTGTTCGCTAGTCCATATTGGATGTCAAACACGCAGTATCCTTGCGCGGCAAAATATTCGTTCATTTGTAACATATTTCCACCACCTTTATCCCCAATTACGTACGCCCCTCCATGAATGCGGATGAGGGTAGAATTCTGACCAGGTAGACCAAGTCCATTGTTTGGGGGTAAATAGGCATCAAAGTACAATTTCAGACCCGTGTCAACCCCTGTCGTTCCGTTATAAAAGAGTATATCACGTTGAATTATGCAGGATTTGGGAGGAACTCCAAGAAAGTAACTAGGGACTACAAACCGGGTAGGTAATAAGAATCTTGCCGTTTCAGGGTCTATTTGCTTCCAATTCGTTCCAAATGCTTCGGTAAATCTCGCATCGGCTTCTGAAGTGCTCGCCATCGTAGCAATAAAGGGCAAAAATAGAATGCTTGCGATAATAACTGCAGCAATTCCTACCCCATATGTGAGACGAACGTTATGGAATCGTTGCGTGACCTTCCACAAGAAAAGACCCGTGTTGAGGATTGCAAATGCCCAAAATATCCCCCACGTCCCGACAAAGACCCCTATCATGCCGGATATTACTCCTAAATCTGTCCCATTGGCCCCCATTTGTGCGCCAGTTAAAACAACCGCCGCGAAATATCCTCCAATAACCATTACTATGATGTAGCATAGAATCAAAATGATCCTCATAATTCGATGCCGGTCTGGTATGTCTC
>MBAA01000149.1:25823-26082 GCA_001940655.1 Promethearchaeota archaeon CR_4
GATTCAATCCCAGCATGCCAAAAAACCCGAGGAATACCATAAAATATTGCATTGTTATGCTTGGTATTTCGTTGGCATAAGTCGCCGAGATGAAGAAATTTCCCCCTGCTATGCAGAACATCGCGATGTTGGAAAGAATGAGGGTACTATAACTCCAAATGTTTATTCTTTTACCGGTTGGACTCGTCTTGTCAACAGTGCGATCGAGCACGTAGATGAGAAAGACATTTCCGAATAGGGTGGCGAAGAGTACACCTCC
>MBAA01000149.1:26150-28954 GCA_001940655.1 Promethearchaeota archaeon CR_4
CATTAAGAGTGAACTCGACTTGGCCGAAGCGTTTCAAGTATAATGAAGGTATTTTTAACACGCGAATTTCATCTCCAAAACCCCTCCTGTTAACGAAAGAGATATAGGAAGCGTTCCATATAATAAAGGAATAACTGGCTATAATAACCAGAGAAGTAGAAATCCCCTGAATGGGAAGAACCTGATAACCAGATTACAGCACATTTCCTATTTCCCGCAGTCAAATAGTCATTCTGAAATTTTTCAGTAGATATGGGGAAGACAAAAGGATCTTCTAACCCTTGATAAATTAAACAAGGTGGACTATTTTGATTAATTAAGCGATTTAGTTCGCGGAATTCTAATGGAATAGTAGTGTCATCGCCTGCTGCGTGAATGCCGGGGTAAAACGGAACATATCCCTTGACATAGATTCCAGTACCAAATAGCTCGGTATAAGTGCCATTGGCGATGGCGAGAGCAGCGGCGCAGGTCAAATATCCCCCTGCAGATCCCCCCGATATGAACACAGAGCTCAAATTCGCTCCATATTCTTCGTTATGCAGCTCCAGATATTTACAGAATAACCCTACATGGCGGATCATATCATTGATGGTGAAATTCCCCACAACGTGTGAAGGTGTCAAGAAGTCAAGTATCGGCAGGTATGTCGGGATTAGTTTATTCAAACCGTACTCGATGTCGAACACGCAATATCCTTGCGCGGCAAAATATTCGTTGATTTGTAATATATTACCTCCCCCTTTGTCTCCCATTATCCAACCCCCGCCGTGAATGCGGATGAGGGTTGAATTTGCACCTGGTAATCCTATTCCATTGTGAGGGGGGAGATAGGCATCAAAATAAAGGGAGATCCCTGCATCCACGGTTGGACCCGTGGATCCGTCATAAAAAAGGATATCTCGCTTGACGATGCAATTTTTAGGGGGTATTCCCAGAATATAACCTGCCATAACGAAACGAGTCGGAAGAAAAAATGATTCCACGCTTGAAGGAATTTGTGCACGCCAATTGGCACCAAAGGCCTCGGCAAAACTTGTTTCTGCTTCAGGCACATCAATTACAATTGTTGCTGCCGAAGGAATGAACATTATACAACCAGTTATCAATGTTATGATACCAACTACTCGAGAAATTTTCCTACTGTGGTATCGACGGGTAATTTTTATGACTAGTAATCCATTAGCTAGTATAATAATTGCCCAAAATACACCGAGCATCGCCACGAGAATCCCAATTAAGGAGGATAATCCTCCAGTAATTGGATCAAAAATTATCCTCATTTCCCCACCAAACAGTATGATTATTGAGAAATAAATCCCAATAATTAAACCGACCGTAGAAATTGAAATTGCAATGGAACGCAGTTTCCGGTGCCTATCTTTTAATAACTCATCAAGGGGTAATGTTCCCCCTGAATTGTCCTTTATAGAAATACCTGCGTGGTAATATTTCAAACCTAGATTTGCGATGAACATCCCCATTCCGACCAAAGCAAAATAACTGAGGGAGATGAAGGCATAACCCCACCATATTCCTGGTAATAAATCATAATAGGTTGAAGAAACTAGGATATTTCCTAATATCAAACCCACCATCGCGAGGATTATAATCGCAAGACTTCGGTAACTCCAAATATTGAGTCTCCGACCAATGGCTGTAGTTTTATCTAAGGTGCGGTCGAGGATGTAAAGAAGGAGGAGATTGCCAAGAAAAGTAACGAGCATTATTCCCCCCAAAATGTCCCATAACGGGGTATAACTAGGACTCAATAAATAGGCAATACCAAGAATGCATGCGCCAAGGTTGCACCCCAACATTATCGAAGGGAAAATCTTCACCGAATTCTTGATTTTCATACTAATATGCTTCTCCCTTTCTTCGGTTACATATGCCGTACTCCAATATCTTGCACTGGAAAGGGCGACAAACGCCCCCACACCGAGGGGGCCAAAATAACATGCAAATACAACTGTATATCGTTGTCCCAAGTGGGTTACTTGATCTGCATAATTCGTTAAGACAAAGAAATTCCCTAGTAGTATACCAAGCATTCCGAGGATTATCACCATGATGGATAGATAACGCCATTTATTGAGGCGGTGACCTCTCGGATTAGATTTATCAAGCGTGTGATCCAAAAGGTAAATAATTAACAAGTTGCTTATGAGGGCAATGAACATTATAGTGCCGAAAATGTCCCAAGCAATAAAATTCGCTGGGTAGAACGCATAAAAAATCCCGAAAAATATACAGATTAAATTCAAAACACAAACGAATTGGCCAATAGATTTCAGGCGATGTTGATTTTTTGAGAACAAAAGTATACACCTGATTAATTTTGATGTACTTGCGAAACCTATGATAAGTCCGAGGTTGCCGCCAACAACATTTACTTCCAATATGCAAATTTTACCTATGTTATGTTTGTGTTAGAGATCACGATGTATTTAATCCCGTGTCCCATTATTCAAAGCATAGGTGTTGTATTTGGCGGATAAAGTGGTGGGTTTCATTGGAATTGGTGCGATGGGAAAGCCAATGTGTGGGCATCTCCTCAAAGCGGGGTACTCCATCTTCGTGCACAATCGCACGAAAGACAAAGCCGCTGATTTACTAACCTTCGGGGCGAAGTGGTGCACTTCTCCCTGCGAGGTAGCGAGAAAAAGCGATATCATTTTTTCTATGGTCGGATTCCCTGAAGATGTTGAAGAAGTGTATTTGGGGAAGGATGGTGTGCTTGCTGGCGCCCGGGTGGGGACGATTGTCGTTGATATGACCACCTCGGAACCTTCCCTCGCCCA
>MBAA01000065.1:0-1614 GCA_001940655.1 Promethearchaeota archaeon CR_4
CACTCATTTTCTTATAACCGGGCGGATTTTAGCATTCTGTCCCGCACTAGCCCACACACGGCACGGTAGAGCTCGGGCAACCACTCCCGACTAATCCCTAATATGTCGAATAACATTCCATCGAGCAGGCAACGATCCGCTTTAGGCGTGGGAGTTTGATGTGCCATTGGGTGGTATGGATTTAACCCGCACTCCTCGAAGATACTGCCTATCTTGTGTCGTTTTATGGAATCTGGTAATGTAAAATGTTTTAAGCCCCGGATATCCGGGAGGGAAAGTGTACGTAACTCATTCACTGTCGGGCGATATAAACCACCGCCGAGGCCTGAGGTCGAGATGCGGAGCAACTCGAAAATCCCCAACGTGGAATTCATGACTGCTAAGAGTGTTTCCACAGAGATCTGATCATTGGGAACAATCTCGTAGAAGGTCTGGTCGACCAACAACCTGGCACTGTTCTGAAATACCGCAAACGTTTCTGAGAACCCTTTTTGAATGATAATTGGGGCGGGAGTGTGGAGAGGAAGTGCATACCACGGATTTCGGGCACGGCAAGTTTCCGTGTTGTGAAAACCAACCACCGTTCGTCCTTTCATCGTCACCTCTACCTGTTCCCCATATTCCTCGATATATCGCAGGGCAGAAGTTCCGGTTAACGCGGGTTTCGAGTCCCGGCAGAAAAAGACATAATTTTTAACTTTTTGTACCGTGTCGAGAGCAATTGTGTCCAGTTCACGAGGGGATTTCAACAAGGGAATTAAGAACTGTTTTTCTATCCCCCAGTATTTTACTTCTTTTTCAGATAAGTAGAAAAATCCGTTTGCGCCTGAAGTAAATCCCCGCTTTAGCGTTGCGAGAGAGTTGAGGGGCATGAATCGCTTGCGAATATCCTCTTGATTAAGAATTTGAATAATCGGCCCATAATACTTTAGAAATTGCATTCCCCACCGATTTTGGAGTGATGTAAATTTCTGCGTTTGCCCATTATCCGTCCTTGTTCCTAATACGGCCTGAGGAACTAACAGGATCTGACCCCAATCCGAATCTATAGTCTCCCGGATTTCATCTATCTCTGCGATCTTTGACGGTTTGAGTATGTCCGAAAGGGGGATTTTGAACAAGCAAAACCGCACCACATTCTCCCAAGTGTTGGTCTTTACCGGTAATGTTTGTAATACCGTAATAACGGTATTAATATTCGCTTGGGAGAATGATTTGTGGGTGATCGTGTCGATGAATTCGACAATTATGGCGGTATTTGCAAGAAATGCGCGCAAATCGATGCCCAGTTCCCCGTCTAACCACGTTGAGGAAGTAATGTAACAGAGGAATCCTTTCTGTTTGAGAAGTTTTAATCCCCGGAGAAAGAAGTATACCAGATAATCCGCTTGCCCGTGGAATTTTATCCGATCTTCCCAATCTTGCCGCGCGACCGCTTGAATCTGGTGGATGTAGGCTAACTTTTGCTTTTTAGTTGGATTTCGCGTATCCGGGGGGACGATTCGCGTGTGCTGGACATAGGGAGGATTCCCAATCACAATGTCAAACAGATTATCTAGAAATACATCATTTGAAACCAAGATATCCCCCTGAATAATTTGCTTGTCTAAAATT
>MBAA01000065.1:1628-2398 GCA_001940655.1 Promethearchaeota archaeon CR_4
TGCTTGTCCGTGCCGGTCAAAATCGAGGAAGTCCAGGAGACTAATCCAGAGGCGAATTTTCGTGATCCAGAGGGCAAGTGGATTGACATCAATCCCGTGTAACATTTGGAGGTTTGGAATGATGCTCGCAGATTCGGGAGGCATTCTCGCGAAACTCTTGGAAATGACGTGCCGCAGATGGCAGATTTCGTGGAACATACCTAGTAAAAATGCCCCGGTACCACAAGCCGGGTCAAAAATGCGGAGTATGTCGAGCGCTGAGAGGACTTTCAGTGACTCCGACCTATCAAGGGGGCACCGGTCTTGGAGGTCCCTATCGCCCAATTTGCGTAAAATGGGATCAAAAAGTAACATAATCAATTTCCGGGGCGCAACAGTAGTCCGGGTCTTCAAATAATTCAGGAGAGTGATCCTGCACATTAGTTCAATTTCCACGCGAGAGGTGTAATACACACCTTTCTGCTCCCGTTCTTCCCATGTGAGATATCGCTCGTATAGGCGTCCCAAAATACTCGGATCGATATCGGTTGACGCGTCTGAATACAAGTATTCTTTGTGTGTGTATGAATATTTGGTGAGAAAATTGGAGAGGATCGCGTGGTATTTCTTCTCGTTAAGTATGATGTCCACCTTCTGGCGTGCTAGAAGATCCTGCACCGGTGCCGGTGGGTCTGAGTCGAATAAAGCGACTAACTGATTAATGAGTGTCATTCGCGCATATTTTCGACTCATTTTCTCAGTACACCCTTTCCCTTCCAAAACAATACTAC
>MBAA01000065.1:2404-3290 GCA_001940655.1 Promethearchaeota archaeon CR_4
AAATCTCTGCGTCCTGAAAATCCCGGAGGAATTGTGTTTCCAAATCCTCGATTTTTGGGCCGGCCGCCACGTTGTTCATTTTCTTTCGTCCAGCGGTTATTTCCCTGCTTTACAAAATGGGAGGAAAAGATATTTATTGTGATATAGGAGGAAGACTGTCCCCTGACTCGTTACTGGCCAGTTCCTGAGGACTTGATTTTCTTCTTTGCCAGATTTTTTTGATTTCCTTGGGGACTCTATCCTGCGGGTTAAGCACGTCCCGGAGCTGGCGCGGGGTAGTATCGATCCCCATCAAGTTCATACGTTGGAATAACTTTTGTTTCAAGCTAACTAGGTTATTTTCTACCGTGATTTGGGCAACTAGCATGTAGAGAATGCCTCCCATGAACGGGAGTCCTACGATGACGGCAAAGACATTTATAGTCATAATGATATCTACTATAATCCCCGCCTCCTCCTCTTGCGTGTTAATGATGAAGTTTGTATTACTAAACATCCCGATGAATGCAAGAATTGCAGTGAATCCTGCTATTGCTTTGATGTATTTCAAAAACCACTCCGAGATTCTTGAGATATCGCCCGGTTCGCGGAGTACTAGGTTTTCTATAAAAAATACGACACCTGCATCATCTAACAACCAACTGCTCGGTACGAGAAAGCTCGCTAATCCAAAAGCCAAAATGATAGGGAGTGTGCAAAAGAGTTCATAACCCACAATCCAATCCATCATAACCGCAGTCCCGGAGAAACTAGTGATGACCCAGTCGCCAAATCTAAGCTTGTACAAGTTAAATCCGAGGGTTATTGCCAAGGAAATAGGAAAGAAGCATCTGGATAAGTAAGAAACCACGGATCTTTTGTTCCGGGATCCAAAGTCGAGTATTAG
>MBAA01000065.1:3321-4665 GCA_001940655.1 Promethearchaeota archaeon CR_4
CTGAAGAATTTTGCTTGGGCTTTAATGTAGATGGAAGTGGCAAACTTCGGGGCTGCAACGTTATACAAGACTGCAACCACGGGAATCATGGAATAAAAGACGAGCAAAACTGCGGTGATGAGGTGGATGAGGCGCACGTTGGGGCTCAGCATAGGTTGTCCAATGCTTTGGTAACGCAGAATGACGACTAATGGTGCCGTGCAAGCAATGACCGCTATAATGAAACCGATCAAGGCTTTCGTGAGGGGGGATCGTTTTAATTTGGCATTCTTACCCTGCATATCCGATTGAGGTGATTCAGTCCCATCCTCTAGTTTTTCCGGAAGACCTTGCTCGGTTGCCTTTCTTAGTGCTCGTCTCCATTGAACTAGGATCATTGTACCGATGATGAATCCCACTATGCATAAGAAAAACAAGACAGTCAATAGGAGCGAGTGTTGCCAGAAAAAGATCGTTTCAAAGCTCGTCACCACAATGCCACTATTGGAAATCGTGAGAATGTCGGGGCGACCATTTCCCCCGATATCTGGAATGATGTAGTAATCTCCTGAATTATAGTTATCTGGTATAGCTTGTGATTCGAGTTTCGCCGGTTCCTCTGTTCCCCCGGAAGTGGTGGTACCATTGTATACGACAAATGCCTCGGTTTTTCCCTTTTTTACTTGTTGGACGGCGAGGTCATAGGTAGCATCATAATCAAACAACTTGAGATCTATGTTCCTAATCTCATCCCAATCACCCAAGAATAATGCTCGCAAGTCTATCCCCCCGTCGCTTAACAGGACGTGCCAGGCGAAATAAGTGGTAGACGATTCTGCACCGTAATTGAGGACGAGATAGGCGTCCGGATAATCATTTGGATTACCTGCATTCGGGCGAGTGATAAAACCATACATCTGAAGGGAAGTATTAGACGAATCTAAAGGCACCTCCGAGGATTCAACGGTCGAATTCTCCACCAAATTATACACGGAGAAATTCAGATTTTTCATTTCGTCCTCATATCCCAGATAGATTTCTTCCACCCCATCTCCCGTGAAATCATACCCTGAACTTTCCATTATCATATAAGCGTCCGGATATGCTGCCCATGATCCATTACACGGGAAGACCCGGAGAAGGCGGTTCCAAGCAGTGACGAGCACCATTGTGTCGTTTTGTTGCGATGCATTGACGAATCGAAAGTGATCGTAAGTAAATTCGTCACCAATGGAGGATTTGGTTTCGGTGTTGTTTAGGTTCCAGGCGATTTTATTCGATGGTGAATGTAGGTCTAGGTGATAGGCTTCGAGGAAATAAACATCCGATACGTTATACATGCAGACGATGTCTGGCATGTCATCC
>MBAA01000065.1:4683-6133 GCA_001940655.1 Promethearchaeota archaeon CR_4
CCCAAGGTGTAATTGGTGTCCACCCATATGGCATTCGTCACGGGTTGCGTGGAGAATGACGCTTCTTGCGGGGTCGTGCCGTTAATCAGCGTGCCATTTATACCACTGAAAAGGACGTTGTAAAACACCAGGTATGATGGTATTAAATAACCCTGCTTTCCACCCCAGTCTTTTATAGCAAATGTATCGTTGATCGTGGCGATGCTCGCAAAGATATCTGCGACTCCATCTTGATCAACATCCGGGATTGGCATCGCGAACCGGATGTCGTAATAGATTGCATCCCCAAAATCCAGTGTACTATTATAAATTATACTTAGGTCAGATTGGGAATAGGCGCATATCGCGGTTCGTGGCAATTGTCCTGGCGTAGGTATTGGTTCCGACCTCGACACATAAGTCCGTGTGTAGGACGTGTAGACGATACAGGCAGGTTTGCCATCCCCTCCATTAGAAAAGGGTACATTCAAATCTATCAATTCAAATCCAAGGGCATTATCGCCGACTGTTATAACATTCCCAATGTGCCGGGAATCGAGCAGGATGAGCAACCCCATGCCGCAGGCGATGAACATCGCCACGCAGAGCATGAGGCGGTTCTTTATGCGTTTGGTCACTTCACGCCGTTGCTGGGACATAGTAAACACTTCCTCGATAGGAGTAATAAGCATTTTCTGAGGTCAAAGCGAAAAGTCTCCGATAACCTGAGATCACTGGGGTACGTATGGGAAACATTCGCTAACTAACGCGGATGCCGGGGTAAATTGGGATACATTATTCAAGTCTTTGAAACAGTTCTCAAATTGAGCCACGAACCGATTCGCAAACGTTTGAAGTGCTAAGCGAAATGTCTTTGTGGGGCGAGTTACGACCAAGACGAAGGCGATGGGGTGATCTGACCGCCGGTGGACTATCAAGGTTGCTTGATCCACGGTAATCTCGCGCAGTTCTCCCCGGTTAAGGGACTCCCGAATAAAGAGACTCACCCCTTGCAACATGCCAGCGAAGATCATTTCATCCACCACTTTTTCCTGGCCCGGCCACGCGTGGGTGAACAATGCTACCCCGCCCTGAGTTTCGAAAACTGCCACTCGGATTGCTTTGGACGGCATAAGGTAGAAGAGCTTAGGTTCCCGAACGAGGGCGAGTGCAATGATGTAGGTACCAATGGCGGCGCTGAGTTGGGTGCTCCCCGGCACGTAAATTCCAAAACCGAGGAAAGTGATAATGGTCGTCCCAAGAGTTGCGATGATTCCTCCCGTAACGAACAGTCGGGCATATTTTTTAATACTCGCTGGAGCGGTTCGCACCACTTTCACCGCCAAGTTAGCAAAGATAAATGAGTAATACAACCCCAAAAACGCGTTGAAGAAGAGCAAGATAGTGGGTTCCCAGTTTAGTTCTAATTCCCCCGGACTAACAAATCCCCCTTGTACGTAACTCTGGTTGG
>MBAA01000065.1:6143-12454 GCA_001940655.1 Promethearchaeota archaeon CR_4
TAACAAGAACGTGCCAGTACCCAAGACGCTGGCCATGAACAAGTGTATCGGATCGATTCCCTCGTGACTTAAGTAATCCGCAGACAACACTGCCAGGAAAGAGATTGGGACAATGAGGCCAATGCTTGCCAAGAAAATGTTCGCACTAAAGGTTTCTTGGTATAACGGGGACACTGGGATAATAAAAATTACTTGAGATAACGTGAGGGCTAGACTCCAGATAAATGAAATTGCGAACCAGCTAAAAATAAGGAGGGAGGTGAGGTGTCGTTCGCGCCGATATTGTCGCACCGTTAAAAATGCTGCGTATCCTGCGGGAATTAGCGATAGACTCCCAAGCACCGCAGATATCATCCCAAATGAACCGCTTAATACCACTGGCATAATAAACCCTTCAGAGTTAATTCATTCTCCCGCTTAGACAATAATAATGTTTCCCTCCACAAAATGTGCACATAGTCTACAATTCTTTGGACTGTGCCCTCATCCAAGAACGAAATATCTCTAGACCCAATTGAAATATTCAAAAAATAGAACGACCCACATTAATGGAATACTACGCTGCTTCGGTTCTCCTGCCAAGTTGGATATGGAGTTTCCTTCATTTTTTCTATAAATCTAAGATCAGCGTGTTAATTACCTGCGGAAAGTCACCTGTTGGCCGATATACATCTTCCGTGATTGTTCCTGAGAGTTTCCCGATCGCTATAAGGCTAACCACATTCTGTCGAAAGGTCTTTACACTCATACCCATTGCATTGGCGAGGTATTGGAGCTCGATCGCCCCTTGCGAATTCGCCATCCCAAGAAGCTCGCCGTGGAGGTTTGGGTTTAGTGTCCGCTTTATTTTCACAGCTTCCCTCTCTCTATCGACTCTCACAATTGCAAAAATCAAACCAGCTACGCCGAAAGCAAGCAAACCACAAGCGATCAACCAAAACGCTTGCGGGCCATAATTAATCACCATAAATGGGGTCATGAAAACTATGACGATGATGCCGGAAATAACCAAACACCATCCCCTAACCAGAGCATTTGTTCGCAACATTTTTCTAGGTTCCTTTTTTATGATTGGGTTAATTCTTCCCCTTGAAACGTATCCACTTCTATAAGAAGGCACATTTTATTATAAAGTCTCAGGATAAAAAGATTTCGTATAATATCTGAGAGGACAACTACCGTCTTCAAAAGCCGGCACGGTTTCACTGTCAAACCTACGTTTAGGAAAAGGGCGTAAGTCTAAAAATTGCCTCTGAAAATCCCGAGAAAGGCCTAATTTCAAAAATAAAAATTTGTGAAGGATGAAATGTCAAAAGAAAAAGGATTGTCCCGCCGCCAGAGAACGCCGCGCTTTCCGATGTGCCTATGGCCGTCCTAAGTAGACAGCTTCACTGTTCCCACAGCTTTTGCCTGCAGTACTTGATAGTGAACGGCACAACGCTTAACTTCCGAGTTCGGGACGGGTTCGGGTGTTTTCGGGCGGGCTCGACGTGAGCCTGCATTCCCCGGCGACCTTCGGTAAGGTGTGGAGTCCTGCCCGCTATAAAAATTTTGTTCTTTCTCAATAGTTCGGACTCTTGTGAATGGAGATTTTTTGCAAGACCGGTCTGAATAAACTCAGGTGGTATCAATTCGTGGGGTCTAAGCCGAAGCAAGACTAAATTTGGGAGAAAGGGCTAACTCATTTAACTTACGTTTTTAAAAAGCAAAAAAACAAGGGAAGGTTGAAATTTGAAAAAAAAATCGGCCGAACTTGGTTGAACTTGACAGATTATTTAGTCTATAACACCCGCACAACCCGAGGTGATTATTCACAATGATTTCGGCTAGAATAATGTCGAAAATACTGATGATACTTTTCCTACTGACAGTCCTGTTGTCCTATGTTCCAATGCAAGCTGGAGAGGAAATGCAAGTAAGAATCATAAGTTATACTTTCCCAGCTAGGCCCTTACTATCCGGAAATGCCTTTTGGATTGCAATCGGGGCCGTCAGCTGTTATGTGGTTAGAGGCGGAGATTTTATAGTTCTCATCGTTATATTAGGGGTCACCATTGGTATAAGTGTCGGGGTTGGAGAAATTTCGACTCACCGAATAAATGTCCGAATTGAACAAGCGCTAAAAGAAATCCGAGATCTGTTGTGGGAAGTTCTTGCCGTACGGGAAATTTTTGGACACGATGAAAGAAAGCAGGTAACCCCGGGTGAGGATACGTGTAAAACACGTGTAACGATTTTTGATGATACTGAGAGGAAAATTAATGGTTAATATAATTAAAGGGGAAAAAGAAAACCGAGAATTTTTTTCAGTTTCTTAAGCACGCTCGGCGCTTTCGCCATAGGAATACTCCCATCGTGAAAATTGCACACCCGCTGAGTAATGTTTCGGAGTATCCCGGGAACCATTGCCATCCGGAGTGTCATCAGGTGGTGCTTCTCCGACCACCGTTATCGTCTAAGGTGCTAATCACTAAATCGGCATAATAATCCCCAACAATTTCTGCTGCGGTTTCGATGGTTTCATTCGGCTCGTAATCACCAGGTGCCGCTGTAACGCTTGGGGTGTTCCAATATTATATGATCAAGGAAATTCCCATCAATAGTGCTAAAGTCAAGCTAAACTTCCAATATCTATGCATATTTGGGCCCTCCATTTTCATTAAATGGTGTAATCTGTTTAAATTGCTACATTAATAGTTCTCTCCTATTACATTTTAAATTCTTCAATTCATTGCACCTTTTTCCGTCCTTCGTTCCTATTTGCACGATTTAGGAGGACGACTTTTAGGTTAAAGGGAGAACGTTGACTAAAGGGGAATACAAGAGAGAGAAAATTAGTGGTGGGAACCTCGTTTGGAGGTTGCACGACCCAGGGGGGAGGAGAGGAGGAGGGCGAAATCTTAAACAACAGAATTTCGTAAAAAATGGGTCGCAACTAGCTCCCGGCGTCCCCACCAAGTTTCTGATTGCAGCTTTCGGATATAAAAACCTGTTGGTTCCCCTATCCGCCAATGATAAAATGGATAGATCATAGATGCGAAGTGGTCTGTCTAGGATACAAATTACCATTGTAGGTGGGATTAAATCCTGATGAAATCGCCTGAGGAGGACGAGAATCCACGATAGGCCCACTATAATTAAAAGCATGTTTGACACTATCTTGAAAATGGAGAACTCAACCCATAAAGGCGCGATCTGGATCGAACTATGGACTACATAAGAGCTTTAATCTTCATTCGCTTGAAGCAAGAACAAATGCCGGCATTTCTCACGTTAATTCAGGGCCTACCCCAAGTGAGACAATATTACGCGTTGACTGGGGAATTCGATGGATTGCTAGAGGTAGAAACGCGTTCCATCGAGGAGCTCTACACCCTCAACCTCCAATATTTTCAAGGATTTAGCGGTTTACAGCACACCAACACGCACATTGTTGTTATGAGAATCTAAGCATGAATTCAGGTGAAAAAAGGGAAAAAAGGAGTCGTAGCGAATGCTAATTCAGCTACTTTGTTTGTTCCTCGTCAATTTTTTATTCGGAATTGCGCCGTTATTCGTGAATGAGTTGAAAGAGATATCCGTGTTTAGTCTCTCCTTCTTTCGATTCGCGGGGTCGGCCATCTTTGAAATCATCATCATCTTTGCAGTGATAGCGTGGTTGTCCCGGAGATTTCGCAAAGCTGGGATTCAGAAGGGTTTCTTAACACTGGTGCGGCAATCCTTTCGAAATTATTTCAAAGCCCGGAATCCACATTTTCTTAACGGCAAATCACAACTGGGATACCTCGCGTTCTTGGGTTTTTTGTTGGGGAATATTTCCATTCCTTTTTATTTCCTGAGTTATTTGGAAGCGGGTGTGGTCATGTCCACGATCTTCGTCAATGCCTTGACTTTGATTCTCATTTCCGCGGTAAATTGGGCCAAAGGGGAAGAACATATGGACCTTCTAAAGATTATCGACCTCACCCTTTTAATTGCCGCAGTGTTCGCCATCGCATATGGAAATCAAGGAAAACCTCCGGGTTCTTTGACAATTCTGCCCATTCTCCTCATCGGAATAACAATCGTAGTATATTCAACTTTTCTCATAATGCTCGGGCGAGACACCTCCCAACAGACAGAACTGGTCGAAGACGTGCGATTTGCTGACCTGCCGAAAACCCCGCAACTTGAGAGAGCAGCCTTATTTCTCCGAGTTATGTTAAAATTATTCGGCATACACATATTAGGGGCAGTATTGCTAATCCCGTGGACGTTTTTGTTGTCAGTGGTCACCCCGGCTACTCCCATTGGAATACATGCCCAAACTTTTATTACTCAAGACCTCTTCCAGAGCTTCTCACATTTCCTCAATCCTGCAATCTTAGGCCTGATCGTGTTATGCACGACCCTTCCCTATTTCCTTTTAGTCTTTTCCGCAATTACATGGCCGAAAAACGCGTTAAAACACGAAATTTGGACGTCCGTCTTTACCCTCGTAGATCCTTTAGTGGGCCTCTACATCGGCCTCTTCGTCTGGAAGGACAATATTCGGGCAGATTACGTGGCCTTCACAACCATTTTCTTAATTGCGGGGATAGTCATCCGGTATTTCTACGAAACGGTGAACGCCCGCCGATTTCTCTTCGTCATTTCATTAAAGCAAAATTATTTTACCCAATTTGTCACGATCCTCCGAAAGATCAAGGAAATCGACCAGTTCAACGTGGTATTGGGGACTTACGACGTGATCTTGCACCTGACCGTCCGATCAATGGCCCGATTGGGAGAGATCTCGAATCAGATCAATTATTTTCCAGGCGTTGAGAAAGCCTATTACTCGGTTGAAAAGTTGATGAAAAAATAAGGATGACATGACAGTGACTGAAAAAATCCGCGCGTTGTGTTTTGTCTGGCTCGAACAGACGAAGTTGCAACCCTTTTTAGATAATTTGAAGAATTTCCACCAAGTAAAACGTTATTATGCGGTGACGGGCGAAATTGATGGCGTTATCGAACTTGAAGTCGAGCAAATGGGAGACTTATTTGACGTAATTAAAAAGTTAGACTTGATGGAAGGTTTGAAAACCGAAACCCACATCGTCCTCAGGCAATTCGACATGAATATTCCCAAATGCATCGAGGAGAATGTGAGTCCCAAGAAGTAGACATTAAACCAGGGGGAGGTTGATAGTCACCGTTGACCCTTGGTCGAGACCTGGGGATGCGATACGAATAGATCCCCCATGCATCTCAACTATCCCTTTCGATAAGAACAGTCCGACCCCCGTGGATGGTACGTTTGTTCCGTGCTTAGAATTACTCCCAGAGGAGAAAGGACGCCATATATTCTTGAGGTCTTCGGGAGAAAATCCCGCCCCGTGGTCCTGGAAGGAAATCGATGTGGAGTGTACTGTGTTCTCAGAGGTTATTTCTATTGTGGAACCCGCGGGAGAAAATTTAATCGCGTTGAATAGGATATTGATGAAGACTTGTTCGATTCGTATTTTGTCACAATTAATTTCTATGTCCCGTATTTGGTTGTGGATGGAAATTTGACAATTATTTGCATAATAGGTAACGATTTTGATAGCATTGAGGATCAGGTTCTGAAGATGGGTATGCTCTTTTTTGAGGACGAGTCTCCCGCCCTCGATCCGCCCGACATCCAAAAACTCCTCTACGATTCGGTTTAGTCGCAGGGTCGAGTTAATTATGCCATCAATTTCAGTTTGTCCGACCAATTTACGCAGATCTTTTCCCTCGGTAAAACCTGATTTGAGCAATTCAGCCCACCCGAGGATATGAATTAATGGCGTTTTTAGCTCATGCGTAGCATACGTTATCATATTGCTTTTAAGTTTTGAAATGTCTGACGCATCCACGTACAATTTCGTGAGCGTGTCCACGTAAGAATTGAAAAGGGAAAACGTCATTAAAATAATCAGGGCGACATAACCATATTCAGCGAGGTAAATACTCGTGTAAACGCCTGACACAACGAGTATGTCATTTATCCCGCAGGAAATATAGATTAGGAATGCTACGAGGAATAGACGAGCTTCTTTCCGGTGTTGTCGATAATATCGGAGAATAAAATAGAGAAAATACATCCCTATGACTAAATAAACAATGTTTAGAACACTCGATAAAAAACCCCCTTTTACTTCAAAATACGTCAGGTTTAGGTTCGGGGCCAGGGAAATTACCTTAATATTTGGAGAATTCACTTGAAGACTCCAATCCATTGGTGCTAAGGCAGAGAGAAAGAAGAATGTGAATAAGACGATCGTTAGGGTAAGCACAATTCGTTTTCGGGAGGCGGAGTTGTA
>MBAA01000065.1:12469-16136 GCA_001940655.1 Promethearchaeota archaeon CR_4
GAAGAATATAATGGGAAACATTTGGGAATCAAGAAATTGCCACCATTGCCATACCATTCCTTCTTGGACAGACGTGCTAAGATAGAGTCCTGTGCACAGGATGTCATAGATTCCGCTAAAAACACATAAAATCGCAAACCAGAGGTGGATTCGTGGATGTGGCGCGGGTTGTTTCAAGCGACTGTAGATAATGAGGTGATATACTGCCAAGTAGATTGAGACACTCCCTAGTAAAGCTGGGGCAATTTGCAGGAAATTCATAGAATCCAATAGATTTTAGAAGTAATAATTGTCCTATATCATAGGTTGCTTTCCAGTGTATTGGAAATTCTGCGAAAGTCTCATTCAGAAGGACTTTCCGGATTGAGTTCCTCGCGTGCCACACCAATTTGATTTGAAGAAAGGATCTCTTGTATAGAAATTATGACGCGGGAGAAGCAACAATATAAGTATGGAGGTTGTATCAGAGCATATGGTCCGAGATATCATAGAAGTGGCTGGGAGCACGAAGGGTTTGTCCATCTTTGTCCAGGCAGTCAAGGCTGCAGGACTCGAAGAGAAATTGCGAAGTAAAGGTCCGTTCACGGTATTTGCCCCCACGGACGATGCCTTCAAGAAAATCCCTGCGGGAATGGCTGCAGTGGAGTCTCTCTTGAAAAACAAGCAGAAACTCACCACGCTCTTATATCATCACATTCTGACCGGACAGCATAGCACGGGTCAACTTGCGAACGTCCACACCGTAAAAACCGTGCAAGGCGAAAAGATCACGATTGATGTCGTCGGCGGGAAAGTCAAGGTTATGGGCGCAAAACTCATGCAACCGGACATTCGGGCCCAGAATGGGGTCATCCACGCGATAGACACGGTCATTTTAAACGTAGCGTGAAGGAAAGTTTCACGAACAACACAGATCTTTTCCATCATCCTCCCGAGAGTCTATTTATGATCACCTTCGTCCGCGCCTCGCGAGAATTAATGGATGAGGTTCGCATGATAATCAATAGCAACTACGATTTGTATAAGGACATCGTGAATCCCATCGACCTACCAGAACATTGGGTGGATGATGCGTGGGCAGAGCGGAACTTCGCAATCCGGGAATTTTACCTAGCCCACAATGATGATCCAAAGCAATACGTGGGGACTGCCTCTTACCAGAACTTAGGTAACTTTGCATATATTGGGTACTTCTACATTCAACGCACGTTCCACCGGCAAAAATTAGGCCAGAGCCTTATGAAATTCATCGAAATGCGGACGATACTCGATCACCTAACTGATTTACGCTTGTTCTGCAATCCTAAAAGCACGTGGGCACTGAATTTTTACCTGAAGCTGGGTTTTAAAGTGTTTACTTCCAGTAAAAATGATATCCTCGCGATGGACAACGGGGTAATGCAACCTTTTTACGAACAAGAAGCCCTTTTCTTGCAAAAACAATCAAAAAAATGAATAATAATATCAGGCAACACTTTTGAGCAGGTTTCGATATTCGGCAACTTGTTTCTCAATGTTATCCTTCATCTGGGCGGACTTCTTCTTCTTCTCTTGGAATTCTGCCTCAGTTACATTGCCAAGTAAGACTTGCATCTCGTAGTCCAGCAAGAATTTGTCGATATTCGCTTTATTGATTTGCAGGTTTAGAATGGTAGTCTCAATTTGTTTCTTGCGTTCCTCAGGGGGAAGATTCGTGTCAATTGCCTGGGGACTTGTAGGCGGGGTCATTGCCGGTGGGGAGATCGGTGGTTGTGTATTCGTGGGCGCTGTGATTTCTGGTTGCGAGATGGTAGAGGCATTAATCTCTGGTTGTGAAACCGCATGCGGAGCTATTCGAGGTTGTGAAATATTTGGCGCAATAATTAGGGGACTCACGGGTTCTGGTTCCATTTTTTCAACCATTGCGCGAAGCTTCTGGCATTTGCCATCGAAATCCTGAGAGAGGGCATCATCGCCCATTTGAAGGCAGATATCCGAGATTTCTTTGCAGAGAGTGCAGGCAGTTCTGAAATCATCATTTTTTATTGCGGTTTCCATTGCTTCAACTTTCTTATCCCGTTCAATGAGGGGTTTCAGCAGGGGGGACACTTCTGGGGAAATTTCGAGAATGTCTGCAATGATATTGATCATCTTCTCCCGGTTCCCCGGATCCACCGCAACCATCGAATATGCGTGGACTTTATTCATCAAACGTTCAATCTCAGGAATCGGAAGTGCACCTGGTAGATCTTGCTTGTTCCCGATGACTGCAACATGAGCATAGGGTGCTTCATGCTTTACGAGCTCTATAAAAAATCGGGATTTATCGACATTCTCAAGAGACGAATCCGTGATGATGAGGACTGCATCGCTGCCCTTCACAAACTTGTTCCAGAGGAAGCTGAATTGCTCTTGTCCGGCAAAATCCCAGAGAGAGAACGTCAATTTTCCAATTTGGATGGTACCTACATCACCAGTGATGGTTGGCACGTGTTCCATGGGGATTTCTTGCGCGCGAATGAGGGCCGTAATCGTGGTCTTTCCCACGCCAGAAAATCCCACGAGCGAAATTTTCGGCGTGAGTTCCTTGTGGATTCGCTCAACGACGGGAGTAAGTATGTCCAAATCACTTTCTTCCAATTCTTGATCCAACACGCCCCCAAATACATTTAGGAATTCCCCTGTCAAGACCGCGAGTTGTTTCTTGATGGCCTTGTCCGAATCCGATAAATCCGTGATAAATATGAAGAAAAGGTTTTTACTTGGAACGATAGCAAAACTGAGGCGATACTTATAATGGTCATAGTGTCCGACTTCGTGAGCATCCTTCTTCTCCTTGATAGATTCCTTGTAGATCTTTTTGAAGAGTTCGTTGAATGCGGGCTCTTCAATCGATTTACCATATTGAGCCGCGTAGAGTCTCTGGGAACCACGATATATGAAGACCTGTCTGAGCAATACTCTTCACCCTTACTTCTAATGTTATGCCTTACGACTTTTGGATTCCTTTCTTAAATGTATATGTCCTCAGGGTGTTCGATGGCGGTTCCAGAAGATCAGCAGTTTCTGATTTAATACGCGTCCTTGCGTGCTGGATATCCCATAACTCTTAAAAACTAGGTCATTTAATTGTTGCATCTTCTCAGGTTGAACGTAAATCTCCTTTTTTGAAGATGCAATCTCCTCGAGTTGAGATGCGAGAATGGTCATTGAATCGTAAATTGCCGGATCTAAGGTTTGAGGATTGGGGATGGGAAGGGATCGCAGGTATTCTTTATCGAGAGACGTTGACAAGCGACTGTGGAGAAACACGTGGTCCGCTACATAATAACTGATGAAGGTTGAATTTAGGACGCAGGTGATAAAAGGAGAAAAATCTTGAGAATTAGGAGGTAAACACAGACACGTGAGGGTGCTGATGGGAACAACATTATGTGGAAGACGAGCAGCAACGACCCGGGTTCTCGAGGAAACAAGGCGTTGACAAACCACAACGGGCCTCTGTTGGATGAATCGAAGTTTGGGAGGTACGGTCGATGCTCGCGTATCGGGTGTGAGTGCAGACACGTAACGAATTTCCTTTATGCCAAAGGGGATTATGTCCGTACCCTTAATTGCTCGATAAGAGTCGTGAACAGATTGTTCTTGCGAGAGATGTCTTTCCCATCCCATCCCCCGAAAGATGGCT
>MBAA01000183.1:0-3758 GCA_001940655.1 Promethearchaeota archaeon CR_4
GAACCTGCGCTTTCATAAGATCGTTGAATCCTACGGGAAGGATCCCCGCCTCCCACGCTAGGGTGAACATCGCCCCGAGGCCCATCTCGGCGATCCCCGCCACGTAGGAGTTGAGTGCAAAGAAATATTCCTCGGGAGCTAAAGATACAGGGTGCTTCTCGGAGGATCGAGCAAAATCCTCGTCCGGTTGGAGCGACTCGAGGGAACCTGCATATACTGCCACGTGTACAAGTGTCTCTTCGACTTTCTTGCTCCCACCCCTTGGAACTTTATAACATTTGTACATATTTCACATTCCGTTCATCTCTCACACTCGGGATTCCCGGAGACTCACAGGAGAAAATCCAGTAAAATTTTTATGAAATCTTCTGGTTCCGGCGTGTAGAGCGCGTGGGCACTTTCGTTGAAATATGCCAATTTCGCGCCGGGAATGTTTTTTGCTAGGATTTCCGCGTTTTCTGGGAGGGGTGATGTGTCTTTTTTCCCGTGGAGGACGAGAGTTGGCATACGTAGGTTTTGTAGGTAAGGGAAACTGTCAAATTCCACCATAGCTTTCAATTGTCGGCCGTAGACTTCCGGAGGCACCATATTCTTCGCAGCCATTCGTCGGAACCGCTGAATAGCATCCGGATTCGCCCGTTGGAATTCCTCGGTGAAATTATGTTTCACTCGCATCTCGATGATCTGGTCGTCAGTTAATCTCCCGTAAGCCCGATCCAAAACCCCTTGGGTTGCGTGTTCAGGACCAGCAATAGAGTGTTTCGCGCCGCAGGTTGTGGAGCAGAGAATCAGCTTGGCCACCATTTCCGGATGATCGATCGCGAGCTGCTGGGCGATATACCCTCCCATCGAATGTCCGAGGACGTATGCGCGGGAAATCCCCAACTTGTTCAAGAGACTCGCCGCGTCAGCGGCAAAATAATTAATTGTAAATGACCCCTCTGGGTTGTCCGTGCCACCGGCGCCCCGGTTGTCAATTAAGATCGTTTGGAAGTTGCTGGCCAGTTCCCGAATCAAGTTGTCGTCCCACGAAGTATGGTCGGCACCTAATCCTGCTATTAGTAGGAGGGGAAATCCCATCCCGTGCAACTCGTAATAGATCGCGATATCGTTGACTTGAATTCGCGGCATAGTCATTTGATTGGTAGAAAGAAAAAAAAGGTTGCTTCCCTCACAATACAATTTTATCAAGAAAGCGTCATTTAAGCATAGATTCGCCCAATTATGCGTGGATGTAATTAAAATCGTTATTGCTTGAATTTGAAGGATAAGATTACAAAAAAATATATAGAACTAAGTAGATTTTAATGCATTATTCACTATGAGGAGTAATAATTATGGGGAGTAATACGGCGTTTGCAAGTGCCACCTCTAAAATGGTCATAGGTAATTGTAGGCGGATAATTTTAGATGGATCAAAAGTTTTACATTATCGATGGTATTCTGAGGATAAATCGCTAGTCCGCGATTTTACTATCAATCAAATTAATAATCTGATTAATAAGGTATATGATAATTATCGCTACAAAGCATCACGGGATTCTCCACACGTATATTCGTGTGCTTTTGATAAAAGTTGTTCTCCCCCAAAACTCGCCGCAATGATTATGTTATTGAGGAAAAAGAATGGGGATGTGGAATTTAATGAAATTGGCGTATCAATCGTTGACCCGGATTATCAAAAACTCGGACTCCAAACTTACACGTGGAAAGGCCTCGAACAATTCATTTATCAGATTTATGGAGGAAACTTTTATCCGTTGTACGCAACGCTCCGATTGTTGAGTGCACACTCGCAAGTGCAAATTAAAAGAAACCGTCTTGCAGATGAAACGGGAAAATTCATTTCCGTTGGGAAATGCGCAGGATTTGCCCCCATATATGTGTTTAACCGAAATGAACGTGGTGATTTTTATCTCGAATTTCACATGTTTATGGAACCCAACACCGCATTAAGTCATCCATCAATCAGGGAAATTTACTTACCCCCTATTGCTTATGAAAAGAAATTTCGTATCTTCAGCTCTGAAATCAATCCCTTTATTAAACCCGTTTTTAGTGCCCCTTATAATTTCTGGGACGAATCCAATCTATGTTATCCAATCTATGATTACGAGCAAGAATTATGGTACAAATGGTTACCTTACATTCAAGTGATTCTCCATGAAGGGAATAAAAATTTTTACAAAAATAATGAAGGTTTCGTTTATAGCGATGACGAATCCCCAAATTCCAATGTTCTAATTATCCACATTGAACATATTCAAAGATTTGATTTTTATCGTTTTTTTACTGATTCTATGAAATCCATCAACATAACAATACAGATCAGTGATTTTGACTGCGATGCGTCAAGGATTGCAAATATTATTTTGATGGACATCTTAATCCGCCAAGGATTTGTGCCAGTTATTTGTTACATTGCCCTGAAAAATAAAAAACAGGTTCAAGTTGCTATGTTTTCGAGATGGCAAGGAATTGAAGTTGAGAGTAAATTCGAAGTTTTAGAGTCTAATCGCGAAGGATTCGAAACCTTCCTTCACGATTGCCACGTGCAGAATATTGACTGGTTGAAAATTGTGAATTACATTGATGATAATAAGCTGTTGGATTTGAATTTGCACGTGGAAAAAAATAATGTGATACTTTTGAATGAATTTCTTCCAAATTGCCCGATCTCTACGCCTCTAGTTCCTTTCATTCCCAATCGGATAATTTTTCCACTCGATCATTTACCATTGGTTAATTTACCGCCAGATCTTCTCGATAATTTCCGAGATGATCTCTATTTTGAAATTAACCAAGATTTTATCTTAACACAAAAAACTTGTGAAAAAATCGCCGAGATTCTGAAGTTGGTTCAAGAACAATCTTCCGAATATAACCTTACCAAACCTGAAATTAAAGGAATAGTAATAAATTTGCTAGGTAATCCCATTATATTAAATAAATCGAATGGAAATGAGGCATAATGAAAGATCTCAAACATCTCTATGGAGAATGGGCAATCGTTACTGGCGCCTCTTCCGGCATTGGAAAAAGCTTTGCAAAGCTCTTAAGTCAAGCAGGGATCAACACGATATGCATTTCTGACGAGGAAGCGGAACAAAAAGCAGTTTGCGCCGCGTTTGCCAAGGAGTACTCGGTAGAGTGTCTCCCGTGCGTGGTTGACTTAACACACGAGGAATTCATCGATAAAGTCAAGGAAATGGTCCATGACCGCGAAATTGGAATGTTGATCTGTTGTGCATCTTTCGGGTTTATTGGTTCTTTTGAAACTGGCAAAGTGGAGAAATACACGGATTTAATCCACGTCTCAGTTTATAGCTATTTTCGGTTGGTTTACGAATATTATCCAAAAATGCTGGCGAAAAATGTGGGCGCCATCATTCTCACCTCCTCGGTCAACGTGGCTTCGCCGCTGGGGATGAGTGCGGTGTACACCTCATGCAAGGCTTTCGAGCTATATTTTGGAGAAGCTTTACGGTGGGAATCGAGAAATAGCAAACTTGACATCATGGTGCTCTTACCCGGCCCAACCAGAACTAATTTCCAGAAAAAAGCGGGAACCGTAGTGACGCCATGGGCAATGGAACCGGACGATGTCGCATCCCGTGCGTTGAAATACCTCGGGCGTAAATGGATACTGATTACTGGATGGCGGAATAGGTTGTTCCAATTCATTCTGAGTCAACTTCCGATAAAATCACGAATAAAACTAGGGTCAAAAGTCTATCTTGGGAATTTATTAAGAGGAA
>MBAA01000183.1:3823-4321 GCA_001940655.1 Promethearchaeota archaeon CR_4
GGATTCTAGATTTACTAATTTCTCTCTGAGGTTTCCTTATTAGGGGATTTTTGAATTTTGATCCAGAGTTTTATGTTTAAGCATGCGGTTGTGCAATTACCCTTGCACAGCGGGAAGGCCCCGTCTTGGTTGTTCTCCCGCATGAAGAAGTTGGGGCGGGCGATCGTGGACCTGCTCGTGGACGAATTCGGACCGGACGGGTTGCTCGATAGGATCGCAGATCCATTCTGGTTTCAGGCTCTCGCATGTGTATTAGCCTACGATTGGCATAGCTCTGGCACCACCACGGTCTTGTGTGGCGTGCTGAGGTCTATCATCGACCCGGCCGAACACGGTATTTTAATCGCGGGGGGAAAAGGAGACCGGTCGAAGGAAACTCCCGCCCAGATCGCGGAGGGCATTGACACAGTGGGGGCACCGGGGGAAATTCAAACATACCAGCGAGCGTCCCGCCTCTGCGCCAAGGTGGATAGTGCCGCACTGCAGGACGGGTACAAA
>MBAA01000183.1:4352-4864 GCA_001940655.1 Promethearchaeota archaeon CR_4
GTTGACGCATTGCAAGACGGATGCCCGTCCCTCTTGCAGACCCTGAGGAGACTGGAAGCCCACGCCTCACACCAGCGAACCCTCATGGACTGGTCTGCTCCGGTTAAAAATGTCCCCCTTATTCCCAAGATTATTTTGGACCAGAGTCTCCAGTGGACTTTGCCTAAGAAAATCAACTGGAATGTAGTTCGTCTAGCTGCTGATACTCACCCACAAACCTTTGAGGATGCTTTGCTGCTGAAGGGTCTCGGCCCCGCCGCGTTCCGGGGATTAGCGCTCGCGTCCGCACTTGTCTATGGTGCCCCCCCATCATTCCGCGACCCCGTCAAGTTTTCCTTCGCGTTCGGCGGCAAGGATGGCGTGCCTTATCCGGTCAACCGGAAGGGTATGGAACAGACGGCGCACGTCATGCGCCGGGCAATCCAACAAGCCTATCTCGATAACCGGGAAGAGACTCGCACGTTGAAACGGCTCGCGAGCGTCACTACAACTTGGGGCCTAGAAGCGAATCC
>MBAA01000183.1:4884-4965 GCA_001940655.1 Promethearchaeota archaeon CR_4
TCCCTCGTTGGGACCCGACTTAAAGGAAATGGTGGAAGATTCAAAAAAAGAAGCAAATAATAGAAATTATCACTTACGAAA
>MBAA01000183.1:4983-11457 GCA_001940655.1 Promethearchaeota archaeon CR_4
TGGTTTCGGGGGGCCTCGCCGTTTCCGGTATCGATCCAAGTTAATGGTTTTGGCCTGGTGCTCGGAGATCACCTCGTCATCAAGGTCGTCCCACATCTTGTCAATGTCAAATTGACTCGCGCACCGGTCACAGAGTGCAAAGGTCTCTTCACCATCCCCCACGTCCACGGTCTTTTTACACAAGCGACAGACAAACGTGTCGTCGTCGTCGTCGTCCCTCTCTAAAGATTCTTCCCCTTCATCGTCTTCGTCCTTAGCGTCTCTTTCTTCGTGGGCTTCGTCTTCATCTTCGTCCTCGCGCTCGCTGAACCTTCTGGGTGGTTGTGATGGCATTGTATATGACCTTGAAGTGTGTTCCTTTCAGAAAGAAATAGTCCGAATAAATTTATTAAATTTATTCCAGAGGTAAACCTTGAAACCGTTAAAGGTGATTACCAGTTGCAAAACCATGAGGACTTTCCCACCATTATTTTCGTCTCGTTTGAGAACGAATTTGCTCCAGTCGGCGGTCTTAATGCGGTGATGAACCGATTACCCCGTCAGATGGCCCGAATGAGTCCTGAGAAGGCAATCTTGCTATTAACACCGTTTTTTTCCCGCATTCCAAAAAGTGCCCGGGCCTTGGAGAAGGGGGCGATTACCGTCATACACAAGGGATTTAAAGTGCCCTTTCGAGGGCAGGAGTCTGACGCCCGACTTTTACGGTACGTGGAGGACGTTGGGGGGGATGCGAAATTTACGATGTATTTGCTCGATGCACCCTACCATTTTCTAGCGTCCGAAAATCCTTACATCAACCCGAATGTACCGCAGGGATTATTTGAAGACTCGTGTTTCTTGTGTGCGGCAGTGCCCGAGGTATTGCAAATCATTCCAGAAAAACCACCCTTTCTCCTGAACCTACAAGATTGGGAAACCGCCCTGGTCAGCAAGACGTTGCCATCATCAATTCGCCACAAGTGCGTGATCACTCTCCACAATCCTTATGACAATTCGTGCAACATGACGTTGCATTTCCCTGGTCTCGGGGACGCCATTCACCTCGATCCAGGGACACTCACGTTTCGATCCACGGTGTTAAAGCAGACTTTGCCAGAGATACGGGGAATTTCCACGGTATCAGATGTTTTTGCCCGGGAATTGATGAACGACCCCCTCCAAACGAAAGTGCTTGCCCCCCACTTGCAAGAAGTGTTTCACGAGAAGGGGGTGATCGCTACCACTAATGGTATTTTCAAGGATCCTGACCCAATACTAAGAGAAATATTAACCCCCGCGGGAATTCTTGAATATAAAAACTCCCAGCGAGGGGAACTAACAAAGGTCTTTAACTCCAAGGAGGGAGCAGGATTGTTAGCACGTGCGTGGGGATCGTGCGATCTCAACGACACTACAACACCTCTCTTTCTCCTCTTTGGCCGGGATGATCCTCGTCAAAAAGGATTTGACGTGGCGGCGAAGGCCATTCGAGAAGTCCTCGAGGAGAAAGGCGACATTGCTCATTTCGTGTTCACCCCAATTCCCGGCCCTCGAGGTCTCGGAACGATTGCATTCCTCGAACAACTCAGTAAAGACTTCCCGAAATCCGTCCTCGTATTCCCCTTCCGACTCTCGGTAGGATACAACGAGTTGCAAACCGCCACGAGCTATTTCCTAATGTGTTCGCTCTATGAGCCGTTTGGCGGCGCAAACGAGGGGTACGCGAGTGGTGTACCAGTGGTAGCACGAGCGACTGGCGGTCTTGTCCAACAAGTCTGTCCGTACAATTATGCAACCCTACCGCGAGATGTTCAAATGCTCGTGGACGAGTTCCACGGCGAGAAGCAGCAACCCACGGGGTTTTTATTCAAGGAAGATGCATCCCTAATCCCCAATTTAACACAGGACTGGACCAGCATCATCAAGGCTAAATTCCTCGACACGAACCCCATCGGCGATGCCATCCTAGAACGGGAGTCCATCCCACTCTACCAAGCGATGACAGGAGCGGCCAAGGACGCCATCATCCAAGCGATAGACCTGTTCAAGGCCGACCCGGAAGAATACGCCGCGTGTGTCCTACGTGGGGTTCAGTTATTAGGTAAGTTTACGTGGGAGAAAGCAGTCGGGCGTTACCTGAATGATTTATACACCCGTTAAAGCGGGAATAACATGATTTGAGGATGAAATACCTCCAATCCCATCAGTGGTCTTCCTTGACAACACTCTTTCCCATCAAATTAACATGCCCACTTTGCGAGTCGAAATTCACGAGTCAAGAGATCGGGAGCTACGGCTTTGCTACGAAACGCACGGACTTCCGCCCCAATTACTGGGGGTTCAATCCCACTGAATATTTCTTCCACCTCTGCCCGAAATGTAGATTTTGTGCTTCAAAGAACTATTTTGAAAAGGATTTAACAAACATCGATCTCAAACAGAAAATTGCCGCGATTGGACCGTTAGAGAATTATAATCTCTCCGAGAAGTTAAACCAAGCAGCAAAGTGCCTCGAGGTAATTAGGGATAGTGACCTCGAAACATTGACGGACTTCAATCTCGCCAACGTTTGGCGAGATTAGGGCATACCAGTGAAGCACGACGGTACTATGATTAAGCGGTTGCTTTAGCAGGTAACGAGGAAAAGTTTCACTTCATTATACAAGTTGCAAATCAACAACAAGAGACCCCTAAAGAGAACTTCTGACCAATCAAGTAATCAGATACGCAAAAATGTTTGCATCTTACGCAAGATTATTCTTCGCATTTTACGCCTTAATTAAATCCGATTGCATCTTCGGTTGATATAAGGAAATAGAATAGAAAAAATCAGAATGTCCGCCGGAAGATGTCCATAATTTGTTGCTTGGTGGTTTGCCGTAGGATCGCATATATGCCCAACGTGCCGAGACCGACCGACAAAAAAAACACGGTAAACATTGTACCCCACTGGGGGACGAACAAAACGGGAATTTCCGTCAACATCGATGATTGTGCAACGAGGAAGTACGAGATGAGACTCCCAATAATCGTACCCATCAACCCAGCAGACAGCATCGTAACCATCGCTTCGGCGAGGAACATGCGCCGGACTTGGTGAGTCTTCATTCCAATCGCGCGGAGGATGCCGATTTCGAGCGTGCGCTCCAAAATCGTAGAATATGTGGCAGACAAGAGACCAAACAGCGAGATGACCACAGTAAAGAAGAGCACAATGGTCATAATGGATGACATCGCGGCATTCCGTGATTCTACTATTTTGATGAGCGTTATAGCATCGTCAATCAGGTAGTCATACTTGCCTTCGAGGCGGAAGTTGATCTCGCGAGTGACCTCCTTGATGGACGCTTCATCGCTATTGTTGAGTTTCAAGAAGATTTTATCCACGATCATATTGGGTTGGCCGGGATTTTCCCAGTCCATTAAGCTAGCGTAGGCATCAAAAGAAACCAAGAATCCACTCAGATACGTGCTATAGGCAGAAGACCTGAAATTCCAGAACCCCGGTAATCCTCCAGACACGCCGACAACCTGGAAGATCAAGTTGGTGTTATTTAATTCGGTTCCATCTTGGTCGAACCGACGAACCCGAACGTCATCGCCAACGGTTTTGTAAAGACCGTCAGCGGACGACTTCGCTATGATCGCAGTGTTATTATGAGCAAAGACTTCTGCGAAACATTTATCCGAACTACCGTCTGTCCACGTCATCAATCTAGGATCGGCAAGATCGATATAGTGCTCGTCCACCGCGACGACGCCCACCTCGAAAGAGTTAAAACCGATGATATCTCCAACCTCTATACGGTTCTTATCACCCCCGGATAAAGCGGTTTCGAGTTGCCCATTTCCCATATTGTCGAAGAGACCCGATTCGCCGGTTTCGAAATCATAGAATGAAAGGAGAGTCTGGACATCAAAAGTGTTGTATATAGCTACGGCAGTCTTTTCTACTCCAGGCACGGCCGATATTTGTTCCTCCAGATCCTTCGTGAGAGCATTGCCTTGTTCGATGGTACCTCGATTCACCAAGACGATATCGGCGCCATATTGGAAGTTCAGATTTGTAGCAGTATTCTGCGACTGGAGTGAGAGTTGGGTCGTGACAAAGAAGATGAAGGTGAATGCAATCGCGAACATAAGGACGGTGCTCGTATTTCTCCTCTGGTACCGGCGTAGGTTGGTCTGGATCATCCCTGAATATTTCTTCACAAAGGGGTGAAAGAAACGGGAAAAGAGCTGCTGGAGTCCAGGAATAATCCCTAAACTGGCGAACACCAATCCAACTAACACCGCGAGCATAAGACTAATGAAGACCGAGAGAGTGAGGTTCATATCACCGGTCGTGAGCACGCGTGGAAATACGATGAAGATAATACCCCCAATTGTAGCTATAGCAATACCTGCGAGGATTGTCCTCATATTAGCTGAACCTTCTTTCTTGACCTTATATTCCCCACTCCCATGTCGGAAGGGTTGAATCGCTTCAATAATTTTGACACGAGCGGTCTTAATCGCAGGTACCACGGACACGCTTAAACTAATGGAGATCCCTACAATAGAAGAAATCAAAACAGTTTCAGGCCGGACAAAGAATGTTACAGAGGTACTCCACAAGCTGAGTTGATCCATCATCCAAGGCAGGATGAATGGAACCACCACGAGAGATGCCGATACCCCAACTATAGTTCCAATGGTGGACATAATGAAACCTTGTAACAAAACTAATTGTATATTGAAACCACGGCGACTACCGACTGTCCGGAAGATCCCAAATTCGCGCACACGCTCCTCCATAGAGGTAGACAAGATACTGTTGATAAGAATGCCCGAGATGAGCATCGAGAGGAAAGTGATCAACCAAAATCCGATAGTTAGGTATATATTGTTGAAGTCAGAGCTCTGCAACTCGTTTAGTTTCGGCATTGTTATCGAATAGTCGAATCCGATGATCTCTTGGATTGCCTGCCCTACTTGCCCCAGGCGATGGATCGTGCTAGGAGTATCCCGTGCATCGTAAATAGTTTCCCGATTCTTGAGAGTAGCAAGCATATAATTGATTAACCCCGTTTTCCCGCTAAATTGTTGGGCGGTGACGAGGTCAGTAATGATGAGGTTAGATTCCACGAAAGAGAAACGCAACTCTTGGATTAAGATGGCATCCACCACGAAATCTTGCTGGTGTCGAGTATACGTGCAATGAATCGAATCTCCTATCGTCAAATTATATTTTTTCGCGGTGTTGAATAGAATTACGCAGTGCCCACTTTCGATGCCCCCCGTGAATTCCATACCCTTGGCGCCAGTCGCATCCGCATAGAATAGCTTGCCTAGATCTCCATTTTGATTTTCCGCGGTAATATTCAAGCCATAAAAGATCGTGTTTCCTTCCACGTCTGGAAATTGTGTATTGTAGACTTCCACCGGTAGGAGGAGTCGTGGGTAATAGTTCGCAATCTGGGATAAATTCGGTTTGTATGGTTCAAGAATATCTTGTTGGAAGAAAGGATCAAAGTTGATATCGAGGACGAGGGATGTCGAGATCATGACGTCAGCCGAACCTGCTTGGTTCGTAGCAAGGTCGATGGAAGAGTATGAGAGGGAATCATTCAAGATGGCTACAGAGTTGAGGAGAAAGAGTGAGACCGCGATGCCCGCTATAGCGAAGATGGCGCGAGTTTTGTTTCGCCCCAGATCGTTGAATGCATACTTGAAAACGTTCATTCTTTCAAATCTCCCTTTTTGTTCTCGAGATCAATGTGTCGGTTTGCCCACCTTTCTGGTTGACGCAGGAGGCGACTCCCGCATTTCTCACAGTGCTGTTTCCGTGGCGAATCAAGGAGTATGTCCATATTGCAATGGAGACACTTGCTGCGCATGTAGAGAGTATCTCCTTGACATTTCGGGCATGTCCACAGGAATCGGTCACTCTCGTAGGAGGTCCCACATTTCTTGCATTGGAGCGTGAAAATCTCCTTTCCTTCCTCTTCCTCATCAATCCTAGCATCGGTGATGATAGGGTAGATTTGTTTCCTCTCCACTGGTTTTGACGCTCCTCCGGAGCCCCCTCCCATTCCCATTGCATCGCGAAGCTGGTCGAGAACTTTCTTCGGCTGGCGAAGCAATCTGGACCCGCACTTTTTACAATAGGCTTTCCGGGGGTCTTCAAGCAATTCAGTTGTACCGCAATAGATGCAGTTTGTTTTGATGTACAAAGTGTCCCTATCACACGCAGGACACATCCACTCGAATTTTTGTCTCTGAAATTCTTTCTTACAATTTTTACAGTAGAGGGTGAACGCTTCGTGGGTTTCAACAGATTCATTTACCATATCATCATCTATGACGGGAATACCCAGATGTCTGGCGCCTTTCGTTACTGAATATTGAGCTGGTTTCTTCGTACTTGCTTGAAAGCGGGTTCGTCTTTTCCTAAAAGTATGAATCTTGTATGCTATTGTGGAAACTATGGTGATCAGTGCAATAGGGATGATC
>MBAA01000183.1:11475-17790 GCA_001940655.1 Promethearchaeota archaeon CR_4
CAATCAAACGGATTACTAACATAAGCAATATACGTGATTTCCTGCTGATTGCCGTAGATATCCTCACTGATGATCCGGATTCGTGAGATCCCGTTTGGTGTTTCCTTCGTATTCCAAATATAAGAGAGTTGTACAATTCGAGTTTGGTTTGACCAGATCATCGGTATGACCAATTCATTATTAATGTATAATTGTATCCGGTTCGTATCCACTTGGGTATTATCCGTAATTGTAAAATTGAGTTGCACTGTGCCCGTCAGATCTAGATTCAAGTCAGGGTATTGTAGTTGGATCGTTGGAGCGACAATTTCTACTGAAGCATTGACCTCAATGTGGGACAATTTCCACCCGCGATTCATTCCTATTAGGGGACTTGTCGGAAAATCGTCTGAGACAAACCGGAATCGCAGTGTTATGTTTTGATGATTATATTTCGTAATATCGATATCAAAGCTTTCCCATTCAAAACCCGTGTTATTTAAACCTCCGAAGGTAAGGAGCGGGATGAATGTGAGTCCATAATTCGTCGAGATTTCCACGAATGCTTGATCTTCACCCCACGTATAGTCGAAATTCAACATATGGGTGAAATACAAGTGAACATCCTGGGGGGAGTTGACATGAATGGGTTTAGTGATTAACCAAGCATTCCAGTTAGAACCATAATACCTATCTGACAAGAGGTTCGTCTGCATACCACAATACCAAAAATACGAGGGCGTACCAAAGGGATCGTAGACGAGGTCCCATGACGTATTCGTCTTGAGCCATTCGTGGTGATCCATCTTGTCGGGAATACCTGCAATGTAACACGATTCATACCCACTTCCAGTGAAGTTTTCTTGGAAGGGGAAGCCGAGGACTTCAGGAATGCCTGGTACTTTCGGACCATCCGTGAACCAGTTAGTCGACACCACATTTCGGCCGTCTGATGCATGAAACCGGTATTGCCGGGTGGAAAAGTCGGTAACGGTGATGTTTACAGAGAAGAGAATCCCCCCGCTCGCATCCCAACGATTCAATAACCTCCAAATATCTTTTTGGGAATTAAACATAGTGTGGTTAATCCCGGACATTTCGAGATACACGAAATCCGGCATATTATTGTCAGTGTCGTTGTATATCACATTAAACCGGTATTTTTGGAACCGACTTCCTTCCTGAGGTTCAACATAATTTCGGAAAAATGGAGTATCGGCGGGCGTGGAAAAGATCGGTACTTGCGTGTTCTGGAATTCCTCAAACGAGATGCTATCCACGATCACACCGCGATTCTGGATATTATCGTCCAAACCATCTGTAACGCATCGGAATTGCAGGCGCACGTAAGAATCTTTGTAGTCCGTCAGGTTGAATTGTAACTCCGTCCAATCGAATTCTGTGGCGGTATAGGTTTGTAGGAGCGTCCATGCGGAGTTATTCTCTTGCAGATAAATAAAAAAGAAATCCCCAAGATTTATACTAACCCGAACCCCGACTTTCACAACGGGATCCTCCGCACCAGTCAGGAAGATATAGGGCGTGTACAAACTCGCATCGAGATTTTCGCTGTAGTCCCAAGTGGATATCCCATAGAAAGTACTGGAGAAATGCCAATATGGTTTGTAATCCAGCACTGAAAACGGATTTGGGATGGGAGAATAGGGACTATAATGGAAATACCAACGATCTGCTAGCCCGGGCGTGAATGTCCAATTTGCAGTGGCAACATTCGCTGACCACATTGTTGGATCTTTTTCCGGATACGTGTAATAGAAATTGTTGGTGTACGGGTAGGGGTTTGCCTGTATCCCTTCCACGTGCTGGATAAGCACCTCTGACTTATTTTCATAGAGACCATCAACGACACGCACGTAAATACTATAATTTCCGGGAATATATACCGTGAAACTACGATAATACGTGGCATTTACCATAAAATTCTGGTTAAGCGGATCTTGGGGAAGCATCGTGTAATTCTGACTATAAGCGAAGTCCGTTGAAGCATTTGCAATACTCAGGGTGAATAAGGTGGGGGGATTGTTATCCGCGTCCGTATAGTTTACATAAACCGTATACGTAGACCAGGTATTATTCGTACCAGGGTCGTCTGACTCTATCCAGATTGCCTGAACTATGGGTGGATTATCATTTTGCACGTGAGAAATATTGAAGGAAAACTCTCCCGAACCTGCAACAGCCTTTATTACGACAATATAATCCCGAGTGGCATTGGAGGGGGTGAAATAAATCTGTTCCTGAGCGCCAAACGTCTCAGTAGTGCTCTTGTAAATCAAGCGTGGCTCCCCGAATTCATCAGAATAATTGTGGAAGAGATACAGGTCAAAGTCTCCGGAAAGGGGCACGGTTAAATTTAGTAGGTATGGTTGATTTTCATCTAATGTGACACGGCGGGCCCACGCGTGTTTACCTTGAGGAGAGACGATCGAGCTCGTCAAATTTTCGCGAGTTTCCATACCCACAGTCATATTTATTGAGAAGGTTTCTGCTGCGGCATCGATGTTGAGGCGTCCGTAACCCTCGTGGATGTCTTTTTCGCCGCGTGAGAGCGTGGGGGAGCTGAGAGCCTCATTTGCAGGGGTGTTTGGGTCGTCTTCCCTCTCCAAGTTGGTTTCCGTTGCAGTCATTAACAGGCGAGATTTAATGTCAAGGGCGGACTGGCTGTTAGCATAAGTCCAATTTTTTTCGTAAGTCCCTATTGCTTGGAGGACGATATTCACGGCCCCTGCGACCACAGCGGCCGCAATGGACGTACCTTCCATTGATATAGTAAGGTTACTCCAAGTAGATGCGCCATAGACAGGAATATGGGCAGGGAGACGACTTCCTCCGGGAGCGACTATGTCAGGTTTGAGACCACCACCAACACTTTCACCTTGGCTGCTATAATACGTGATCTGATCCTCCTCATTAGTTGCACCAACCACTATCATTTTCGGATTGAGAGCTATACGATTGAGAGCGTTAGGTATAACCCCCTTGTTACCAGCGGCAACGACCACAAGAATTCCCTCATCCATTACATTCCCGAGGGTTGTATTTAGCGCGTCAAGCGACTCACCAGATAAAGAGTCCGTGGTTTCAATGCTAAGACATATTGCCACGATGTGGGAGGTGGCCTTATTTTCTACCACCCAATTAAGGCCATCAATTACATTTACGAATGAACCTTCGCCGTTTTGGTCTAATATTTTAATAATGGATAGTTTACTTCCAGGCGCAACTCCCGTGGAATTGAGATAGGAATCTGTTTGGAGGGCGCAATGCCAAGATGTCTCGGATTCAACGGAGAACGTGAATGTTGACGCTTCATGGACGAAGTAATGGATATACAAGTCGTACACTCCAAGTTTATTGGTAACGTTATATTGAACCGTATAAGAAGTGTCAGTCTGGCTCAAAGTTACGTTTGCTACTGTGTCCTGGGAGCTGTTTCGCCATTCAAATTGAAAATCCAAGACTTCATCCGTAGAAAACTCGAAATATTTCCCATATACGGTAATGTTCGAATTCTCTTCCGTCACGTTGACGGATAATAGTTTGTAACGGTACCACCCACTAAGGAGTCCACCATTCCCGAATAAGTCTTGATGAGTAAAATTCGCGGTGAAATTTGCTACCATAGCTCCGGTCGGACTTTCCGCGGTAAATCCCCGACTCGCGACAACAGAGGCCACGAAACTTCCATGATTATTGTCATCATAAGGTTGGAGTTCATTACGAATGGTATCATTCCAGGAGATTATGGTCTTCCCCCAATCAGATTCCCCATAACCTGAAGTGAATGCGGGGTGCGAAGCGTTAATACCTGTATCAAGGATAGCGATCGTCCCGTTGGTCGTTCCATTCAACTCAAGAGTGTCCCAAGTATAATTGCGCGCACGAGCGAGACGTGTGACCGAATTCAGAGATGTAGTCACTTCTTGATCTCGCTCAACGGTAGCATCGGGTAGAGCTGCACGCAATCCCGAGATTTGAGTATTTAGGATGGTTCCCGCAAAACCCGCAAGAACACTTGACCATGGGCCGTGAGTTACATTTCCTCCCATAGCTTCGAAGATTGCTAGATCTTCGGATCTTACAGGACGTGGGAATGACAATATCACCCGGTTTACAGTTATGTTACTGGCAACACGTGGTGAAAAGATATTATCTATGTTTTTATCAGTTGAAGAATCAGCGAGAGTTTTGGAATTTGCAGATTGAAAAAATACTTGATTAAGATTCCAAAGACTTGTTGACATGAGAGTGATTAAGAGGACTGTAAACGCCATCCTCCGAGTTATTAAACTCATTTACCCACCACCCTCTTGAACGTCATCTAAGACTTGTGTTATTACTTTCCTGGTCCAAGCGATTTGTTTTCCGTCTTTACCAAACATCAACTCCTCGTGGCGTCGCAGGAAAATCTCGTCTTTTTGCACCCGTTTTTGTACCGTGTAATAGATACCGATGCCAATTAAACAGAACACGAGAGGAACCCCAAAATAAAGCATCAGCATATAGGAAGGAGCTTGGACAGTTGTAGCATAACTAGGACCGAGGAAGATTTCTTTGTAAATGAAGAAATAAGTGACTTCAGTCGACCGGAGGTCAAAATGCCCTTGGTTTTTTGCCTTGATGGTGTAAGAAAAGGATACGGACTCCCCCGGAGCTAACTCTGCAATGGAATAGATCAAGGCACCAGTATCCAAGGTATAACCTTGTTGGGGAAAACTGTTGATATCATTAACTAAGATATTTTCTAGGTCTATGGTTCCATTATTGGAAACAGTGACGGTGATCGTTACGATCTCACCGGGTTTTGGTTGCCGCTCGGAAATTACCCTCGCTATTTTGAGAGATCCTACTCCCAATATAAGAGGATCAGATGTATCTTGTCGAAAGGTTCGGGATTCTGAGCCATTAATGATTCTAATCGAAGGCACGAAATACCCCCGATAATTCGTTTTATTCAGAATAATTGAAAATCTTTGTTGATTTTCGACTCCCGGGAGGAGATTTAATACTTGAAAACTCGAAACGCTCAAAGAGGTGAAACCTTCGAGATCATCACACCAAAGAAGACCCATTTCTCGAATAGTTTGTGAACCTAGATTTTGAACTGTGAATGTAATGTTCACGTGTTCCCCGATAGCCGGAGAGGTAACATTAGCGGAAATGGTAAAATTCAGTCGATTTAAAAAAGGAACGTGTTCTCCACAATCAATCGGGGCGGTAAGGAAAATTTGGTTTGACTTTATAGAAAAATCGGATTCATCTGCACGCAGGTCTATAAAATTATCATAGTTAATTTGCGCTTGAGGAAGGAGGAGCGAATTTGGTGTGCGAAATATGAAAGAGATATTATCAAGGGTTATTTTTGCTGGTAGGTCTCCTAAGAAACAATTTAATGTATTGTCCTCGAGCGTGAAATTTCCTGGATCGATAATGATGCCAGGGATGTTCATCGTGATGTTTACATTCCGGGCTGTTCTGGTGCCGTTATTCGTTAAATGAAGGATATAAGTATTCATATCTCCTGTATAAGAGAGTTTTTTGGTCAAATCTGCCTGCCCAACGAGGGAGGGAGCATCCCGGGTTGTGAGAAGGGCGTTGTTCGAACTAATGGTAAAGCGGTTATGAGACGCATAGGAGGAATAGGTAATCCGCGCCGACCCCATATCAAGCGCATTAGTATCAAGCATTGTAAAATTAAGGTTGAAGTCATCGATGCTAACTTTTACGGGAGCATCCGCCACAATCGTGAGACGAACGTAAGTCGTGAAATTAGAGGTGATGTCCGTGAGATCGGACAAATTAGTATTGAAATTTTGCGAGAATGTCGAGTTGGTATTATTGACATTATTCATATTCCATGCAAAATCTTGAAACGCCCCGCTCTCCCCGACACTTCGATTAAATATTGCCCATTGGATATCTCCGGTAAGAGAAATATTATTCATTCCCTGCCATACCAGTCGTAACTGATCCAATTCCTTGATCGGGTTAGGAACTGTTGAATTTTGGAATTTGAAGATCACTTGGAGTATGTGCTGGACACCAACCTGTTGACTCGAAATATTCCAAAGGGAATTGTCATTAGCGGTTAATCCGCCATCAGAATTGGTACCATCCACACTTTGACCGTAAATTAAAGAAGGAAAAGGGCCTCGAGTGTAATTATATTCCTCGAAGCTTGTGTAGGAGTTAATGATTGACGCTGATGCGTTATTCGCAACGTAAGTAAACCATTCTCCTGGATTGAGCTTGGAATTCTCCGGATTGAAGATACTTTGAGAGTTGTTGAAAAGATCTGATAACATTGACCTCATT
>MBAA01000183.1:17807-19878 GCA_001940655.1 Promethearchaeota archaeon CR_4
AAAGACAGGATCGCTGGCAGCTTCATCACTTAGCAACCACGCGGAGAAATCGGGATTATAAGGGGTTAACCCTGCGAGATTGTAAGGGTTGGGATAAAAAGTATCGTACACCCCATCACCATTCGTGTCCAAGTAGAAATTGCGGGCATCTTTCATCCCGAGGAATTCCTCCATATCCTGCCCAAACTTGCGTTGGGCAAAACCATCGGATCCAAAGAGGTAATTATAGATCCCAGGGAAATATTCCTGCAGGGGTTCAACAACTTGTTCGGCTGCAACGAAGGGACGATCAGCAATGACGCCCCAAACGGTTCGATTCCCGACATTCGATACATTAATCGTCACCGAAGAGGTACCCGTGATGTTATTAAATCCAGTGTCTATGCTTTCCGTGATTTTGAGAACCAGCTCGGCGTTTGGAATGGTGTATTTCACCCAAATTGAAGATAGGGGATTCATCAAACCGAGTGGAATACCACTACTGATTTTAATTCCCAATTGATAGAGACTATTTAGAAGATCCTGGGCGTCAGTCGGATTATATAGATTAGAATAAAGCACACTTTGTCCACCGGAAGTCTCCCAGAGTGTTTTGAAGGAATAATCTGTTAACATCGAAAGGTCGATATCTTGTCCCAGGAGGAACGCAGCCAACTCAATGCGTTCGATGAGACTAGCAGAAAAATCACAACGCTTAGGCGTGAAGTCCACCACTTCGGCTGAAAAGAGATTCACAGAGACAACCGAAAACAAGGCCCCAATTAGCGAATTGTAAATACTTTGACTGGGTTTGAGTTGCGTGCCCCCATAATTCAGTGCTTTGAATAAATCAAAAGTTAGAGAACCATCTTGATGAACAATAATACCATCAGGATGCCCTTCGTATTGGACAACAAGACTGAGCAGACGGGAGGTCTGTAGAAGAGTGGAAAGATCTCCAGTTCCGAGAATTGAAAAGATAGTTTCAAACATAGATGTTAAGTTCGCGATTCCCGTAATATTGAAAAAGGGAATATTTCCTAGAGTTTCTCCCAAGTCGGTCAGATTAAGTTGGCTAGAATTAAAAGAAGGGAGATTTATAATGTCTTCGACATCGATCCCGAAATAATACTTTATGAGCGCTTCTATCTCGGTTAAGATGGTCAGTTTATCCAATAAAACAAGGGTACCTGAAAAAGATCTTGTTCCTAAATAATCTGTACTGGAAATTCGGGTATAATTAATTGCACCAAAGAACCCGTCTTTTGGAACCCCGCTAAATAAGACGTCTTGGAAGATATTCCAGCGCGGATAATATCCAACGAATGGGAAGAAAAATGCGGAAGTAGAATTATACCGGATGAGATCCATCTGCAATGCTTCACTAAGGATTCGGAGGGCTCGAGGATTTCGATCCCGGATTTCTTTCAAGTCTGTCTGGTTGTTGTAATACAGAAATCCAAAGAAAGCATTGGTTCCAAATGCATTATTCCGATTGTTATTTGTGGCAAAGACGCTAGGGACTGTAAGTGATGACTTCCCATTTGATGCCGAGATAACGACACTTGCATTCAGGAATGCTGGATCTGTAAAGTCTATTCTTTGGAAAATATTGGAATCGTTGGTAACGAGAGTGTGAGTTAGTTGGGTGGCATTCCCATAAACGGATGCGGTAATACTTTCAGCGTAAAATTCATTTCCAGCAACTGCGGACGATTTAGGGATAGCATTGTCATTGAAGGCGTCTGTATTTGTAATAAGGGAGGGCCAAGATGAGATTGCAATTGAACACACGAATAAAATGGCAAGCAATTTCAGCCAATGAGCATTATTTGAATGCATATTAGAGCGTCTCCCTGTATATTTCGATAATTTTTTGTTTCTTAACTCTTCGGAGCAGAAACAACAATCCAATTATAAGGAAGAGGAGGGAAATCCCCATTGTACGTATAAAAGTTGCTAGTGGGAAAGTAAACGTAGTCGGCGTTTCCGTGAATAAATTCATCGCATCAGAGAGGAGGTAGGCAGTTGCAAACCCCACTATGGTTCCTGAGGAGGAACTACTTAAGAATGTGATAAGGGCTTCCAGAGA
>MBAA01000183.1:19901-20119 GCA_001940655.1 Promethearchaeota archaeon CR_4
ATCGAAGACCGAGGGTACGGATGACCGCAATTTCCCGTCGCCGTTCCAGAATCGTGGAATAGGTGGTAGACAAAAGGCCAACGAGGCAGATGATCACGGTTATGCTCAAGATTAACTCAAAAATGAGTGTGATCGTGTTAAATGACGCAGTATCTTCTACTATGTCCCTCTCTACGTTACGCACAATTATTCCATATTGCCTTCCGTAAGTATCAAGT
>MBAA01000183.1:20143-21767 GCA_001940655.1 Promethearchaeota archaeon CR_4
CGCAACAGGAGTACTCTCTTCACCACGATTGAATGTTAAACGTATCTTATCCCCAACAGTTATTCCGAGGTTTTCTGCGACTGCTTGGGAAAGCAGACAGTTGTCTTGATCCGTCTCGAACAATTTTGGAAAGCTGGTTGCCATCGATCCTTCCGAAAACTCGATATATTCGGAATAGATTGTGTCAGGGTAGTAGGTGTCTACTGGATAGATCGTACAGCTTATGCTTTGGAAGTTGATGTAATCTGCCACTTCCATATTAAATACCGTACTTGAGTCTGAGTAGATATTTGTAAGAGTTTCCGGTTGAGCGAGGACGACCGAGGTCTTCTCTATACCTGGTATCTTCATTAGTTCATATTGGAAATCGATTGTTGGTGCTGCACCCCGGATTTCAGCGGTCTCCACAACTATTTGGGATCCTCTATTAAACCTCTGCTGCGTCGTGAGGTTCTGCTGTAATCCCGATACCATCGATGATGTGAAAAGGACGAAGGCGAATGAGATGGAAAACATTAATACGGTCGTGCTATTACGCCGTTGGTATCGAAACACCGTGATGCGAATTATATTCATAACCTTTCTGAAGAAAGGGGCAAATATATTTATGAAAAAACGCTGTAAAACTGGCATCATACCTAATCCAGCAAATGTCAAACCAATTAAGAATACTAGAAGCAGAGATATGAGAACCCCCACCATTAGTGTGATGTCCAAAGAGAACATCAACCGGGGGATTACAAAATAGATAAAACCTCCGTCAATTGCTAAAACAGTTCCCACTATAACGAGTTTATAATTCACCCGACTCTCTTTCATAATTTTGTAAAGGGTCTCCTCGTGCCGATAGGGATTGATGGCTTGGATAATCTGGAGGCGGGCGACCTTCAATGCGGGGGCGAGACTAACGAGAAGAGACACGCAAATACCGATGGCATAGGAGAGCAGAATCGAGGTCGGCGAAACTACAAATGGGATGGGAGATGACAGCAGATTTTCCACGATTCCTTGTGCAATAGGGAGCACCAAGAATTTAACTAATCCCATCGCAATGCCTACACCAATCGAGGTTCCAACTATACATAGGAATAAACCTTGATAGATGATGAGCTTTACGTTGAAACCTTTTCGAGCCCCTAAAGTTCGGAATATGCCAAACTCCCGAATTCGCTCCTCCACGGACGTTGATAAAATCCCATTGATTAAAATTCCCGCAATGAGCATCGCGATGATCGAGATGAAAATAAACAAAATCGTGAGACCTGCAGTTAAAAATTCGGAGTATTGCAAGTACCACAATTTAGGCATATCTACCCTGTACCCATAACCGAGGAATTCCTGAAGATCCTCCGAGATCGCCAAGGATCGCGTGACAGATCCTTTCAAATCCCTCACATCGTAGTAATCTCCCGGATTTGTGAATGTAAGGAGGAGGTGGTTGATTTTACCCCCGAACTCCGACCCTTGCCAGTATACGAATGTCTCGAAGCTCATCACGACACCCAACTCTTTGACATTCCCGTCAATTACGTCACCCCGGAATTTTTTCTCCGAATCCGTGATGAGGAGAATTGTTAAATTGATTTGTAATCCCGACCGCGTCAATGTCAAGTTCTGCCCCACG
>MBAA01000183.1:21777-25498 GCA_001940655.1 Promethearchaeota archaeon CR_4
AGAATTCGTAAAATGCAGGTGTAATCACGCAATAATTCCCGGGAATCTCATTCGAAAAGTTATAATCCGTGTTGGTAAAGTGCCCAAAATCCAACTCTTCTTCGAGCGTGGAATTCATTGCTACAACAGGAATCGTATAATTAACCTGTTCTCCCTTTTCTAATCGCCATATTATTGCCCTATCTTCGATACGAGGGATGAATTTATTAAATTCGGGATAATTTGCCTGGATTTGTTCCATCATAATCTTATATTCAAAAAAATCAGATCGATCGGGTTGATCTGGAAGATCATTCACAGTGATGTCCACGTCCCGATTGCCACTATCAGTGGCAATGAAGTCCACGAACGCGAGAGACACGCTATCGGTCAGAAGTGAAACCGCCGTGAGTAAAGCGATTGAAGTCGCAATTCCGAAGATGCCCATCATAGCGCGACCTCGGTGTTTGCCCAAGTCCCGATAGGCATTACGGAACGCTAATAAATTCATCGGCATTCGTTATCTGTCCACAGGTATTGATCTCAATCAAGTGGTTTCAATGTTATTTGGAATATAATGTGTGGAATTTAAGCGGGGGATTTCTCCACAACCCGTCCTTCCTCCAAGTCCAACAAATCCTTTTCTACCCGACCCATAATGAGTTTTTCCTCGAGTAGTTCTTTCAAGATGTCCTCGATATTTTGCGGTAAGTTGTCCAGAATTTCCCGGGGAATGGCCTCTTCGATTGCTTGAATTGGAATCTTTTTCTTCCCTTGGGCGAGACCGGATTGTACAAATTTGAGAATCTTCTCCCGGGCTTTCAGCTTGTCCGCTTCTTGTGCCTTTAAACGCATAGACCTTTGTTCCTCGGTTTCCTTGAGACCTCGTACAGCTAGACCTGTTACGACTTTTCCATCCCGCATGTGAAGAACACGAGAAGTATATTCCGTGACTCCCGCATCGTGTGTGGCAGCTACAAACGTAGAACCTTTCCGATTAAGATCCCGAAGCAAACGCAGGATCTGCACACCCGTTGTCGAGTCTAAATCGCCAGTGGGTTCATCAAGGAGCACAATGACGGGATCATTCGCTAAAGAACGTGCTATAGCAACCCGTTGTTGTTCTCCTCCAGAAAGCTCACTTGGCGTGTGATCCGCTCGTTCTTCCAAGCCAACCAACCGCAGAAGTTCCAGTGCTTTCAGGCGCTTCCCACGTTTACTCAGTTTACCCTGAAAATGTAATGGGATCTGGATATTCTCGATCGCAGTCATAAGCGGCAGTAAATTATAGAATTGGAACACGTACCCGATCTTATCTCGTCGCAGATCTGCGAGTTGATTGTCAGATAATTTCGCCATATCTTGTCCATCGAGCAAGATGCGCCCCTTTGAGACCGTGTCTAGCCCCCCAATGAGATTCAAGAGCGTGGTTTTCCCGCACCCGGAGGGACCCATCAAGGAAACAAATTCTCCTTCCTTGATATTCACATCCACACCCCGCAAGGCGGGCACTGCGTTAGTGCCGAGTAAATACGTCTTGTGCACGTTTTCGCAGATGATTTTATACTCGGAATATAGCTCCGAATCCACTTGGCGAGGTTTGACCTCAAGTTGCTCATCCGTCTCGTTATCACTCATATATTTTAACTCCAAATGGGTCTGTGGGGGAATTGGCGCGAAATTTGAATAAATCTATGACTATGGGAATTAAAAGATTCTTCTTATAGGGGATTAGAATGTTTAATCTTCACGCCGATCTCGGTGGATTCATTAATTTTTAGGAATACCTTTCATAATGTCAGATCTTTTAAGATATACGAAATAAAATCGAGAGATTTTGGGAAAGATCAAGTCTCAGGATTCCACATCCAGTTAGTTCGATTTGGTTCTCCGTTTTAACTGCGGTTAGAACATCTTTTTGTTGATTTTTCAATCGAACTTCCCTTAAAAACATTTAACTATCTCTGGCACTAGATAACAATCCCTTCACATCATAACCATTGGCTTTATTAGCATAATTTCCTTTCCGTAAATCAAACTTATGCATACATTTGCGAGGGATTGATTATGACTTCGATTAAATTAACCGATAACATTTACTGGATTGGGGCAGAAGTCCACTCGGAAGACTTATTTGAGGGTATCTGGCCCACGCCGAAAGGAGTAACCCTAAACGCCTATGTTGTGAAAGGTGACAAAACAGCCGTCATTGAGCTAGTCCGCGAGTGGGGGGGCGCATCTCTAACGTTGCTCCAAAACCTGAAGGAACTCGGAATCGCGCCCAAAGACATCAATTACATTATCTTAAACCACCTCGAACCAGATCATACTGGATTTACCTATACCCTCCGGAAGCTCGCCCCGAATGCAGAGATCGTCTGTACGGAGAAGGGTGCAGCGTTGGTAAACGGTTTTTATGGGATCAATGATAAAGTGCGGAATGTCAAGAGTGGCGACACGTTAAACCTTGGACAAGGAAAGGAACTAGTTTTCGCTGAAATTCCCAATGTTCATTGGCCGGAAACAATGGTTTCTTTTGAGAAAAGCACAGGTATCCTCTTTTCCAGTGATGCTTTCGGGTCATTTGGATCATTCAGGGGAAGTATCTTTGATGACGAGCAACCCACAGCTAACCAACCCTACTGGGAAGCCGAGATGCTCCGCTACTATGCCAACATCGTTGCAACCTTCTCTCCTAGCGTGCTTAAAGCTATTGATGCCCTCGGTGGGTTGGATGTGAAAATGATCGCGCCCTCCCACGGGTTAATCTGGCGGGGGGCGCCGAAAGCGGTTGTTAATAAATACATTCGATACGCAAATTATAACAAAGATTTTGCCGAACCGGAAGTGTGTGTCGTCTGGGGCAGTATGTACGGCAATACAGAGGTAATGCTTAGCGCGGTAGTGAAAGGTATTGCCCAGACGGGTGTACCTGTGAAAGTCCACCGGGTGCCTAATGAAAATGTCTCCTTCATCCTCGCGGACGCATATAAATCAGCGGGACTCGTGATTGGGTGTCCCACCTACGAGTATGCTATGTTTCCGCCGATGAAATACCTCATGGATATCCTCGTGAAGAAACACATATGGTATAAAAAAGCAGGGTATTTCGGGTCGTTCGGGTGGAGCGGTGGTGCCCTGAAGGATTTCAACGAGCTGTCCAAGAATATGCACTGGGACATCCTCGACCCCATAACGTTCAAGGGGTACCCGACCGCAGAAGACCTCGCGAAAGGTGAACAGATGGGAAATGCGATCGCCCAGCAGGTCAAGGACATCCCTTCGAAGATCAAAGATGAGGATTATTGAGGTTCTCCTTAATTGTTATTTCCTTGACAAGCGGCACTTAGGGAGATGAGGATTGGCTGATAATTCATCGTGAGAATCCTTAAGAAGGAGTTTAGAACAAAGGAAAGATGCTATTAGATGGAGTTCTGCCATCGAAAGGTTATCTAATTCGATTATGGTTTGAAGTGAATGTGACATGGTAATAAAATATCCAGTTCCTGAAGATCGGCCGTGGTTTACTGGCAAATTCTGGCCGAAAGGTGTCCCACACCAGCTAGACTATGATTATAGTTTGACAACGAAAGGATTGTTGGATCAAGCAGTGACTAAATGGGCCGACAAACCCGTTATTTGGTTTTTAGATACTTGGGTTACCTATAGTCAATTGAAAGACCTTGTTGACCGCTTCGCGACCGCCTTGACTAATATGGGCGTCAAGAAGGGCGATGTTTTG
>MBAA01000183.1:25517-27100 GCA_001940655.1 Promethearchaeota archaeon CR_4
GCATCCAGTACGTGGTCGCATATTATGCTGCCACGTCCATTGGAGCGATTCCAAGTGGGATTAACCCGACATACAAACCCGCTGAAGTTCTCCACCAGATCCGCACTGTCAATGCGGAATACCTCTTCACATTAGATAGTCTCTACGTGGAACTCTTCGAACCAATAGAACAACAATGGCCGCTGAAGAAAGTCATTTTCACGAACATCCTCGACCTCGCGAGTGGTATGTTACGCATCAAAAAAGTTTTGGGTAGGTTATTTAGGAAAATCCCTTCAGCAAAAGTGAAACATCCCAACGCAATTTCATTCAAGGAGTTGCTCACGACTATTCCAGCTCCCCCGAAAGTTGAGATTGATCCAGAGAATGACACCGCAACGTATATTATGTCAGGGGGTACAACCGGTGTACCCAAAGCAGTCATTTTAACACACCAGAACGTAGTTTCAAACGCGATGCAATGCGCAATCTTCTTTTTAGGCCAAAAGGATGAAGGAACTACTACCACCTTAGGCCCACAAACAGGGAATATCGGCGTCCTACCATTCTTCCATAGTTTTGCTCATACGACAATAATGTTGGCCACCCTTGCAGTGGGAGGGTATATGGTGTTATTCCCCAAACCCCCACCGGCGAAAGAATTACTGAAAGAGATTGACAAACTCCCGGATTACAACGGGTTTATTTATTGTGGAGCTGAGATCCTGTTCCAAAGAATTGCCACGCTACCGGTTGAAATATTAACCCGGCACGATGTCAGCGGGAAACTTAAGCTTTGCGTGTCATCTGCGGGACCCCTCCACGACTACGTCCGGGATCCATTCGAAAAAAGGACTGGAGCAAGGATTACCGAAGCCTACGGGTTAACGGAAGCATCGCCTGGCCTGAGCGCGAATAATTTTTACGGTGAGCGGGAAACGGGTTATATAGGTGTTCCCTTACCAGGTATAGATTGGGCAATTTTCCCCGTAGACGATACGGAATTCTCAAAAGGCCCCATCAAGGGTTTCGGGGAAGATTTTACTGGAGAAATCAGCGCCACTGGCCCCAATATTATGAAGGGATACTTAAACCGCGAGACCGAGGAATTGAAGGAATGGGGCGGTAAAACTTGGCTCCTAACCGGAGACATCGGGTACATGGAAGAAAATGGCCGCATCATGATCCGGGATCGGAAAAAGCAACTCATCAAGATGGCTGGTCACTCGATTTTCCCAAAGGAAGTCGAAGAACTGTTAGGCAACCATCCCGCGATCTTGGAAGTCGCAGTGGCAGGCATTCCGGATGAGAAACTCGGTGAAGCAGTGAAAGCGTGGGTTAGTTTGAAACCAGAAGCAATTGGTACAATTACACCCGTGGATATCCTTGAATGGAGTCAGAAGAACATAACAGGTTACAAAGTGCCCAAGTATATTGACATTATCGCCGAGGTTCCGAAAAGCGTCATCGGAAAGGTCATGCGCCGCACGCTACAGGAAGCCGATCCTATGTGGATAAAAGCGCAGGCAGCTAGAAAGAAATAAGACTCTCTATTTTCTTTGTATTTCACACTTTAATTCCGTAATTTTGCTTGTATTCCTGGA
>MBAA01000183.1:27149-27341 GCA_001940655.1 Promethearchaeota archaeon CR_4
ATTGGTGAGTTTGGCGATTATTCCGATCGGGGCGAACGTGAAATCTGCTGTCGCCTCAGCTAATCGGGTTCCATTGCTATCCATTATTGTAGAAAAGGTTGTGATGCTTTTCTCGTCAACGTGCGTCACCTGACTAACTGGGAACAGGTCTACATTTGTAGGGACCATTTTCAAGAAGGTAATTTCCATCTT
>MBAA01000183.1:27375-28969 GCA_001940655.1 Promethearchaeota archaeon CR_4
AGCAGAGGTAACCTGCTGTAACAACTTAACGTCCGGAATTTCCTGTGGCATAAGCGCCTTTAATGCGCCATACCATTTATATCTCATTTTTAAAGAAATTGATGCTATTGAAAGATAAGGACGGGGAATGATCCGATCCGATTTCAACGTTTTTTTCCAATATTCTTCAGGGATGCATTATACTCCTTGAAGGAGGCAATCATTTGATCGTCACTTTTTTGGAGCGTATCTTCCGGAATGCTAGTAAATTTAGCAATCATACTGAGGGAGGCGATTGAAAATTTTCCAGTCGCCTCAGCTAGTCGTGTTCCGTTGTCATTCAATATCGTAGAATAGGTCAGGATTTTTTTAGCATCGGCGTGCATTATCTGACTAATCGCAAATAAGTCCACTTTTGTGGGGACGGGTTTCAAAAAAGTAATTTCCATCTTGTGAGTTAAAACCAAATGTAACATGGTATAACATGCAGCCCATGCAGCCACCTCGTCGAGAACGCACGTGACAATACTCCCATGCGCAATTCCCTGATAACTACAGAAATGATCCGGAATGATGTATTTGGAAAAACATCCCTTGGCCCATGGCCAAAAAGACAACAATAATCCGTGAGGATTCCGCGGCGAGCTTCCAAAGCTCATCCCAACCCAGCTTTGCGGGAATGGAGGTGTAGCAGTAGCAATCTGTTCCAAAACCTTGACGTCCGGAATTTCTTGGGACATGTATGCGCCTAATGCGCCCTTGAATTTATATGGAAAACATCTGATAGCACGAGTTCGGCGAAACACATATATGCCCAAAATTGAAACCTTCCCACATGCTAGATTTCACGCTCACACCCGAGCAAGAAAAGCTCCGGCAAAAAGCACGCGATTTCGCGCTCACCGAGATTTTACCTGTAATACATTATTTTGACCAACACGACCAAATGCCCGTATTCCTCCTCCGTAAGGCGTTTGAAGCCGGGCTAAACAATCTGTGTATTCCCAAGAAATACGGGGGACACGGGTATGGCCTCGTCGATGCTGCAGTGGTGGTAGAAGAGATTGCCGCAGCCGCGCCAGACATGGGGACGTCCATCTTCGGCAACGACCTTGGGGAGGAACCCGTCGTTATGTGCAACAACGACCAGGTTAAGGAGAAGTATCTCCGGGAAATTGCTACAACCCCCAAGATCGTGAGCTTTGCAACCTCCGAAACAGGGATGGGTTCCGATGTCGCAGGTATCCGGTGCAAGGCCACGAGGGACGGAAAGGATTACATCCTGAACGGGTCGAAATATTGGATCACGAACGGGGGATACGCGGATTACTGCTCCGTGTTCGCGACAACGGAACCCAAGGACAGACACAAAGGTATCTGCGCGTTCCTCGTGGATATGAAATGGGACGGCGTGAAGACCGGCCAGCACATCCCCAAGATGGGCCAACGGTGCTCCAACACGGTACTCGTTAAGTTTACAAATTGTCGGGTGCCAGCAGCGAACGTGCTCGCCCCAGAGGGCGGCGAGGGATTTAAGCTGGCGATGAAGACTTTCGCGCGGACGCGCCCGATCATTGGCGCCTTCGCAGTCGGCGCCGCCCGGTCGGCGATGGAA
>MBAA01000035.1:0-4391 GCA_001940655.1 Promethearchaeota archaeon CR_4
CCCAAGTATATTCCCAAGGGAATATCTTGGGGGAAGTCTTAGTTCAGATCAGGTTAATACCAAATATAAACAGATTAATTAAAAATTAAAAAAGAAAAAACCTGAGAATCAGTTATGAAAACAGTCAAAAATACAAATCTGATTGGATTAATTGCGGCTAGTTACTTGTGGAGAGTGGGAAGATTGAACTGGATTTCACCTTTTTTACCTTCTTTATAGAAATATTTACTGATCTCTGAAAATGGGACGCTTAATGGGAGAACTCTTACGGGATTATATCTTAACATCGATATTTTCTTCGAAATTGAAATGGATCTTCTGTAATCCTTGGTGTTTTCTTTGGTTTATTTCCTTCCAAGCAAACCAATTTTCAAATATGGTGGTTTTAACCCAGAAATGTATTCCACATACTGGTGATCAAAAACGTCTGGTACGTGACCCCTCTCGGACATCGTTATTGGGGTATAATCTGGATTAGTAGCTGCCTTTATCGAATCCTTATAACGGATCTTTTCGATATTTCTTTTCCTATAAAGCTTTTAAATTTCAAAGAAATCACCTCTCAATACCTAGATTCGAGTCAAAAGGTTGGAAAAAACCAGATTTATTCACTCGCGCGAACAATTTCGTGCTAGTTCCAAACTATCATTTTTTTATATGAGTAGGAGAAACAAGATGCAGAACGTCAATTGGGTTTATCGGAGTTGGGCATATAATGATTGCTAGTTATCACTTTTCTACAAATTTTTTCAGATTCTCAAGAGTCATCTACCAATTTTGCTCAGACCAGACCAATTTTGCTGCTCTCCAAATCCAGGAATTCACCACAATAAGGATTTTATTGCAATTTTAAAGTTTCGTCCTAAAAGTGTTTCATAATTTTGTAATTTTTAGGTATATTCGAGTTGAACATAACTTCTTCAACTATATCCTGTGAGAGTCTACCAAAAAAGAAGCTAACATATTCGCGCGAACACATTCGGAGGAAGTTCTTTATCCTATTTTAAGGATCTTCATGTAGGTGTAAATATGCCTGCAAAAACGACTCATACTAAATATTCAGTAGGAACAACTTCACAACATAACCTAATTGAGGTAAGACTAAACAAAGAAAAAGCCCAAGAAATTGCCTATATGCTCGCCCAAGAGGGAAAGACTTGGGATGAATGTACTTGGATGTTCGCCGAATATGAGTTAAAACTTGCTGTAGCGTGTTCTAACCCTAAACACGAATATAAATGGGGAGGATTACCAAAATCGGTGAAAATTTATCCCTCCCGCATCCTCCAAAGTCCTCGAGAGGAAGATGTAAGGCAACTTGCATATGAAATATCTCAGAGGGGTTCGAGCATCCAAGATCTTCACTGGTTCATCGCCCAGCGAAGGTATGTCTCAGATTTTGTCACCCACGGTGGAAAATAAATTCTAAAAGTTTTTTCCAAAAAAACAAAAAGAGGGATACAAATGCTCTCAACCTATGAACAAAAGATCTCCATTCCACGCCGTTTACAAGAAATACACCAGAAAAATTCCGTTGCGGTCAGCGAAATAGACTTGAGCTTGCTCCAACGACCAGATATTTCTCTTGAACAAGGTGATATTTGCTGTGACACTCCCAATATCCGCGAGGAAAAAGGATTTTTCGTATGTCTGAACTGTGGAATGGTTCACGATGTGATAATCGACTCCACACCTCGTCGGGCATTCACCGCAGAAGAGGTGAGAAATCGCAAGGGAACCGAACCGGTCTACAGTAAAATAGGACCACGTACGGTAATTCGTGGTTCACGTGATGCTAAAGGCACCCAGCTAAATGCCGAACAAAAGCTCAAGTTCAGTCGCCTGGCGAAAATCCACCGTTCTCTCACGACTTCTTACGAGCGGAATCTCTATATCGCCCTCCCGAGTTTAGACCGTTTTCAGGAACAGTTGGGTTTGCCAGATATAGTAACTGAGGACGCTCTTCGCATTTATACCCGAGCAGTTAGGGAAAAGCTAACATTGGGCCGAACTAATGATGCCATCCTTGGCGCATCCATATTGTCAGCTGTACGCGTTCATGATATCCCCCGTTCGATGAAAGAGATTCTCGACACCACGGGGTTAAATCGGAGAAAGACAATTCGAGCATACCATTTGATATCGCAACGAATCTTACCCAAGCTCAATATGAAAGTTCAACACTTCAACTCCGTGCGGTATGTTGACAAGTTTTTCGAAGAATTGGGATCGAGCATGACGATTCGCAATGCGGCAATTGATCTTTTAAAGAAATGTATAAAGAAGGGTTTGCCAATTGCTGGGAAGGATCCTCGGGGTCTCGCTGGGGCAGTAATTTATCTCGCGGGTATGAAATCTGCGGAAAAGAAAACGCAACACGAGATTGCAACAACCCTCCGCATTACAGAAGTTACACTTCGAAACCGGATCAAAGAAATTACCAGATGTAATAGGACTTTCTAATTCAATTCTATTCAATTAAAATAAAAATTCTACTTTATCGCTGCACAATCAACTAGTTCAATCAGATTTAACGTGCGATGATACGTATATCCGGTAATTATGAGACTTAGGGGATCGGAAAGACAAAATTCGTAATCTACGGGGCGTAAATCGAAAGTACCGATAAGAACGCCATCTATACAGAACCGGTTGCCAAGCGTCATCATCACGCTCTCCTCGTGTAATATACACGGATTATGGGGTAATGAACTAAAGATTTAAACAAATTCTGGCGGAGCTTTAAAAACCGCTATTCTCCATTCCTCTTAAGGCGTTACATCAAGCGTGTAAAAATAAATTGGATTATTCATATAGAGAATCCGGCTTCCCCTTTTCTCTTTGATTTTTTCCCCATACTTGATTTTTCGCATCCTAACCAAACTCTATCATTTATAGAGGATACTACGAATAGTATTTGACAAAATAGCTAACAGATACGTACCAAATTTTATATAACAATGAGAGATGCTTTTGCATAAAAATTTCTAAAATAGTGCGATGTCCTCCCAAGAAAAGATAGAGATAAATGGATCTTTAAAAAATCCTTCTTGGGATATTCATTGCATTGCTAATATCTCACAGTTTCTAATTGGAATGTTTTAATATGAGCGAATCTACAACCTCTTCTCAAATGTGGGACATAAAGAAGATTGAAACCTCACCAATACCTGATGTATTAAGTCATTTTGGATCCTCGTTGGAAGGTTTGTCAAGTTCTGATGTAAGTCTTCGCTTGAAAAAGTGGGGCCCTAATGCCCTTGTGGAGCATAAACAATCTGCGATTTTAAAATTCCTCTCGTTTTTCTGGGGGCCAATTCCATGGATGATTGAATTTGCAGCTATTTTATCTGGAGCTGTCGGAGATTGGACAGATTTTGGAATTATAACCATTTTATTGCTTTTTAATGCGATTATTGGTTTCTGGCAGGAATACAAAGCGGATACTGCAATTGCTGCATTGAAAAAGAAACTGGCTTTAAATGCAAACGTAAAAAGAGACGGGCATTGGGTCTTAATTAAGGCAAGTGATATTGTACCGGGTGATATAATCCACGTGAAATTGGGCAATATTGTCCCTGCTGACTTGAAGATGATCACTGGCGATAATATCGAGATGGATCAATCCGCCTTGACAGGGGAATCTCTCCCGGTTGAAAAGAAGGAAGGGAATATATCATATATGAGTTCCATAACACGTCGGGGGGAAATGGACGGCATTGTTGTTGGAACAGGATCGAATACGTATTTTGGAAAAACCGCCAAACTCGTCGAAGAAGCAGAAACCATTTCTCACTTCAAGCAAGCAGTCCTGAAAATTGGGCGATTTTTGATTCTCCTTTCTGTAGCATTGGTCATATTAATTTTTATCGTGGCCATGTTTCGGCATGATCTTAGCGAGGTTCAAATATTGAAATTCTGCTTAATATTAACAGTAGCCGCAATCCCCGTGGCATTACCCGCAGTATTATCTGTTACCATGGCTGTTGGTGCCGAGGGTTTGGCCAAGCAACAAGCAGTCGTAACGCATTTGGAATCGATTGAAGAACTCGCTGGGATGGACGTCCTTTGCTCTGATAAGACAGGCACACTCACCCAGAATCGCATGGAATTGGGGGATCCAGTGATTCTTGAAAAAGGAATTACCCCCCAAGATCTTATTTTCGCTGCGGCATTAGCATCTCGGGCAGAGGATGAAGATCCCCTGGAACAACCAATTTTTAACAAGCTCGAAGGGGGCGTGGAATCCCTTAAGTCTTGGACAATTGAGAATTTCAAACCCTTTGACCCCCAATCCAAACACACTGAAGCAACAATTCTACACAATAATGTTCGTTTTCGAGTCAGTAAAGGCGCGCCACAAGCAATATTTCTCTTATGCGGAAATCCTG
>MBAA01000035.1:4434-5290 GCA_001940655.1 Promethearchaeota archaeon CR_4
AGCTCGAGGTTTTCGCACTTTGGGCGTAGCACGCGCCGAAGGACAGGGCGCATGGCAATATCTCGGTTTGCTCTCCCTTTTCGACCCTCCACGTCCCGATTCTAAAGAAACTATTCGCGCAGCCCGAAATATGGGCGTTGATGTGAAGATGCTCACAGGGGATCATAAAGCTATCGCCAAAGAAACAGCCACACAACTTGACATCGGTCAAAATATTATTTCTGCTGAAGACGTTTTTAGTCCCGGGAAGCAACCTGACGAACAGGCAATTGTTGCGGCCGATGGATTTGCCCAAGTATTTCCCGAACATAAATTTAACATTGTGAAAACCCTCCAGAATGCGGGGCACTATGTCGGAATGACGGGAGATGGCGTGAACGATGCCCCGGCATTAAAGGAGGCCAATGTTGGTATCGCGGTTTCGGGCGCAACTGATGCCGCCCGGGAGGCAGCGGATTTAGTATTGACTTCTCCTGGTTTGTCCATTATTGTCAATGCGATCAAAGAGAGTCGCCGTATCTTTCGCCGGATGAACAGCTATGCCACGTATCGCATCGCGGAAACAATCCGGGTCATCCTATTTATGACATTCTCAATTCTCATTTATAGCTTTTATCCGGTTACCCCACTCATGATAATTTTACTCGCGCTCCTCAATGATGCTCCAATTTTGATGATCGCCTATGACAACACGGATCTTCCCCAACGACCCGTCCGGTGGCATATGTATCGCGTCCTGAATATCGCTATAATATTGGGAACACTTGGAGTAGTAGCCAGTTTCGTACTATTTTGGATTGGGCAAAGTCTGCTAGGTTTACCCCCAGATTTCCTTCGAACCGTTATTTTCTTGAAA
>MBAA01000036.1:0-774 GCA_001940655.1 Promethearchaeota archaeon CR_4
CGCCCCGCTCACCCAGTAGTTGACCACGCGGTATGTGACGTTATTCTCGCGCTTCACGTCGTGCATGAAAAGAGCGTAGCTGTAGTTGAGGGTAGCGAAGTCCTCTTCTTGCGCCATGTCGCCAATTGACCCCTCGAAGAGCACCGCGTTTCCCAACGTGGTTGTAAACGCCTGATCCTTCGTTTCTCCCCAACTATATCCCCCCGACACCTTTAGGGAAAAGAATCCATACCCGACACTCGCCGTTCCCGATACTGTGTTTGTTGAGGCCCACGACTTTGACAAAGTGGATGCGCTCTCGTTCCCGGTCTCGATTAGCACGGAGTTCTCCGCGGTTCCGAGACCGACAGTCTGCACTGCTGATTGCCACCGCTTAGGCCATTTCTGCCCTGCTTGGGCTTGAGTCAAGTAAGTCCACGGTTGCCCTACCGTGTGGTTGAAGGTCTCGAGCCCGATCTGGGGCGAGTCCGGGAAGACCCGGTTGAAGTAGCTCGCGGTAGTCTTGTAGAGGAGCGGCGCGTGAGGGATGTCAATCGTCATTAACGTCCCGACCAGACTGGCATTCGGATGGGAGGAAACCCTATAGCGATAGTGGTCATAGTTGGTCAGTTGGAAGATGACCCCGTTGTCCGAGCACCCCGAGGAGAACTTTGTTGAGGAGGACGTCACTTGCGTGATCGTATCCGTGCGTGCGAGGGCCTCCTCAACGGCATATCCGTATCCCACGCTGAATCCTCCAAACCACCCCCCGTCGCCCCCAAATCCAAACTCCGC
>MBAA01000036.1:838-1395 GCA_001940655.1 Promethearchaeota archaeon CR_4
GCGGTTGTTCCATAAGACGTGAACGTGTCCGCGAGGTTCATTTCGATGCCCCGGTAATAGGGGGGGCTGCGAGGGCGAGCAAGATGCCCGGGGGGGTGGTCGTCCCCCACGTTTCGCCCGTGTAGGTTAACTCCGCGCCGTCCCCATCGAAATTGCCGCACACGACGTAGATATACGAGATGGGGTGAACTTCACCGGCGGATTCCCCCTTGTGAGTTAGATCTTGGTGAACGATTGTGAAATTTCCCGAAACCGACTCGTGGTATTTCCATACCGTGGTTTGGAGGGAATTTACAAAAATTAATTCGTCCAACCCGTCGCCGTTCACATCGCCTGTGTCAAAATCGCATTTATCCGCATAGGATGGGGTTCCATCATACAATTCAACGAAATTAGCTAGCTGGTCATCGAAAACCTGAACTCTCGCGTTAATCCCGGAGTAAGAAAGGACGATCTCCATGCGCCCGTCGCCGTCGAAATCCCCTCCCTTTCCCTTCATAATACTGTTCCCATCCAAAGTATATTCTGTCCGGGTGAAAGTATTGCCTATCCAGTCG
>MBAA01000036.1:1432-6474 GCA_001940655.1 Promethearchaeota archaeon CR_4
CCAACCCGTCCCCATCAAAGTCTCCGGTTGCTATGTTTTCACTGAAAACTATGTTGCGTAACCCACTATCCTCATCAAATGTTTCACTTGCATAGAGGCATTTCTCCTCTTGGTAATCGTAAACGTAAAACCGGCCCGAATCATGGGAGCCGCCATTGTTCCAGCTCAGGAGGTAGATAATCTCGTCCGCACCATCGCCATCGACATCGCCAGCAGCTAAAATCTCTCTTCCCCAAGTTGAAGTCCCTGTCAACGCGCTCATTTTGTGTTCCCAGACTTTTTGGAAGTTGGCCCCCATATCGTCCCACAATTTAACGATTCCGTAGTCAACCCCGAGCAATTCATCTCGCCGATCCCCGTCAAAGTCCCCGGCTATTACATGTCTTAGCTCCAAATAGCTGTCTGGGTAGGGAAACGTCTTTTTCTCTGCATAGCTCGTCCACGCATCATCGAGGACAACCCCTGTAATTCCGGTCGGATTATAGTCTGATGGAAGCACGGCAATTTCGTCCATAGGCAAAACCATTGCCGGACTCTCCCCAAGAGGATGGCCAGATACCGCTGCCCGAGGTATTTCCTCCCCCTGATCAATCTGTACCTCCTGTCCATTTGCGTAATGTATCGTATACGATGACTCCAAGAGCGTTAATCCCTCTTCGTCAAACGGGGCGACAACCTTTCCCATTGCTAACCCAGAAAACCCGGCGAACAAGCACGTAGCGACAATCACCCACGCGCAGAATATCTCACAGAACAACAACCTTCTCGGACAATTCTTCTCCATCTTGCCTTCTTACTCCTTTTTCCTCATTTTTTCGGTCGACCTAGGAGGATCACATAAGACCCGACCGCACACAAGTAAAACCCTATCCAGAGGCCGATTGTGTAGTTCTCCCCGTCGGACACGACTTGGAAGTAGGAAAACAGACCCGTGAATTCCAGACCAGAGAGCATAAAGGAATTCTGGGCAATGATAAAAGTCACGATAAACATGGAAACTGGCACGGCAAAAGTCCCTACAAACCCCGCCGCAGAAATATATTTCCGACTGACCTTAAAGGTGCCCACAAAACCAAGCAATGCTGTGATGAGGAAAGGGAGGTAAATTCCAATTAAAACTTGAATGTCTGGCGCCACATAAAGCGGTTGCTCCAAGGTCCGGAAATGAAGAGTGTTCAAGGGCATAATAGCCACGAATCCGTCGATGATCCCCGGCACATTGCCCTCCATTTTCCAAAATGCAAAGAAATCCCAAAATAAACCCCCGACAATGGCAACCACGATACAACAAGATCCAACAAGGGTAGTTAAGTGGAATTGGAATTTCCTCAATTTTTTCCCATCAAACAAAGCGATTATTTTTTCTATCCCCATATTCTCTCTATTCATTTTTAAATCTTTGGAACATTACCCCACGAACTCTGAAAAGGTTGAAATCTTTCTGTGTTCCGAGTAATGTGTTCTGGAGAAAATTGTGAATTCGTTTAGATAATTAGTGAAGTCTTAAAGATCTTCCCCGGAATTAAATGGAGAGAAACTTATTGGTCGAGAAAGAGTATTGGCGAGTAAAATATGGGAAAGGAATTTCTCTGATTTGCAGAATTCCTCAGCGGGGAGACATATTAAAATCCGACACATACACGGAAACCAGCCCTCATTTAATAGAAGGAGAGAGCAAAAAAGGCGGCAACCTAAAGATTGTAGAAGTCAGGTTCTGCTAGAGAAACTGTGCTTTATTCGCTGAAAGAAATAGAAAATGAAATATATGTTTGAATCAAGAAAATCAATGTTTTGGGATGAATCAGTCAAGAGAAGAATGAAATTCTATTATCCAGTTCTTTTTGGGTTTGGATATTACGTGTTCCTATTGTTGTGAGTAAAGTTCCTTGAAATTTCTACCGTTTGCCGTGGATTCGAGAATTTCAGAAGCGGTTCCGAAAGCTATCTCCTTGTATTTTTAGGACGAAAAAATTTGCGTAAATTGTGCCGCTATTCCCCGATAACAGATCAATAAATTGGAAAAACCTTTCAGTGCGTTAAATAATGTCGTATATCCACGTTGTGTCGTCACCTTTGGCATTGCTTGCAGGCGCCCATAAAGGTCGTGGATTCTCTGAGTAAAGGTGAGTAATTGTTGATTGTAACTCTCCAATGCACTGAGGCACATTTCTGGAAGAGTCCCTACGACTTTGTATAGATGTTCACGCGTTTTTGGATTACGAGTTTTCGTTAGAACACCTTGGGCGACAAACTGGGGGAGGAGCATGGAGATGGATCCTGCCGATACGCCCGTCAAGCGACTAATATCTCGCTGGGTGAGTTGCCGGCGAATAAGGAAGTAAGCCAGGATTTTCGAGACTGTTTCTTTCCTGCCTTGGATTTTCCAAAGATCAACAAATTTCACCACGATTTCTCGTTCAATGGCAGCTAATTCGCCTTCCATATCAAAACCATTGGAACCGGTCGTTAGGGAAGTGGCGTTTACTTGCAAGGCATCCGTTTTTTGCGTGATTTCCTGCAATTTTGGAAAAGTTAGATTTACCTCTTGGAGTGAGGAAAATTGTGAGGATATTGAATTATACAAATTTTCTACTTTCTCCATAACGAGTTGTAATTTGGGGGAGGTTTGGTCGAATTCCGCGATGAGGGACTTTAGAAGGTCATAACCTTTAAGCGAGGAATAATCCTCCTTGGAATAAAGGCGGATTTTTAGGAATACAAAGAGTTCTGAAAAGGTTTTAATATTCAATGCAAATTCCTGAAACATCTGGGCAAGATACTCTGATCCCCCGATTATCGGGCGGTAGATTTGAGTGTGAGTACCCTTAAGGAGGGTCTTTTGGATGAATTTTCGTTCGCGGAATTCTTTTAGGATTGTCGAAATTACAGCTTTTGACAACCTTGTTAACATTCTCAAATCTTCCTGCGATAGTTTCTTATGAACGAGCAAGTGGGCAAGTAATGTAGCCTCGATATCGGTCAATTCTAACACGAGGGCATGTTCAACACAAATGTTTACAAATTCGTCCTCGATTTCTCTAACTTGCCCAGTGTAGATGTTGGATTGATTCCTACTTTTTGATTGTTTTGAACTCTCTTCAGTAAAATTCACAAGTTGGTTATCTCTCCTTGATTTTTGAATATTCGTTCAAGATTCGTGTAATCTAAATCTATCAAATAATGGCGAAGTCTGGTCTGGTTTTGAGGATTCGCGGCATTGAAATCCCTAAGGATGTTTAATTTTCAACTATATTGGAATCTAAAATGTGTGGAAAAAAACATTAGATTCCAGAGGCCGTGACTTTTATGCGGTTTTGGTAAGTAATAAAGGTAAAAAAAGAACAGGGTTATTTCTTCTTCCCCAGGGGAATGATCTTACCTACTTCCTGAATGAGTTTCCGGTTCCCGGAGAATTTCACCTTTCCCGAGGTGTAGGCCTTTATCGGCGAAAGGTCTCCATTCTGGAGCCTCACGAAAGACTCTACACTGTCGAAATTCATCGTGCAGTCGACCTCCTGGATTTCATCGCCGGGGGTGAGCTTGTACGCCCCATTTTCGAGGACAAGCTGCCACATACCTCCTCCCGATCCGAGAACGTTGTACTGGAGGACGACTTTCTATTTCAGCTTCAATGCTTGGTCTTTTTTGAATACCTTTGCTATGTGGTCAAATCCATCTTGTGCAGATTACCACAGGAAGGTTGATATATATGATATTTGCTATTTTTGAACCATAAAAAAGATGATTACCTAATTGAAAAGAAGAATGGCTAGAAAAAGGGGTTAATTACAATGAATAAGAAGTATAAGATGGTTTGGCCAGCAGGATCTACGGATCCACTGTATACTCAACCATATGTGGATATTGATGAATGGCGGGATCAACCGGTCCGCCATCGCTACGTGCATGGGGGATTCGAAGGTACCGATTGTCTGTTCTCCTTCTACTTCCCGCCAGCGGAAAAGTACGAAGGGCGGTTCTTCCATTGCCTAATGGCGGTTTCGGGTATGGAGAATGCTGCGAGCGCACCTGCGATGGCAGGCTTTATGTTAGCAGGCGTGATTGAGTTCGCTATAGGGAGCGGTGGTTACTTCGTGGAGTCAAACCAGGGCCGGAAGGTCATGTTCCCTGGTGGGGACCCCACCATCCCCGGTTATCGAGCTAGTGCCGCAGTAGCCAGGTTTTCGCGGGTGGTGGCCGCCGAGATGTACGGCCCGCACCGCCCCTATGGTTATGTCTACGGTGGTAGCGGCGGATCCTACAAGACAATCGCCTGCTTTGAGAACTGCCTCAACGTCTGGGACGGCGCGGTGCCATTCGTTCTACCATCACCCATTAGTATGCCCAATGCATTCACGGTGCAGGCTCATGCCATTCGAATACTAGAGGACAAGTTCCCTACCATCGTTGACGCACTGGAACCTGGTGGCAGCGGGGACATGTATGCCGGACTAACCATCGAGGAGCGTGAAGCCCTCGCCGAGGTCACGCGGATGGGTTGTCCGCCCAAGGCATGGTGGAAATGGGAGGCGATCGCGATGGGGTACACGGGGGTCTTCTCCATGTTCATCGACAATATAATGGCGTGGGATCCCGAGTATGTCAAGGACTTCTGGACGGTTCCGGGTTATTTCGGCACGAACGCTCCCGAATCATTCACGTGTCTCCGGGTCCAGCACAAGACGACCATCAATCACGTGGTGATGTCCAAGGAGGCTCAAGAAATGGGCTTGGGGATGTCGATGGCTGCGAGACTCGCTGACAGCGAGGCGGAGGTGCCGGCAGCGCTCCAGATCGCGAGTATTCCGGAGGGGAATCTCCAAGGGTGCGCCATGAAATTAACGAGCGGGGCGGCCGCTGGGCACGTGCTCTACATCGCCGGGGCGATGGAAAACCTCGTGTTTGTCGGGTTCGGCGAGGAGCACTTCAAGGCGCTGGAAAAAATCAAGGCCGGTGACGCAGTGGAGCTCGACAACGCTGTATATCTTGCCGTCCAGACCTATCACCGCCACCAAGTCCCGCCGCCCGACTTCTATGTCTGG
>MBAA01000099.1:0-2663 GCA_001940655.1 Promethearchaeota archaeon CR_4
CGCGCATGATTGCAGTACTGCGGGACCCGCAAGGCAACGAGTACTATTGCCTCAAGTCAGACGTGGTGGTGGAGAAATTCATGCCAAAGTACCTGGTAGACGTGGTACGACATAACTACAACACGAAGGCTAAAGCCAATGTCGTATTATTAGAACACCTAAACGTCCTCGAGGTTGCCTTCAGCGCCCAAAAAAGGTAACAAAAATCATCCCAGAGTACTTTAGTGTTCTGGGGTATTCTTTTCCCTTCTTTTTATTACAAAAATCAATTCAAACGATAACACAGACATTCAGTAATCAACGCTCGAAAATCGCGAAAGTTTCTCCTTGTGCGTTAAAGCAATATTGACTCGCGAGATTCTTGCGGATTACGGTTATTAATTTGAAATCCACGAAGCTCTTCTTACCAGATACTTGTAGTTGCTCGCAATATTGATCAGCCGCATCCCGACTCAAAAATGCTTTTTTGAGGAGGAATTCTCCTCCACTCGCGGTCCACCGGTATTTTTCCCGAAGGATGCCCTTGCCCCAAGGTATCTCGCCTTCCCCGCCTTGAGCCGGTGGTGCAGATAAAACTGCAACTTCATCGACCACAATTCCTTCCACAGGGACTTCAGGAGTGACAACAACCTTTTTCACCTTCTTTCCTGTTTTCGATAATCGCCGTTGTTGTTCTTCCATATTGATGTTGAAATACTCCACCTCTTCCATGAGGTCCCGGTTTTTGGATTTTTTCGCGTAGGTGTAGATTTCCTCAGTAACTTCCCGCGCTTGCTCGAATTTCCCAGCAGCGAGGAACTCCTCGGCTTTCGATCGTTTTGTTTCTAATTCGTTTGCTTCCATAAGTCGCCCACTACTGATCAGGCCTACGGCTACAAGTGCTTGTATTAATACTCTTATTTAATTAAATACGTTTGGGGAACTCGTATGATCGGGAAAAATTGAAAGAAAACATCGAGATTCCTAGAATCCTGTGGGTAACGCGATGAATTCTGTTTTCGTATCGGCAAATTCTTGCTGGAGTATGCGTAACAATGCTTGGATACCCCACGTTTCCGTGGCGTAATGCCCCCCTGCGATGACGTTGACTTTATATTCTTTTGAAAGGTGGAAGAAAGTGTGACCTGCTTCACCCACGATGAGAGTATCAACCCCGACCATTGTTGCTTCTGCAATTATTGACGCGGATGCCGCTCCGGTATCAATTGCCACCGACTGACAGGTTTTTGGCCCGTGAGGCATTAGCATTATGTCCGTAGCATTGAGTAGGTGTTTGAAATCTTCGACGAAATCGTGGAACGGGCGTGATTGAGGAAGGATACCCCGAAATCCTATCTTTCTTCCCCGATATGTGCCAAAGGGCGTCAAGTCCCGAATGCCAAGTTTTCCGAGTAGTTGGGCGTTATTGCCGAGGGTGGGGTGGGCATCGAGTGGTAAGTGCGCCGCGTACAGGTTCACATCCCTTTGGAAGAGACTTTTAAGACGGTTCTTCACAACCACGTCCACGCGCTGGATGTCCGCCCAAAATAACCCGTGATGCACGATAACTAGAAACGCATCCCGTGCGCTAGCGATGTCAAATAATGCCTGCGAGGCGTCCGTGGCCCCAAGGACGAGCGTGCCTTCGTCCCGTCCGACCACTTGTAGACCGTTCCGGGATGCATCCAAATCATCCCACCCGGCAATGTTTAACTGGGTGTCGAGGAACGCCACAATATCCTGCCGCGTCACCATAAGGTTATGATCACACTAGTATTGATAATATTTATGAGTGAATTACCAGAGATATTAAACCCATTTCCAAAGCAGGAAGACAAAATTTTCTTTCCAAATATCCCCTTCTTCCTCTCCTCGGGAATCAGATGGGATTGATAATTTCCACTTTGCTAAAGGATAAGATTTAGAATGTCCGATACTGAATATTTGACGAATCGAGCATTAAAGGAATCACACCCTGGGAATGAAAACAATCTCCCGTTAACACCACAAGATCAACATATAAGAAAGACCCCGTTGAGAGATTATTATGTCACAAAGCCCCAAGTTACCCCCGAAACCCAAAGCCCCGGCTCTAGTCCCCGCTTCGAAAGGACTCTGCTTGTTTTGCAAGCAACCCGTAGGATTAAATCCCTACATCTGTCCCAGTTGCAAACAGGAATACCACCGGGAGTGTGCGCTTAACGCAAAACGAGAAAAAAAGAACTGCAAGAAATGTGGGCAAGTGATGTTGTTAAAATAATCACGATATACTCGTGAAACCCCTTCTTAGCGTTCAATCTCACTAGCATTTGTAGTTCACTTAGAAGTGATGCGGTAAAAAGAGAGGAAAATTAAGGGTGTGAAGTTTAGACAAAAATGGGGCGTTCAAAACGCCGGAATGACTATTTTATTTTCTTCCTTAATTTCCTCGTGGACTTCTTTGAGTTTCTGTGCAATTTGGAGTTCCTTTGACAAGAAATCGCGCAATGCCACTCGGATCGCCTCGCTGCGGGAGGGATATAATCCATATTCCGTGAGTTTTTCAAGAGCGTCTAAGAACGGCTCGGGTAAATTTATAGTGACGATTTTCATATAAGGACCACACGCACACTCTGTTTGTTAAATTCCGCTATCTGATTTCCCTATAATCCACTATCCGGAAACTTTCCTTGGGTGTACTAACC
>MBAA01000099.1:2707-3720 GCA_001940655.1 Promethearchaeota archaeon CR_4
AGGTTGCTTTTTGTCGCATATAAAAGTTGTGTCATACACGCGGGGTGTTAAGGCGTTAAGTTTTTCGCCCCCCCATATTGGATCGTTAACAGTAACCTTTATTAATACTGCTCGAAACCGCCCTATATAGATTTACTTCCCAGTTATTCGATATTTCATTTATTTTTATATTATAATAATGCGTAAGAACATAAGTACATACATTTGCATCTGGGATTAGGTTAAGTGTCCCGAACTGAGTCCCCCGTTCTTGGGGAGAAAGAAGTCACAGACTTAATTGATTCTGTCCAAGCGTAACTAATCTTTAATGCAGGAACACATTAGATGGAAAAAATTGAATCGCCTTTCCCACGAACATTACCTAAACTGTAGAAGAGGAAAATAACATTCAAAAATTCGCTTTGCCCCATCCACTTTTCAACCGTTTGCTGGTAGTACAGTCATTTCGATGGCCGGAGTGCTCGAAACTATTTAATTTAATTCGTTACGAACAAGTGGGCTAATTATTTTATTAATGCAAGAAAGAACTAAGCCCTTGTCACAAAAGGCAGAAAGGGGGGACTGGAAAAATAAATGAAAATTTAGTGCAGGGTCGCGCCCAACGGTTTGTTCCTGCTTGATTTCATAATCTAAACATTTTGGATTTTAACCTGTGTCTCTACTTTGCTATTTCTTAATCCTCTTCCACACTACCACTCCCACTATAACGACTGCCACCCCTGCAACGACAATGATCAAGACCATTAGATTGGGACTTTCTCTCACGATAATTGTCATTTGGGTTACGGCGATGTCACCATCGGCATCAGTGACCGTGAGCGTGACGGTAAACGTTCCTGCTGTTACGAATTGGTGGGTGGGATTCTGCTCTATAGAATTCTCCGTACCATCCCCGAAGTTCCACTGGAACGAGAGTGGGAGACACCCTTTAGTCGTGGTGTCCGTGAATTGTATGGCCTGCCCCGCGCTTACAGCAGTAGCGTTGGCAGTGAAGTTCGTTACGGCGTAATCTA
>MBAA01000099.1:3772-4073 GCA_001940655.1 Promethearchaeota archaeon CR_4
TAGGACATTTTTCTTTATCCAATTGCCGAGGACAGAGTTGTCCCATGTCTCATCGTTGAGAGCGATGCCCCCTGCCAAATTTTTCGAGCACGTGTCCCCCGCTAAGGTGTTTCCGTAACTATAAACGATATAGATGCCATAAACAGAATTTCCCGTGCAGTTGTTCTTAGCGACCGAGTTGTTATCGCTGTCCATTTCGAGGTATATGCCATTCTGCGAGTTTCCCGCGCAGGTGTTCCCGGTGATCGTGTTGTTGATGGCAAAGTAACTGAGGTGTATGCCATTCTGGGAGTTCCCCGTG
>MBAA01000099.1:4092-6696 GCA_001940655.1 Promethearchaeota archaeon CR_4
TGTTATTGAACAGAATATAACCAGAGGAGTAGCTTCCCCCGTCAAAATGGATGCCATCCCCGAGGTTTCCCGTGCAAGTATTCCCGGTGACAGTATTGTTGATCACGTCATAATGGAAAGTGGTTTCCCCTGCGAAATTGATGCCATCCCCGAAATTTCCCGTGCAGGTATTCCTTGTGACCGTGTTGTTGATGTTCGTTCCGTTGACACTGATACCAATGCCATTCCCTGTACAGTTATTTTCGGTAATAGAGTTATTTATAGACTCCCTGCACCATATTCCGCAATCGAGGTTCGCGGTGCAGGTGTTCTCGGTGGCGGTGTTGTTGGTTGCATAGTTGAACCAGATGCCTTGAGGATTCCCAGTGCAATTGTTTCCGCAGATCTTGCTGTTGTTCTCAAAGAAGAGGTAAATACCTGCCTGCGTATTCCCTATGCAGGTGTTGTCGGTGATCGTGTTGTTGTTTGCGAAACAGGAATAGATACCCTGGATATTCTCCTTACAGGTGTTCCCCGTAATCGAGTTGTTATCCGCATAATACAGAAAGATGCCTTTGTAACCGCCGCTGCAGGTGTTCTCGATGACTGTGTTGTTGTCCGCGGACTCGAGGTAGATTCCGGAGTTACAGCTACCCGACGATGCTCCTATGCAGGTGTTGTTACGAATCGTTCCGTTGGTTGCAGAAATCATATTAATCGCCAATCTCGAAGTATGGTATAGCACGCAGTTACGGATGCAGAAATAATAATTACTGCTATTTACAATTGTGATGCAGTTTTCGGAGGATCCGGTGCTGTTAATTTCCAGGTTCTGGATCACAAATGGGTTTATGAACGTGCCGGTGCCGTTCACCCAGTCACATGAGATCCAGTTATGGGCGGGATCACTCCCGTTGATGTAGATCGGAGGCGCACTTTCAAGTGCCGCTACCCGGGGGGCGGGCATGATCGGTACGAGAACTGCAACGGGAACGGTTACCGTGGTGGCAGCAGGAATCCCGCGCTCACCCCCGAGAAGTGCTCCGAGTGGAAATATATTAAGGATTAAAACAACAAGCGTGCCGAACAGGCACACTGGCATACAAAAGATCTTCGAATTTTGTTTCATAGTTGGATAACACCTATCAATGTTAGGTACCCTAAGGGAGGAGAAGTCCTAGCAGGTGCTCACACTAGAGAACTTCTCCCCTTATAAGACTTATAAAGGTTTCCTTTATTCTCGGTGAATATTGATGCTTGGCCTCAAGATTCCCGGCATTTAATGTCAATTTGAAGAGCACCATTCACTTGCCTGGTGGATCCTACAATGTAAATTTGCATTACTTGTATTTCCATGTACCAATTACTTTACAGTTCATCATTGTGTTATATTACAATGCCCACAACTGGAACTCAAGGCGAAATAAAACCATTTAGGCAATATAAATAAGTATTTAAAAAACACGAAAAAATCAAAAGGGATGCAGGGAATCGAGGTTAATTTGCTTCTTCAGGTTTTGGTTCTTGACTTTCCTTATCCTTGTCTTTCCCTTTCCCCTTGCCTTTACCTTCTTTGCTCTTCCCCTTATCTGCCTTTTCTTCTTTGGGAGGTTTCTTGTCGCTGTCCACGCCGGTGTAAACCTTCAACCGATCGCTCCCCGCAAAGAGTTTCACCTTACCTTCGGCTTCTAAGATGTGGAGCAGGGCTTTCAGGGTAGAAACACGCACGTTATTTTTTCGCGCGAGATCGCTCGGAATGATGACTTTCTGGAAGGGGAGCGTCTTTCGGAGCTTCTCCTCGAGTGCGGGCGGTAAGAGTGGATCACGGTCAACGAGCTCGATTTGTTGACTCTTGCCATATTTTTTTTCGAGTTTTTTCGACCACGAACGTCCTTGTCCCTTCTCTTCGGTGACCGCTTTCTGTGCCTTTTCGTCTGCAACCGCTTTCGCAGTTTTTTCTTCCGTCATCAGAATAACCTTGCAAGTCGTAGCTATTTGGTGAATCAAGGCTTCCTATGATAAAAAATTTGTGTTTGCAAGAAAAATTTAGGAGCAATGCGGGATTCTATTGGGGTATATGGTTCCCGAGTTTCATTTCGACATTGATCCGAATCGCCCGGAGGAGGAGTACGGGTCGCCGTCTGCCTATTATACTCCCGAGCGAGCAGCCTATTATTCCCAGTCGAACTCGATGCGAAAGGTGCAACGGAAGATGACTGCCCGCGCGCTGCAACTCATCGAGATCGACCCGAACGCGTGGGTGCTAGATATCGGGTGCGGGACAGGATTCGGGCAAGTAATGCTCGCAGAGGCGGGAATCCACGCGATTGGGGTTGACGTGGCGTGGGAAATGCTCGTCCAAAATCGGCAGGAAGATGTCCCCCGGGTTTGTGCGGATATGACGCTCCTGCCCTTCAGGGATCGGTCATTCGACGCTACCATCTCAATTTCTGCTATGCAGTGGATTCTTTCCGAAGATCCGAATCTCCGGGACACTGCCCTCGTGGCCCTCGTGGGGGAACTGGATCGCACGTTACTCTCCGGGGGATCCGTGGTTATGCAATTTTACCCTCGTACAGACCAGGTTCTCAAGGATATCAAAGAGGTCTTTGCGAACGTGGACAG
>MBAA01000099.1:6705-8517 GCA_001940655.1 Promethearchaeota archaeon CR_4
ACGGTTCGTGATAGATAACCCCCACAGCCCGAAGAAGCGGAAGATCTACCTCGTGGTTGTCAAGCGCGTGGGAACGTGTTAAAGGTCAGTCTAAACCCTCTTCCCCTAAGTAAATTAGTAGGTCACTTTCTATGCCGCGTAAAAAGGAGAAACCCTCCATTCGTTCGTATTTCGGTGATGCCGCCGGGGACTATAGCTCGAAAAAGTGGATGGCACGGAACCAACACCAAACAACGCGGCGGGCGCTTCAATTACTCCTTGACCCGAAGTTAGGCCCTCCCCACGTCCCTCTTGACGACTCCGTTAGAGTTATCGATATCACCTGCGGGTCGGGTTTTTCCTCGGACATCCTTGCTGAAAACGACTTGCACTTTACCGGAGCAGACCTCTCTCTTGATATGTTAGGTTTCGCGGCGAGGAAAGGATACGACGTCGTCCAGAGCGATATGCGTTTTCTCCCGTTCCGGGACACGGCATTTGCCCACGGCATTTCAATCTCCGGGTTGAATTTTGTAACCACAAGTGCCACCTCGAGGGAGGAATTCGTGGCATGCTATACAGCAGTTGCGATCGAATTCGCGCGTGTTATCCAAGAAGGGGGACGCTATGCGGTGGAATTTTATCCTTCTGATGATAAAGAACTTAAAACCGCCCTCTCCGCTTTCAAACGCGGCGGGTTTCGTGGATTTTTAGTCGTAGACCATCCTGGTCACAAGAAGGAACAAAAATTTCTCGCATTGGAAAAAGAGTCCCTAGAAACTCGCACTTAAACCTTCGAGTAATCGGAAAATCCTTTCTTGATTGCAGCACGGAGGCGCTGCGCCATCTCTTCCTCCGTGGGAAGGGATTTCAATTCTCCGGTGTTTCCGCCATTTAGAGCATCTACCTTCATAGCCGTATCGAGCCCTTCTTCTGCCATCGTTTCGAATTCTTCCTCGATTTCTTTGGCTTCCTCAAACAGCATGCGTTCTTCTTCAAGTGGTGGCCACATCCCGAACATTTCCGCGAGTTGTTGCTTGAGGGGTTCTGCATCGCCAATTTCGTTAGCCAGAAATTGTTGGTAGATCGCCGCATCCTTGGGAAAGTCTTCCGTCAAAACCTCATCAAGAACTTGGAGTCCCGCGCGGAGTGCCGCGTCCTCATGGTCAAAAATATAGAATAAGAACTTCTCGTTGATTCGTTCGAAGGGGTATGTCTTCTCCTGTTTGGCTAGAGGGTCTAGAGCGTAAGCAAAATATTTGTGATGCTGGGCCCCCTGTTCTTCTGTCCCTTGAGACTCGTCGATAAAGGATTTGACATTTCTCACGACCATCCAGTGGTCGTTTAATCCCAGCAAGATCGGACTCTTTGTTTGGATTGCTTGTTCCAAGATCTGAATTTTTTGCTGGAAGTCTTTGCCAGTTGAGTCTTTCACTTCTTTCTTCTTGAAGCTTATTGCTCCTGTTGGTAATACCGAATCGTAATGGTGTTGGAATTTACACCCAAAGAAATGGAATAGAATCTTCAATTCATATTCTTGTTTCATGAGATTGAGGTGGTCTTGGAGTAACGGGTCACAGACTACACCCATTGACTCGAAGGCATTCTTCAGGAACATCCCCTTCACTCCCTCCTGAACGCAAATACGTCTAAGATTCTGCTGGATTCGGTTTTCAAAGAGAATGAAATATTCCACCCCTGAATCCCCCAATTTTTCCTCCGCATAGGCCCGGAAGCGCGAGTGTCTGAGTGTCTTGAGTAGGATGTAATTCAGCACGCGTTCCCAGTTGAATTCCACTTGAGGCGCATTGGTAGCCTTGGTTACTTTTTTTA
>MBAA01000099.1:8596-8757 GCA_001940655.1 Promethearchaeota archaeon CR_4
GCAAGTATTTTCCATTTGGCCATAAATCTTCGGTTGATTGGGAGACATGTAACCAAGACTCCAATTTAGGTATCAAGAGGTCAATTGTTCTACTTCAATAATTGCTGGATGGCGTAAAAAAAGTTCCCACAAGTGCGAAAGAAAATAAGAAATGAAAATAA
>MBAA01000099.1:8779-13293 GCA_001940655.1 Promethearchaeota archaeon CR_4
TCACTGTTTTTTAGGAGGGGATCGGCCCGATTGCCGCTTCTTTCGCCACCAGAAAAATATTAACAATCCCACGACCACTACCCCGACCACAATAGCACCAAGCACAAACCCGAACCAAAACGACTCGGTCTGAGCATTTGCTTGGTTCTCCGCGCTTTGCACAGTTATTGATATTACGAAAGTCGACACATCCCCATCGGCGTCTGTGACCGTTAAAGTGACCACATAAATACCTACGCTAGTAAACTGATGAACAGGGTCTTTTAATGTCGAGTTCGTGCCATCCCCGAAAGTCCACTGGTAACTTAAGGGAAAATTGCCCCCAAAACTAATATCCGTGAATTGCACATAGCTTCCCTGCGTGATGGTTGTCGCATTCGACCTGAATGCTGCCGATAGACGTGGAAAGACAGTAATGTCCGTGTATGCTACTGTTGAATCGCCATCTGCGTCCATCACAGTCAAGGTAATGGTGAACGTTCCTACCATGATGAATTGGTGGATCGGGTTTTGTAAAGTGGAATTGCCCGAACCATCCCCGAAATTCCAGTGGTACGTGAAGGGAGCGATCCCACTGATAGTGACGTTGTTAAATTCCAAGAGACGTCCCACCGTCATAGTCGTTGTACTGGGGGTGAATGATGCGGTGGCCCACGTGTGGATGTAATTATTCTCAATGATATTTCCTGTCCCATTGTTCACAATCTCATTCGCGGTATTTTTCCTGATCCAGTTGAACGTTACAATGTTATACGTGCTATAATTATCAAGAGAAATCCCGCGGTTGTTTTTGGCAAATATATTGCTTTTAAGTTCGTTCCTATACGATTGTGTGAGGTAGGTTCCATCCGCCGTGTTTCTCGTGCAATTGTTCCCCGAGAGGATGTTGTAGTCGGAATCATCGAGATATATACCATGTTGTAGGTTTTCTGTGCAAGTATTCTCCGCGAGCGTGTTGTTGTTGGAGGTAACGAGGGATATACCATATTGCACGTTTTCCGTGCAGTTGTTCCCCGCGAGCGTGTTGTTAGAGGAAGAGGTGAGGTAGATGCCACAATAAGTATTCCCCGAGCAGTTATTTCCTGTGACTGTGTTGTTCGTTGAGTCCGTTGCAATGTGGATACCGATGGCGTTTCCCGTGCAGTTGTTCCCCTCTATTTTGTTGTGGGAGGAATTAAGTAGAATAATAATAACATTCGAACTCACTGGTTGGTGGAGGGTGGTGTAATTGCAATATGCTAGTAGGATTTCCCCAAAATCCCCCGAAATCGGGGCCGGGCTCAGGTCTACTATAAATCTGACCGGCCGGCCATTCACGAGGTTAGTGTCCGTGATGGAGGTACTCATCATCCCATTCAATGTCCCACTCGCATAAATGCCGCACCGGTCCATGAAATTCTGGGTGAGGGAGTTATTCTCACCCGAGCTAAGAATAATGCCATATTTCATATTTCCCGTGCAGTTATTCCCCTCGAGCGTACAGTTCGAGGAGGAGATGATGCGAATTCCATATTGCATATTGACCGTGCAATTGTTCCCCTTAAGCGTGCAGTTCAAGGAGGAGGCGAGGAAGATACCTTCATTATTCCCCGTGCAGTTATTCCCCTCGAGTGTGCAGTTCGAGGAAGAGGTGGAGAAGTAGACACCATAATTATTCCCCATGCAGGTGTTCCATATAAGTGTGTTGTTCGAGGAGGAGTAGACGTAGAACCCATAGTAATTGTCCGCGCAAGTGTTCTCCACGAGCGTGTTGTTCGACGATGATATGAGGAAGATGCCGTTACTGTTCCCCGTGCAGTTATTCCCCGCGAGTGTATTGTTGGAAGAAGAGTCGAGATAAATGCCACTACGAGTATTCCCCGTGCAATTGTTATTTACAAGTGTATTATTCATCGAGGCAGTAGCAACATGGATGCCGATAACATTCCCTGTACAGTTGTTCCCTTCGATTATATTGTGGGAGGAATTAACCAGGACAATAATAACGTTCAAATTCGCTGCTTGGTGAACGGCGGTGTAATTGCAGTAAGCCAGGAGGATTTCCCCTGCGTCCCCCGAAATCGTGGCCGGATTCTGGTTTACAAAATACCGGACCGGTCGGCCATTCACGAGATTGGTGTCAGCGATGGAGGTAGTCACCAACCCACTCAACGTGCCACTTGCAAAAATGCCGCACCGGTTCATGAAATTCTGGGTGAAGGCGTTGTTTCCTCCCAAATTAATGTAAATTCCATAGAATGCGTTCCCCGTACAGTTGTTCCCTGTGAATTTATTGTTTGAGGAAGAGTAAAGGTCGATGCCGTTTAGATAGTTATTTGTGAAATTGTTTTCCGTGACCGTGTTATTCTCGGAGGAACTGAAAACAACGCCCTTTTGAGAGTTAGCCGTACAGTTGTTCCCCGTGATCGTGTTGTTGTGAGAGGAAGTGATATACATTCCAAAATAATTCTTCGTGCAGGTGTTCTCCACGAGCGTGTTGTTGGAGGAAGAAGTGAGGTCGATACCATTGTTATTATCCGTGCAGGTGTTCCCCGCAACCGTGTTGTTCTTAGAAGAAGAGTAGAGGTAGATTCCACGTTCCCCGTTCCCTGTGCAGTTGTTCCCTATGAGGGTGTTGTTTGAAGAAGTTTGGAGGTAAATACCATGTTTGTCGTTTTTTATACAGGTATTCCCGATAAGCGTGATGTTATTCGAGGAACTATAGACGTAGATGCCGGAATAGTCGTAATTTTCACAGGTGTTCCCTGAAAGCGTGCTGTTGGATGAGGATTTGAGAATAATGCCATAGTTAGAAAGACCCCCCGTGCAGGTGTTTCCGTTGAGCGTGGTGTTGGGAGAATAGTCGAGGTAGATACCATACTCGTTCCCCTTGCAAGTGTTCCCGGTGAGTGTATTGTTTAGAGATGTGTCGAGGTAGATGCCATAGGTTGAGAAACTCCCCGTGCAGGTATTTTCATCGAGGGTGTTATTGGAAGAAGCATCGAGGAAGATGCCATATTCAGAGAATGACCCGGTGCAGTTGTTCCCCACGAGTGTGTTATTGGAGGAAGATTCGAGGGAGATGCCAAAGCTAAAGAAAGCTCCCGTGCAGTTATTCCCCTCAAGCGTGTTATTGGAAGAAGAGTTGAGGAAGATTCCTCTCTCAGAGAAACTCAATATGCATGTGTTATTGAAAATGGTACCATTTCCCGCAGAGAGCAGGAAGATTGTGTAATACGAACTCCCGGCATTGGACAGGTAACAATTTTGCACGCGAAAATAGTGGGAATTATTCACGATGGCAATGCAATTATTCGTTCCCCCGGCGTTTATAGAGAGATCTTGGAGAATATACGGATTATCATAGCTGCCGGTGCCAGTCACAAACGAGCAGTCTTCCCACCCTTCCGTGTCGCTGCTCCCGTTGATGAAAATTGGGGATGCGGGAATTAAAGCAGTGGTATGAGGCCTTTGTTCGAAATTGAATCCTCGATGATCCGATGGGACTGTGGTTACGAGAGAGGTGTCACGAGCAGAATAGCTCGTGGCGCTCCATATGAGCAGAATTTGTCCGAAAAATAAAGTCATACCAATGACTAGTGAATGGATCTTCTGATTAGCATTTGGTTTCCAAGAGCAGATTAGCATATTACATTCCTCGAAATACGTAAGGGGTGAGCTTCAAAATCTCTGTATATCCGTTTTTTCCCACTCTTTTTAAGCATGTGCTTGCGAAAAAGATCCTCCTTAAAAATACTTGCAGACAAATTTAAACCACTTTCTAATAATCTATTTTAGATAATAATTTCTAGCCATTTAACGCGAGATCCTGGACATTGGCATCCCATTCCCGTGTTCGGATACTATTAACGAAGATTTTCTGATAACGGTCAAGATTTGGTCTGTGCACAACTCCTGAAAAAATTCAGTAACCTGTCTTCCCTCTTTCGTCCCCATATTCTTGAAATTTTGATAGTGGTAGTTATTTTTTACGACTTAAACAGAATATTCTTGATAGCTTTTTGAAAATCGGCAAATTTTTGTATGCATTCTTCTTTTACACCCTTAAGAACGTGCTTTGGTCGCCTAGCGGTAGGGCGCCGGCCTCGAGTCAGGCGTGACGTTTGATGGATAGCCGGTGTGGGTTACCACGCGGGGGTTCGAATCCCTCCCAAAGCGCCATTCCTTTTCACCTAATCTTCATTTTATTTTCTTGCACGATAAACCTAGCTGAACACCCTCTGGCCGTTATGTGAACATTAATAAATCCCGATATTGCCACCCTAATATATCCCCCATTAAAACCCACACGATGCCCGATGAAGACCTCCCTGCTTTCAGATGAAACCCCGAAGGATGTATTCAAATTTTGGCAGTCTATGTTCGTTGAGCAAATTAAGTCGAGTGGGATTGACGCGACCCAACGAACGTCATTCGAGAAGGGAAAAACGCTCGGGTTGACGTATTTAGAACACGAGGGGACGACTTGGGAAGATGCTCTCATGGGAATGATAGGCGGTATGGGGGGCGTCTTG
>MBAA01000099.1:13316-14100 GCA_001940655.1 Promethearchaeota archaeon CR_4
ATTTCACACCACCGTCACATACCCGTACAACATTTGTGCAATTGGCGGTCTAAAATCTTCAAAGACATATGACCTAAATGATGGGCACGTTCCCAAAGTACATTTGTTCCAAAAATGCCTATGCGTTCCCTACCTCCAAGGTTTATTAACAGTCTTTGGAAAAAATGCCCGGTTGGTGAATGAAGGCTGCATCATCGAAGACGGGAATAATTATTGCAAGTTTCACATGACCTTCGATTAAGAGCCCGCTAACTCTTTATAGTGCGTGGGTGAAGGATAAATATCAAATCACTTTGGAATTGAATCCGGCATGGAGCAGGCTGCCCCGATCCCGCGCGTGCAAAATATCGTAATTAACGCTATCATGGAGTCCCTATACGATATTTTGGATCGGGACGGGAAGAATTCAATTCTTCGCTCGGCGAATCGGCCGGATCTCGTGGATGCGCGGTTGAACCCCCAAGAGTTCTCTGATTACCGGACTTTTCTCCAAATCATCGATGCCATGAATGATCTCCTCCAATTCTCGGAATATGTCGCGTATGAGATTGGACGGAAATTCGCCATCTATTCCGATCCTTCGGGTACCGGGATCGAGACACTCGTAATGCGTTTGAAACAATGGATCCAAGCGGACTGGGGCATTGAGATCGTTAGTGTTCACCCCAAGTCCCCCATTCTCGTGTTAAAGGTGAGTAATTGTCCTTTCTGCGGGTCCCGCACCCATCAGCCACCAGCTAAGACGATCGCGTGTGACTTTCTCCGCGGTGTTTTCAGTATGGCA
>MBAA01000099.1:14179-20920 GCA_001940655.1 Promethearchaeota archaeon CR_4
ATTGCAGGTCAAGAAAAGTACGAAAACGTGCGTTCTATGTACTTTCAAGGATGCGCGGGGGCAATTCTCGTGTATGACCTGACCCGCATTCCCACCATCCAAGAGATCAAGGCTAAATGGATTGAGGATTTTCGCGAGCATGCCACGACCGGCGCGAGTTTCATCCTCATCGGGAACAAGAAAGACTTGGGAGAAATCCGCAACGTGTCCACGGAGGAAGGACTCGCACTCGCGAAAGAAATCAAAGCAGCCGCCTTCCTCGAAACCTCCGCAAAAACCGGTGAAAATGTGGACTCCGCTTTTGGTAATCTCGTCAAGCAGATTTTAACTAGCATAGGGCAAAAAATCTAGAATATTCACATTTATCTCGAAATCCTCCCCCAAATTCGCAAAATTCATAAGGATTCGAGTATTGCCCTCATTATTCCCCTTGTATTTCAAGTGAAGTAAATGGTGCAGAAAGCGCGTATTCGGCTCAGTTCGACGGAAGTCTCAGAATTAGAAGGAGTGACTAAGGAAATAAAGGATGTGGTTCAAAAAACTGGTATTCACATGTATGGCCCCATCCCACTGCCGACCAAGCGACTACGCGTGACCACGATAAAATCTCCCTGTGGTGAAGGAACGAACTCGTGGGAGAAGTGGGAATTGCGCATTCACAAGCGACTCGTGGATCTGCTCGCGGATGATCGGTCCATGGCCCTCGTGATGAAAATCCAGATTCCGGATTCCGTGATCGTGGAAATAGAATTGCTCTAATTTTTCAACGAGATTTTTTCCGTCAATGAAATACCGGTATCCGGTAGCAATATTGCCATTGCTTGCAGGCGTGAACATATTTATTACCATTTAGCGACTTTATGTTTAACCACTGAATGAGTTTGGCGTATTGCATGAGTGGTAAAAAACCATTGACACAACCTCCCCAAGAAGAGGAAGAGAAACCGATCCCGGTCTTCCAGCTCAACGACCAAGAGGGTGAGTTCGAGGAACTCGAGATCGACCAAAATGTGCCTTTTTACCAGTTATTAGACCCGCACTTCTGCATCCTCTTCGTGGATGAGCCTCGGTTTCGCGTCTGGCTCTGGCAGGGGCGGGAGTGTTCCATCCGATCTAAATTCATTTCGGCCAAGAAAGCGCCAAGCGTGCGTGACAAGTATGGACCTGCATTGCGTATTACCAATGTGGACGATGGGGACGAACCGCTTGCCTTTAAAGTCCTCGTAGGTCTCGCGCAACCCGTGGAATTAGCTACCCAGAAACAAGAGGGGCCCTCTTACACGGGGACAGCGGTGGATGACGAGCTCCTCCAAGACATCTCCCTCGAAAAAATCACCGTTGTACTCGAGAAAATCGGCGTGCCAGAAGGATTTAGACTGGAAATGGTAATTGTAGGGCGGCAAATTTACGGATACCAGGTGCAAAAAAAGATGTACCTCGGATCCCTCATCGAGGAAAAGAAGCTCTACCCCCTCCGAGAGCAAGTCCCGGACGGGACTTACCTCGCGGAGGGATACGTGCCCCGATTATTATTCAGTTACAATAATATCGTTCTCATTGAACTCCTACGACCCATCGAGAATCCCCCCGAAGCGAGTAAGGTAAGTGAACCCCAAACTGCGCCCCCGGAAAAGACGCAAGCGTGAATTAGGTACCTACGAATTAAGGAAGAATGGTGCGGAGAAAGGGATTTGAACCCCTGAAGACCTAAGTCATGAGGACCTGAACCTCACGTCGTTGACCGGGCGTTGCCGGAAGGGCCACATTACGTGCCCCAACCTTTGACTATCTCCGCGTGATTTACGCGTAAAAGCTACGGTTAGGATGATAATAGAGGGGGGAAATTTTAAACATTGAGAAATCCATTTAGGAATCGAGATATTTTAATAAATTACAAACATTGGCGAGGGTTACAACACGTGAAATCCTTATACCTGAAGGGGGTTATGTGAGTTGGGGTTAAAAACGCAACCATTAGAAGAGAATTTATATCAAAGCACTTTAGACGCAATGAAGGATTCAATTCACGTGATAGATCGAGATTTCCGTGTCCTTGTAGTGAATAAAGCGTATCTCGAGCTAACAAAACGAGCAGGTTACGCATTAAACCCGCGCGGGCAAGATCTGTTTGAAATGTACCCGTTTCTACCACAGACAGTGCGCCTAGAATATCAACAGGTGTTCGAGGCAGGCCAACCTTTAAAAACCCAAGAGAAAACCCCAATTAAGGGTGCAGTCTTTTACACGGAAACCCAAAAAATCCCAATTTTTAAAGAGGGAATGGTTCAACACGTCCTGACAATTATTCGAGACATATCCGAATGGAAACATGCGGATATTTTTAAGGCCAATCTGATTGCATTCGCAGCCCACGAATTAAAAACACCACTCATCCCAATCCTCGGGTGGGCGGACTATATTAAAGAAGAAATGGAAAAAGGGGAGAATCTAAATGTACCGGATGGACAAGAGGCAATCACAAGCGTGATTCGCAATGCCGAACGGATGAAAAATATCATTGAGCGCTATTTAGATGTTGGGCGCATTGAGGTTGGGCGCTTAGTCTTGTCTATCGAGCAAATTGAATTGTCTAAACTAATATCTGATGCAATTGCAGCTGTTTACCACTTAAAAAAAGAAAAACATATCAGATTCTATTTGGACATCCCAAGCATTCTCTTCCGGGCTGACACATTCTACCTGGGTCAGGTGTTAATCAACCTCCTCTCAAACGCAATTACATATTCCCCACCAAATACTAGTGTCCGAATCCGGGCGGAAGATTTAGATGACTGTTTGAAAATTAAAATTCAGGACAATGGATATGGATTTACCGCAATGGAATTGGAAAATATCTCCCAAATCTTCTCCCGATCGTTTTCAACGCCAAATAATGATAAGATCTTTACAGGAAGTGGGGTCGGGCTCTACATCTGCCAGCGAATTTTAGAAGCCCACGGGGGTTCGTTAGAAATTCAATCTCTTGGAAAAAACAAGGGAACCACCGCTTCTGTGACATTGTTAAAGGATCCAGAGAGTGCCTATGTGTTAAAATAAGTGACGAATGAGGGCGTTCTCGAGCTCTTCCTGGGCGAGGAAACCCGTCAGACGTTGTGCCCCCGATACGACAACCGCCGGGAGGGATCTTATTTTGTATTTCTCTGCAAGAATAGCCCCGTTACCCCCATCCCGCGTCAAATTTATCTCTCGTATAGTGAATGGATATAATCTTTGGAGCGAAGTAAGCTGTTCTCGCACCGGACCACAAAAAACGCACTTATCTGCGGTAAATAGGATTACTTCGGGGTCTTGCAAGCTTGATGCCAAGGGCATATCTTCCATGCCGTATCATTTATTATTCAACATGTATAATATGCGAATAATACAATTCGTCGCTTTCTCAGAAAAAACAGAAGATTCACAGATTAAGATTTACAAGAGTAAATTGCGTTCTCAACCACAATTGTTCCTAGATAAAGAATTTGTGGGTAAACCCGCGTGAGCGAAGAGATAAAAAATGGTGGATAGAATTGGTCGAATATAGGTTTAAGATTGTAGTCAGTGGAGATCCCAGCGTGGGTAAAACGACTCTGATTCGCCATTTCTGCGAAGGATTTTTCCGCCAGGCTTATCTCTCTACCATCGGCGTGTCCTTTTTGAAAAAAGAGATTGACTTAGGGGATGATAAGGTAGCCTTTTCCATCTGGGATGTGGGAGGTCAACAGATATTCCAAAATATTCGACCGACCTATTATAAGGGGGCCCACGGAGCACTAATTTTATTTGATGTTACCAATATTTCCACCCTTGCCCACGCCACGGACTGGGTTGAAGAAATTCATATTGCATTAAGAAAGATCCCTATCTATCTCGTTGGTAACAAAATAGATTTACCTTACGATAAAGCAAACGTTGAGATGGGGGCGAAAAATCTCGCAAATCGCTTGATAATGAAGTCATGGTGGACGTCTGCGAAGACGGGGGATGGAATGAACGATTTATTCGAATCCATCGCTAGAGACATAATCAAGGAGATGCCGCCCATTGAGTCTCGATAAGGAATTAGCCGATGACACGCTGCTGAAACGGGAGCGTCAGAAAAATTTCGTCTCGAGTGGAATTCGGGAACTGGATGAAATGATAGGGGGTGGGTTTCGATTGGGATCCCTTACTCTCATTCAGGAAAGCGTGGGCGCTGGTGGCGTAGTCCTCCTCAAGAATATAATCGAGGTACAGCTTGCGCTCGCGAATCGAGTGCTTGTGATTTATACTGACCCCACGCTCCAATACTACATATCGAAATTAGAAGCAATGCACGATCCAAACCTGAGTATCCTAAATCTCCTTCCAAAAGGCGCGGTGGACACGTCCTTCAACCGTCACGATATCAATCTCCGCATAAAGGCTATACGAAGCAAGTTATTCCCGAGTCCCGTCCCTGTCTTTGTCGTGATGCTAACCCTTAATCCCTTCTTCCTCAATTTCGAGGAGGAGCAGGTCATTCGCATCGTGTATGAAAACCTCGTCCTGACATTACAATACAAGACCATTGACCTCGTCCTTCTTCAGAAAGGTCTCGTGTCAGAGGGAATTGTGGCGAAATTGCAATCTTTATCTCATGGTGTTATCGATCTAACATCGCAATTTGAAGGGACTAACAAGCAGAACACAATCCGAATCCTTAAGATGGTTGAAACTGTGCCTGACGCGAATGTCGTGCCTTACGAGATCTTCTTTGACAAGTATACCCAAAAAGAACGTTTTATCATCAATACTGCATTCTTAACTTCGTTCGAGACGTTCCGCTCCCTCATCAAGTGGCGAGACGGGGAAACTAAGTTGTCACAATATCCTTATCTAATTGCACCTGTTCACTATTTTAATTCATTTCTGGAAATCGCCCTAAATTTAAACCCTGTGAAAGGACGAATCGAGCTCCTCGAAAAAGCTCAAGGTATTGGCCGGAAACTCGCGAAATCCGTTGAGCGCACGTACTTCCTAAGTGGTTCGGAACTTTTACGAGCGTGTATTCGGACAATTTCCTTACAAGGATGGGGAGCCGGCCAACTCAAGGCGTGCGAGCTCGAAGAAAACTTGATTATCATCGGGCAGCGATTTCCCAACCAATTTAACGAGGAACCCTACCAAATTTTTATGGAGGGATTCTACCGGGGCGTCATCAAGACCATCCTTGGGCGAAATGTGCGGTCTGCCCAGTTCGAGCGAAAAGAAGAAGGAAAAAATGGGCGCGTTTACGAGATTCAATTCCGCCTCGAGTTAATCCGAGAAGAGGAAGATGCCCACTTTGCCGAAGATCTCTAACATTATTGGGAAAGGAAAGCTGTGGTTTTAAGTGAAAAGCGCCTTCTGCCCAAATTCGATCTTGCGTCGGGCTAATTCTTTCGCAAATTTGTCATATGATTCGATGACTTCTTTGGTCAACGTGGCAGGAATTTTGGCAAGGGCTCCCTCGAAGTGGCGGTATTCGATAATATCAAATTCTTCGAGGCGTTCTCGGATGGCGGCCATGCCAGCTTCCCGGCAGACGTTTTCGATGTCCGCTCCAGAATATCCTTCCAAGCGGCCAGCGAGCCCGGGTAAGCGATCCTTGACATCTGGAGTGATCCGCATCGGATCCGTATGAATCTTGAGAATATGCAAGCGTGCGGCTTGATCTGGCGCAGACACGTAAACTAACCGGTCAAATCTGCCTGGGCGGAGGAGTGCCCGGTCGATCTTATCCGGTCGGTTAGTGCTAGCCACGACGACCACGCCCTTCCGATCCTCGAGACCATCGAGCTCCGCGAGGATCTGGTTGACGATGGAATCATATACAGGTGTCCCCATTATTTCCTCGCTCCCACGTCCGCTGGCAATGGCGTCCAACTCGTCAAAATAAACAATCGCAGGAGCGGCCATGCGAGCTTTGCGGAAAATCTCCCGTATCGCTCGTTCGCTTTCCCCCACGAATTTGTTGAAGATCTCAGGGCCTTTTACGGAGATAAAATTTGATTGGGACTCGGTCGCGCACGCTTTCGCGAGGAGTGTTTTACCACACCCAGGAGGGCCATAAATTAGAACTCCGTTGAGTGGACGAATGCCAGCTTTCTTGTAGAGATGGGGGTACTTCAAAGGCCATTCGATGGCCTCGATGAGTTCCTGCTTCACACTCTCGAGTCCCCCAATATCTACCCATTTCACGTTGGGAATCTCAATGAAGACTTCGCGCATCGCGCTCGGTTCAACTAACTTTAACGCTTCTTGGAAGTCTTGATCCTCTATTTGGAGACCGATGAGGATTTCCTCTGGAATGGGTTCCCCAAGCTTTATTTTCGGTAAGATGCGACGTAACGCGTGCATCGCCGCTTCCCGGCAGATCGCCATGATGTCCGCGCCAACGAATCCGTGTGCTTGCTGGGCATACTCCTCCATTTTTACATCTTCTGCGAGCGGCATACCACGCGTGTGGATCTGGAAGATCTCGACTCGTCCTTCGAGATCTGGCACCTTCAATTCGATTTCCCGGTCGAGACGACCGGGGCGACGTAGGGCAGGGTCAAGAGAATTCTGCCGGTTAGTGGCACCAATTACAATCACTCGCCCCCGCTCTTTCAATCCATCGAGGAGGGACAATAATTGCGCTACAACGCGCCGTTCCACCTCCCCCATTACATCCTCTCGTTTCGGAGCAATGGAGTCAATCTCGTCTATGAAAATAATGGAAGGGGCTTTCGCTGCAGC
>MBAA01000099.1:20992-29007 GCA_001940655.1 Promethearchaeota archaeon CR_4
GACGATAAAGTGAGCATCTGACTCGTTAGCCACCGCTTTAGCCAATAGCGTCTTACCTGTCCCCGGCGGGCCATATAATAGGACTCCCTTAGGAGGATCGATGTGGAGTCGCTCGAATAATTCAGGATGCTTGAGAGGTAACTCAATCATTTCTCGCACGCGTATAATTTCCTGAGTCAACCCCCCCACATCATCGTAGGTAACCAAAGCTCCGGTGCCGGACATTTTCACGGCCTCTTCTTTGATCTCAATTTTCGTTTTCTCGTCTACGAGTACGATCCCTTTTGGGTCTGTGGACAAAACTAAAAACCGAATCTCACCAAGGGGTGCGGATCTTCGCTCCATGTCGGCAAAGAATGGGAAAATATTCTTCAAATCCCCGAAAGGATTCGCATCGGATGGAGCCTTTACTCGCTCGCCACCACCTTGGATGCTAATAATGTCCCCTTCAATAATGGGACGATTCATGAATGCAACCATCTGTCTCTTGCCACCCCGGAACTGAATATTGCTTTCGGTGGGGGCGAGGACAATCGTCTTTGCTAGTGCAGGTCTAAGCGGCCTCACGGTCACTAGTTCTCCAACACTAGTTCCAGAGTTCGTTCGGAGTAATCCATCGAGGCGGACAATCCGTTTCCCTTTGTCCGGACTTGAAGGAAATACTATCGCTCCAGTTTTTTTTCGTCCCTCGAGTTCTACGAAATCGCCGTTCGATAATCCTAATTCCTTAATGATTTCATAAGGGATTAAACATACAGATCGTCCGGTGAATTTTTTATCACTTTCCCGCACCAAGAGGCGGATTTCAAATTGCTCTTTTGGATATGCCGACATACTCGTGTTCAATGCCTTGAAGGGTTGGTTGAATTAAATTTCTTTTGGTTTGATTTCGCTGGATCACTCTTTTTATTCGTTAGTAATTCCAAGGATCCTTGAAATTCGTCGAGTATCTGCTGGACTTCCTCGAGATTAGCAGGACTTTTCCGCAGAAGTTCTTTACGCAGTTGTTTAATTTCCTTTTGTTGAATTTTTAAGTCCCTATCCATAATAAAATCCGAGATTATCTTGCGGGATCGAACATCCAAAAAATTTTTTATCGAAGGGGGTTGGATGGTCAAGCTTGCATCCCTTGACTGAAAATATGGGCGACGTTGCGTATGTTTTTCGAGAAATTCGCATAATTGTTTCAGAAACGCATCAAGAGTAAAATTGGAAGAAACAAAGTTGACAGCAAAATCCGGTTGATCCCAAGCGTACCGTCCGAAATAGTCGAATTTCTGGGCAATCTTTTCAATTAATTCGTTGGGAATTTTACGACCTCGTTTTTCATTCCATGTTAAACAAACTTCTATTGGTGTATTAACAAAGATGGTACTATAAGGTACGTCTAGCTCCAGCGCTAATCTGAGTAAGTCGTGACGCATGCTTTGGTAATAGTTGAGGTCATCGACAATAACGGCATACCCCGCCTTTAAATATTCGATAGTAATTTCTATTAGTCTTTTTTTTATTTTTGGTTCATCTTCCGGGCGAAACGGCAAAAGTTTGTGTTCATTTCCCCGGAAACAGTCTGGATCCACAATTTTGATGTTAGGGTATCGTTGTGGCAAACAAGATGGGAGATGTGCCTGTATTGCCCCGGCCAAGGTACTTTTTCCCGAGCTTGGCAATCCTGCTAAAAGTAAGAGTAATCCCGTCATGATTGTCTTCCTCGCTATTTCTGGATGCAAAATTTCAAATACCGAATATTACATCCATTCATTCGCTGATGTTAAGGGTGATGGTATGCCAAAGGGTTTGGTTCTGATTTCATGGGATGAATATGAAGGGGCAGAAGTAGCCTTCAAGGAACCATCGGATTTGGAAATTCCCGACCCCATCATCCAACAAGTCCAGATCGCGCACAACCTCATTTCTTCGTGGATGATCACCCAAGAAAAAGATTTTCACGGGCTTTCGTATTATTCCCCTGCACACAAGTACGTCATCCTCGTTGTATTAGACTCGAATGAGGATGGTCAAGATTATCGTGTTATTGTCGAACAAATCAACGAATTTTTGATGACAAAACCCAACCCGGCGAAAATTGAATCTGAGTTGAAAAAAATTTACATGTTGACGTTCTCTGTTTTCCGGGCTCGTGAAAGTGTGATGATGAAGCTCGCAAATGAAGTCGCGGATCTCAAAATGGAACAATATGATTTACAGAAGAACATCGAAGTCATCATTAAAAATACCCGTGATGCTTCCACTCGCATTTTACTGTATTTAGCGATTCATGAACCTGCTTCTTTTGAGGATCTGTTAAAACAAGTGCCAGTGTCTGCCCCGTGGTTACGTAGTCGTCTGGGTTATCTTTCAGAGCAAAATCTCATTATATTTAAAGACGATAAGTATTGGATTGCGATTGATTAACAAATCTCTTAAGGTCATTACGACCCCTTTAGCATCGCTTTCCGGATCAGGTTTTTGAAAGCCACTTCAACGTTTTCCCCCGTTTTTGCGGAAGTTTCTATGAAATCTAAGATGTTCTTTTCCTTCGCATAGGTTTTTGCTTGGTCTTGAGTGACTTTGCGTAATTGACTAAGATCGGTTTTATTACCGATTAGGACAATGGGACATTCAGTTCGGGTTTCTTTAAAGGAATTGATCCATTCGTTGAGATTTTGGAAGGAACTCTCACTTGTAACGTCATAGACCACTAGTGCACCCGAGGCTCCTTCTAGATATAATTTCCGGAGTTTCTTATAAGCTTCCTGTCCGCCTAAGTCCCAGATTTGCGTAGTCACTTGATTTCCATCAATTTCAATGGTCCGCTTCAAGAGATTGACGCCGAGGGTCGACTTGAAGTCTGTAGAGAAGCGATTTTCGATGAAGCGGTATACGAGGGAGGTCTTCCCCACGCCCGCGTCTCCGAGAAGCACGATCTTTAATATGTATTCCATCTAAAGGCACCAGACTAACTTGAATTACCTGCTATTAGATTTCTCCTTACAGTCTTAAGAATCTTAGTCATTAATTGTTGCGATCCGGAGTTATTAAATTATTGCCTAACGCACCCGAATCAAGGCGGTGTGGGGGAATATAAAAAATAGAAAATCCTAAAATTTAAGCGATTCCGTGCGTTTTTTATCATTCAAAGACAGTCTTACTGAGAATATTATGTTAAAATCCACGTCCTTCGAGTCTCACCCGCTCCACAAGATTCTACATCCGAAGTCCATCGCGGTGTATGGGGCAAACAATAACATTCTCCAAACTATGGGTACGATTCAGATGTTGAATCTGATAGACCAAGGATATCCTCGGGAAAATCTCTACCCAATCCATCCCCACCTCGATTCCGTACTCGGTTTGAAAGCATATAAGACCATTGCAGCTGTCCCCGTCATACCTGACCTCGCATTCCTTGTACTACCCACGCAAGCTATCCCTCAAGTGATGGTAGAACTGGGACAAAAGGGAGTGAAACTGGTTATAATGGTGACGGCAGGATTCCGGGAAGTCGGAGACGCCGTAGGTGAGGCAAAAATCAAGAAGATTGCGAATAAATACGGTATCCGCTTTGTCGGACCAAATTGCATTGGCGTTTTTAACGCTCACCTGGATGCAGACCATCCCGAGCGGATCTTAAATACAACGTGGAGTCATTATACCGGCAAACCTGGTAACATCTCCATCGCCTCCCAAAGCGGAACATTTGCGTCCCACATTTTCATCATGGCGGCAGACATCGGCCTCAACATCAACAAGTCCATCTCCGTGGGGAATGAGGCGAACATTGACATCTGCGATTGTTTGGAATATTTGCGGGACGACCCCACCACGAACGTGATCTGCATCTATGTTGAAGAGGTGAAACGGGGCGCCCTTTTCCGCAAGCTCGTCAAAGAAATTACTCCCAAGAAACCAATAATCGCAATTTACATGGGGGGTACCCTTGGTGGCGCGAAAGCAGTGTCCTCCCACACGGGATCAATGGCCGGAAACGATGCGATTTTTGACGCAATCTTCTCCCAAGCGGGTATCCGGCGGGTTTTTAGTATGCGGGAATTCCTCCTAACGGCTATCCTCTTCTCACATTTCATCCCGCAAGGCGTGTTACCAAAGGGCAGGCGGATAGGGATTATTACCGATTCTGGGGGCGCGGGGGCAGAAATGGCCGACTTAGGATCGCGCTATGGATTGACCGTCCCAGAATTCTCTCCCGAACTCCAGATAAAGTTGAAAACACACCTTCCGTCGACCGCCGGGATACGTAATCCCGTGGATCTTACCTATCTCGACAATCCCGAGGTCTATTTTGACACGATCCCCCATCTCCTCTCCCAGTCTGGAGAAGTTGATGCCATCGTAAGCTACGGGGCATATGGTGCGGATTATTTCCAGTACGGTTCTTTCGGGACCGAGATGATAAGTTCCCCAAAAACCAAGGGGATGTTACAGCAATATATGGACTTCATGTACTCGGTTTTGGAGCGATCAAAGCTCTACCCGGCGAAATATAACATCCCTATCGCCCACGTTAATTTGATGGGTGCGCGCGATGGCCTTGTTCCCATTCTTCGCGAGAAATATGACCTCCCCGTTTTCATGTTTCCTGATGAAGCGGTTCAGACGATGGCCCACCTGATCGAGTACGGGTGTTATTGCCACAAACTTCTACAAACGAGTTTGCAATCGATGGAATGAGATATCCATAGAAAGATTCAACCACATGTTCTCCCATTAAATTCGGGGTATTTTTAGTGTTGTACCTACATCCCTGCTTCTCCGGTTGAGAGAAATAGGAAAAGATTTTTGAGTAGGGCATAATTCCCGACTTCGTAATCCTGTGGATGAATTCCGAGGCAACCCTGTGCTTGACATTATTCCTATCATTGTATTCATTGGTGTCGTTTTCCTCATTATTCGGCAACCACGTCTCAAAATCCCGGGAACTAATCGACACATCCTCCTTGACTACGGCTATGCCCCTCTTTTGGGCATTATTATATTGCTCGTAACGCTCAATATGCCCCCATCCCTCATCCTGACGGGGCTAGTGGGGACTTCCCAAATTCATCCCTACGAGATTTTAATTCTGTTTTTCTCGCTTGCATACATTTGCATTTCCATAGACCAGACGGGTTTCTTTCGCTACCTTGCCCTCCTCGCGGCGAAGAAATCCGGTTCCTCGGGGAAGAAACTTTTTTTCTACTTTTTCGCGCTCAGTAGCATCCTGACCACGTTCACTTCAAACGACATCGTGATCCTCACCATTACCCCCATCATCTTGTATTTCACGAAATACACGAAGATCAACCCGGTTCCCTATTTATTTGGGGAGTTTTTTGCCGCTAATATCTGGAGCATTGCATTATATGTTGGTAATCCCACCAACATCATCGTTGCTCAAGCGTATAACCTCACGTTCCTCGGGTATTCCCAGTGGGTGTTATTACCAACGGTTGTCGCAGGTGTAACCTGTTACTTCCTTCTATATTTGCTTTTTAGAAAGGACATATCGAAGCCTCTTACTCCTCCCGACATTAACCCAAAGTCTGCTTTGAACGATAAACCTGGGGCATTCTTCGGTCTCATTATGCTCGGCAGTTGTCTCCTACTATTGAGTATTGCGCCTACTTTTAACCTGAATATGGGTTTAATAACCCTTATCTTTGCGATAATTATGCTAGGACGTGATATTCTGAAAGATTTAATTTCACATAGACGAGACCCTGCCATCCAGCGATTTAACGGGACTACGGCTAATCTAACCCGCATGCCGTGGAAAATAGCGCCCTTCGTGATTTGTATGTTTGTCTTAGTGCAAGTTTTGGAGTACTCCGGATGGATCGATTTATTTGCCTCCTCTATGTCAGGAGCCACCAACACGATAGGACTCGTGGCCACTATTTTCTTCGTAGGATTTTTCGCCTCTCTTGCTTGCAACGTGTTAAATAATCAACCTATGACCATCCTATTCACCAAGATGCTCCAAAATTCTGCGTTCGTAGCCCCTGCACTTCTTGTTCAAGGGAGTATGTTTGCTCTCATTATGGGGAGCAATTTCGGGGCGAATTTCACGCTCATCGGTGCCCTAGCCGGTATCATGTGGTCCAATATCTCGAATGGTAATGGGAATCGTATTACATACAAGCAGTTTGCGAAGGTGGGATTTAAGGTAATGCCATTGGTCGTAGCTGTTGCATGCTTGGTGCTCGCCATCGAATTCCTCATTGGGATGTAGTATCCGCCCAGAGCAATGGTTACGGTTGGAATTTGAGTGGAAAACAAGAAGAATAAAAAAAACTAGAAATGTAAAAAAGAGAGAAGAATAAGTTTCTGGATTACTGTGGCGCAGCTGCCGCCTTGGCCTTCGCTTTTTCTGCCGCATTAATGGCCTTTTGTTCCCCTTTAATGCCCTTTTCGCAATCCTTGATTTCTTTCGCCTTGGCTTTTACTGCGCCAGTGCCTTCCTTGTTGACGGCTTTCTTGGCGGCCTGGGCGGCTTTCATGGCGACTTTTTTCCCGTTGGCAAGCTCCTTGGTGGCAACCTTACATGCACCTTGGGTGGTTTTCACTTCAGCCTTTGCAGCATTCAGAGCTTCATTCGCCTTTGTAAGTACTTCAGTCTTGTCTTGGAGTACTCTTTGGGATTCGTTCATGGCACTTGCGTCAATGCTGGCGATATTCGCACTTGGGTCGGCTTTTTTGAGCTCTTTCTTTTTCGTTTCGTACGCCTTTTTCGCGTCTCCAAATGCGGCCTTGGCCGTATTCGCCTCATTCTTTGCAGCATCGAACGCTGCTTGGGCTTTCGCCATTACTTCATTCTTTTCGGCTAATGCGGCTTCGGCTTGTCTGACTGCCTCCCCGCTCTTTGCCTCTACCGCTTTCAAATCGTCTTGGGCTTGCTCATCAGCCTTTTCTGCCTTTTTCGCATACTCGGCTTTAAGTTCTTCAATTTCCCGGTTGATTGCGGTGATTTTCTGCTTGAATTCTTCTATTCGTGCTAATGAAATAAATATCACCTACCCTATTGGGTTCTCGCATGTGGTTAAAAAGATTTTTGATAAGTAGGGATTTGTCAAAAAGAAGGGTGCATGTTATAACCATGGATTAGAATAAGAATCCATCATTGCAGGATCGAAGGTGACTGTCCATCTTACACGTGGAATTTTGCCCAACATTCAAACCCTTGAAACAAGAACGAGAGGAAACTGGAGAGATACTTAGGGTGTATGGCGAGATCCTATGCCATGCGAATTTGCGTGACGATGTTGGCATAGTGTAGGGCACTAACATTGCATAAGTCGGAAATTTCCCGGGTAACTTTAGTTAGGAGCTTTTCTATCACGTCGCGGTCGATGATCTTCACTTTCTCCGGGGTTGTGATCAACGCGACTAATAGGTAATTTTGGCATCGGAGCCGCTGGTCCGTTAATCCGGAATCTAATGCCCGGGTCGCGAAAATGAACGCGACTTGCCCCTCCTCTTTCACTCCAAAGGGAATGGGTCCGAATAACCCTGTAGTATAATTTTGTCCCTGTCCGATCGTTGTGTAATAATACGCCGCTGACGAGAGCTCCACGTCATTTTGCAGGGGATGTTCGGCGAACGCGATTATTGGTCCCTGCATGCCGAGCTTGTAGAAGACGATGTTGTGAAAGACCTGACCTCGTTGGCTGCTCGTGAGCGACAAGATGGTGAAACAGAAAATCAAAGAACATGAGATGATGAGGAGCGTTTCGGAAAAGGGAATGAGCGTTTCATTGGTTATCTTGCCGCCGAAAAAGCGAAACACTAATATGAAATAGTGGGCAAGGATGATGCAATAACTAGACACGATTATGAACACGTACTGGCTTTTTCGGATGATATAGGTCGTTGTAATTAAAAGTCCAAAGATTATTTCAACCGCCGTGTCGTTGATGCGGGAAATTTGCATAAATACGAGTGAGAACACATCTCTCACCACCAGATTGATGAAAATATAGCTTACCATCAGTATGGCGACGTGGCCTGCGAGCACG
>MBAA01000099.1:29026-29723 GCA_001940655.1 Promethearchaeota archaeon CR_4
AGACCAGTGTTGTGGCCAGGATCAGGAGACTCACGCCGGTCGCTACCATTTCGAAGATGTCGAAGGAAATCCAGACCGCCCGTATGAACATGAACCAAAAGATCACACTAGCTATCAGGCAAATGGAGCAGAGATTCCGCATTTTTTCCTGGATTTCCCGGGGAAAGTCCCTATAGTCCTCGAGGAAATACTTCGGAACGTGAGTGAAGATTTGTTTCATCATTGGAATTTCCACTTCCCATCGTACTAGGGAGAGAATCGACAAATTTTTCATTTGGATTAAATAGAATGAAAAATCTTACTCAATTCACCACTTTGCCCTATTATTTATACTACCACCCCGATTTAATTAATTTAATCATCATTCGCGGACCCGCAATGCGGGATCAATATTCGTTGCGTATACTGCACTCGTGGGGTTTTGTCGGGCACCGTGTGGGATGTCTTACCCACTCCCTCTCACTGACCATCAAATAATCAGCTGAGTCTGAATTTTCCATACCGATAGCAGCCCATCGAGATGTGCTTTATGAAGTCACTCGTTAGAATGTGGGATTCAAATTTATCTTTTAGACCCACTAAGGTCGATCTTATTTTCTGTCTTTCTCTTGTGAAATAAAAGTTGGTTCCCTATTTTTCGCAGGCGCAACCGGGAGGAAAGTATTAATAAATTGAATACCTCTTCAGTTATCAAGCG
>MBAA01000115.1:0-2754 GCA_001940655.1 Promethearchaeota archaeon CR_4
AAATGAGGCCAGGGTCAGCGAAATACTTCCGCCGAAGGGAATGGTCTGGCTGAGGGACGTGCTATAATTCATGGCAGTTGTCGAGTTCTGGCCGGCCGCGTCGGTCCAGTAATAGGACGCCGAGTTCTGGCTATCCTTGCCGAAATCAAACGATAGGGTGGGCAAATATATTTCCCGGCTTTTCGCCACCGTCAGATCGGCCAGCTCAGAGCTGTACACCTGGACCGCCACGCCGAGGTTATATTTGATCGCGCGGACGATGCAGTCCTTGAGGGTCAAATGTTCAGACATAGCGACCTCCTGCCCGAGGAGGGGAAGAGCCGCCAGGCCGATGATTACGGAAAAAAGTGTGTTTCTTCGAGTGTGCATTGCTTTCCTCATCTTTGCCTTATTGCCGTGGATAATCACGCGGGTCTCCTCCAAAAAGGACTTCATATATATAGAGTTCACCAGAGTGACGGAAGTTTCATTAAAATGAATGGCTCCATCGGGAAGCGAAGACGGGAATCAGAGGATTCGGTGTAAGGGGAAATGAAACTTTCTGTATTCTTGAATTGTCTAACTATTGTCGAAAGACATGAAGGAATTTGCCGGAGTCGGGACTCCCATAAAGGAGGAGAACTATGCTTAGAGATATCATTAAAAAAGAAATTCTTGAAGGCATCACAAGCGCGAAATTCGTCTTCACATTCCTGCTCTGCAGCATTCTCATCCTGCTTTCGGTTTATACCGGTATCACTAATTATAGCGCCGAGCAAAAGGAATACGCCACGGCTGTGGCCTTGAACAAGAAAAACATGGAGAGCCAACCGAACTTCCTTGCCCTTGGCAGTCTGGGGACGAAAATCAACAAGCCTCCCCAAGTGTTGAGCACGATCGCCATTGGTGTGAGCGAAGCTGTGGGCCGCGTGGCTAAGGTTGACTCCTCCTCCGACCCGAACTTGGTGGATTCCAAGTACGAAAGCAATCCCGTGTATTCTGTATTCGGCGCGCTGGATCTGACTTTCATCGTCAAAATCGTGCTCAGTCTTTTCGCCATCCTCTTCACCTACAATGCGATCGCGGGCGAAAAAGAAATGGGGACGTTGAAACTGACTCTCTCCAACCGCGTCCCGCGCGACCGACTCATTCTGGGTAAGGGCATCGGAGGCTTAATAAGCCTCCTCATCCCGCTGATCATCCCGATGATCCTCAGCCTGATCATCCTCCTGGGTTATCCGGCTATCAACCTGTCCGGCCAGGATTGGGTTCGTCTCATGTTCATGTTCCTGATGTTCCTGCTCTACCTATCTGTCTTTTTCAGCCTCGGTCTCTTCGTCTCGGCCCGGACGCACAAGTCCTCAACCAGCTTCCTGATCCTGTTGTTCATCTGGGTTGTCTTTGTGACCATCATACCCAAAGTATCGGTCATGGTTGCCGCTCAGATCAGACCCATCCCCTCGGTCCATGAGATAACGGCCAAAAAGGACGCCTTCCTCCAGCAGACTCTGGTCGAAGAGCAAAAGGTCCAGATGAATTACATAAAGGAGAACATGAAGAAGACCGGCCAAACCGATCAGGAATTCTTTGAGCAATTTAAGAAATGGGGGGAGAACAATCGCAAGGAGTATACGGCCAAAATCGACTCTTATAACGCATCCCTGGAACGGGATTATCAGGTCAAGAAGCAGGCCCAGGAGCAACTAGCTATAAATCTTTCCCGCATTTCGCCCGCCGCGGCCTTGATGATCGGGGCGATGAGTCTCGCTCGGACTGGCCCGGAGGAGCACGCCAGGTTTCTGGCTTCCGTCCGAATTTATAAACGGGCCTTCGCCGAATGGATAAACACCAAGTTGTACGGAAGCATAAATTACAATGCTATGCAAACCGGCGAAATCGGCAGTAAACCGATCCTGGACGACATGCCCCAGCACAAGTTCGAACCCGAATCCCTGGCCAAATCGCTGGGCCGGATCCTGCCCGATATCGGGCTAATGCTTTTCCTGATCATCTTTTTCTTCGTCGGGGCTTATATCTCCTTTATCAAGTACGATGTTCGCTGAGAGGTGACCCATGTTAGAAGCCGTAAATCTCACCAAACGCTACGAGGACGGCCATCTGGCCGTCGACCACATGAGTTTCAAGGTCGTGCCGGGCGAGATCTTTTGTTTATTCGGGGCCAACGGCGCCGGCAAGACGACAACCATCAACCTTATGCTGAACTTCATCCCCGCAACCGAAGGCACGGTCTTGATCGATGGCATCGACGTTACCAGAGAACCGCTGCGATCGAAGGAGTACATTTCCTTCGTGTCCGAAAATGTGATGCTCTACGGGAATTTCACAGCCTTCCAGAACTTGGATTATTTCACTAAACTAGCCGGGAAGCGCACCCTGACCAAGGCCGATTACACCAAAGCCCTTAAAACCGTCGGCCTGCAGGAAGAGGCTTTCGACATGAAGACCAGAAACTATTCCAAGGGGATGCGCCAAAAGCTGGGGCTGGCCATCGCCGTCATCAAGGATGCATCCAACATCCTCCTGGATGAGCCCACCGCGGGCCTTGATCCACAGTCCGGCCAGGAATTCCTAGAACTCCTCCTCAGAATGCGGGATGAGGGAAAATCGATCTTCATGTCCACTCACGACATTTTCAGGGCCAAGATCATCGCCGACCGGGTAGGGTTCATGAAAAAAGGCCGGTTGGGTATGTTGAGAACCCGGGGGGAGCTGGAAAACGAAGATCTGTCGGATCTCTACATTCAGTACATGGAG
>MBAA01000115.1:2808-10268 GCA_001940655.1 Promethearchaeota archaeon CR_4
CGGGGTACGGTGGTGATGAATTACCGAACGGGAGATTTTGTGGAGGGAGGCATTCGATACGAACCATGTCCTTATTGTGGTCGCAAGGTACCTATCATCGACAGTCTTATCTCTCGTGTTTCGGAACAAAAGACACTCTCCTTGACCAAAGTCAAAGGCACTTTAGTAGACCTTAATCAATTTTACACAATCCTCCCCAGCATTCCGGAGATAGAGGAGTGGCAGATAGTTTTGAAGAAAGAACAGAATAATCCCTTCGGAGGGGACGAACTACACATTTACATTTCCATTCACGAAGGACGGCGGGTGCGGAACAAGGATGCAATCCTAAAGCACCTCGAAAAAGTGATTTTGGACACGATGGAAATCGCTCCTACCGCCATACACGTGCAGACCTTAGACCAAGTTACGCATGCGCTTGGCATGGAAACGCAGCTGAAAGAATTGCGGGTCTTGGACTTGAGGCCAAAGATGTAACGGGGGGAAATCGAGATGGACAAGAGCGAGGAAATCAGAGCTACCCACAGCGTGACACTCGATTGGAGAACGGCAGGATATCATTCAGGTTGGTTTCAGGGGAGTCGTAAGGTTCTCGGCATTTTACTTTTCCTTGTTGTCGTCGAATTTGTGATTTGGATTTCCTATCCTGAAGTAGAATTCTTTCTCCGAGTTTTCTTCATATTACTCATCACCACCGCGAGCTGGTTACTTCTCGTGGGTCTAGTAAACCACATTACCGCGCAGTGGGTTCCGATTAGCGCTCCAGATGTCGTATCTAAGAATCTCCACATCCCCATCGGAGGGGAGATTACCCTAAATGGTCTTGAATTCTTGCCGGCTCGCGCCACCCCGCCTTACCCTGTTGCCATCACGCTCCACGGGTACAACTCCGAGCGAGGTCAATTGAATTACATTAATCTCGCCTTATGTCAGCTTGGTATTGCTGTCCTGAGTTACGACCAGCGGGGGCATGGGAATACGAGAGGAGATCGTAACGATACCCTGTTCCTCATCCGGGATCTCAACCGAACCCTCGATTATATTCGTACACGCCCCGATTTCGATGTATCACGTGTCATCGTTGTTGGAATTAGTCTCGGGGCAATTATCGCGCTTTACGAAGGATACCTCGACCCGCGCGTGCGTCACGTCATTGGCCTTGCCACTACTTCGGAGTACAAGACAATGATCGCGGAAAATATCAAACCCCTCTCGAAAAAATGGTGGTGGAAGCTCAAACAGCGCATCGGGGGCCTCGAAGTAGACCCATCAACTCTGCAGAGTCGCTTAGTATCCCCCGCACTCATCGCAAATTCGCGCAAATCCTATTTTGACACACCAGTTCCCTGGGAAGTCGATAATACCCAGCGGGTGTTAGTGCTCCAATGTGCAAATGATTACATAGTCAAGCCAGACAATTTCGAGCGTAATGTAAAAGCTTTTCACCTTCCCCCTCAGAATGTCCTCCTATTCCGTAAAGGGGGGCACGCGTTCATCAGACAAGAAATGGGGATAGTCGGGAAAATTGCCGGGTGGTTAAAAGAACGCCACTTTTTTTGATTCTGGAAGGTGATAAGAAGTTTTTTATCGCAACTTAGGGAAATTCGATTTCCGATTCATTTTTGAGTTCGGCAAAATCGTCACCCAAGATCATATTGTGGTGGGCGATAATTTGCGGAGCTTTCAAAATCGAACTGTCAAAGGTACTATGGGCGTCCTTCGCTAAAATAACCTTATAATCCAAATAGGAAGCATGCCGCACGGTCGAATCCACGCAAAATTCAGTTTGGAGACCTACAATAACAAGTGTTTTGATACTTTTCTTCTTTAGGTCTGCATCGAGTGATGTCCCTACGAAAGCACTCGGGGTTTTTTTCCGAATAATCTGTTCTCCAGAAATGGGCATAATTAAAGGATGTATCACCCAACCGGGCCCAGCGGGATCCAATGAACCCCCTTTTAGTCCATCGTGTTGAATGAAAATTACGGGAATCTTCGCCGAACGTGCTTTAGTGAGTAGGGATTTGATTTTTTTGAGGGTTTCTTCGGCAACGTAGAGGGTTTCCTTTGGTTTCGTAAAAAAGCCCAATTGAGTGTCGATAATTAACAGGAGGGGATTTTGAAACATATGAGCAATTGAGTTAAGAGGGTAAATAAAATTATTAGTAAAAATCTGACATTTATATACAAATATCGCCACAGAATTCAGTGCACGTAAAGATTTCGATAGTATTGGGATTCCATCTAATATTCACGAGATCAATTTATAAAAATCACCCATAGGTGACATTTTAGAATGGGACAAGCAATAACTTCAGAGGTAAATAATCCACAAAAAAACCACCTGCAATTCTTTGGAGGCGTGGGGGTGATTGGCGGGAATAAAATTTGCCTAACCGCGAGTAATGGGAAGGGAATTTTATTGGATTTTGGATGGGGTTTTGACACCTCGAGAAAATATCTTAATAATTTCATGGACCTTCGCGGTTCTGAAGTATTATTTGACGGGATGACGCTACAGGAACTCCCCCCACCAACCGGGTACTTAGCCGGTATATATCGAGAGGATCTCTATGCTAACAAAGATGCTAACCTCTTAGCAAGGTTTCCATTTGAAACAGGTAAACCAAAAACGATTACAGAAGTCCTGATCTGCCATTGTCACTCGGATCACATTGGAAATATTGAGAAACTTCACCCGGATATTGTACTCTTATGTTCGGAAACGAATAAACTGGTTTTAGAGCATTTGGATGAAACCACCAAGTCCGATTCATTCTTTGCGGGAATTCTTAAGTATAAATCCTTCTTTTGTCAAGATCCAGACACGGATGAATGGTCTTGTGAAAAGGGAGGGAAAGAGGACATAATACGGCGAAAGCTTCGAGCAATTACGCCAAACACACCCGTAACGTGTGCTGAAGACGGATTTGAAATCAAGTTTATGGAAACAGACCATTCGATGCCCGGGGCGGGTGGTTTCTTGATCAGGGATAAACAATCTGGAATAAAGGTCGTATACACCGGAGATATTCGCCGGCATGGTCCAAACCGCGATCAAGCGGATCGCTTCATCCAAGCCGCAAAAGATTTCGCACCAGATGTATTAATCACGGAAGGCACTCGGATTGGCCGCGATGAAGAAAAAGACGAGTTTCCATCCGAACCTGCGGTAGAAGCCGAACTGACCCGGGTATTCAAACAAGTTGCCCTTGAAAAGAGTCCCAAGTTAATCTGTTTTGAATGTTCGAATAAAGATATCTGGCGGTTGAGGAGCTTTTACCATGCGACGATATCTGTAGGTCGGACTTTGGTTGTGGGTGCAAAAGAATACGATCTTCTTAAGCGCTGCATTGATGCAAAGTTGCTCTCAGACATAGATTATTCAAAACTACGCGTGTACTTACCAAAAAAGAAGTCTGGATTGTATGCCCCGACAGATTACATTCAGAATAATGACATAAAAAATGTATTTAAAAAGGCAAACTCCGAGATTCCAGTAAAAACCTATAAAACTGGCCCAAAAAAGGGTTTACCAAAACCCCCAGCGGTATATGAAACAATAGATCCAACCAAGAAATTTGGGATTAAAGCGGAAGAAATCCGGGAAAATCCAAGGCAATACGTGATTGAACTCCCTTACTATGCTATGATGGAGTTCTGCGACATCCTGCCACCGCCTGGTTCATATTATATTACCTCTAAGAGCGCTCCATTCGATGATGAGCAAGAAATCGATGAAAAGAAGCGCCTGAATTGGTTAACGCAATTCCAATTTTCAAAACAAAACAGAAAAGAAATCCATTGCAGCGGGCACATAAGCAGGCCTGACTTGGAGCAAATGATTAAAACCATACATCCCAAGAAAATCTTTCCAATTCATACCACACAGTCAGAAGAATTTTTGAAAATGGGATTAGACGAGTTAGGAATCGAGGTAATCTTACCCGAACACAACAAAAGTTATTCCATCTAGGGGCACTAATGGGGATAATCAGAAATTTAACCCTCTTCTTGGTTTAAATAGCGATGAAACAAGGAAAAATAAAAGTGATGTTCTCAACAGGGGATTTCCAGTGAATCGAGTCATAAAAGATATCGAGGGTATCCTTGCGTATGTCAAGGATTATTATGCGGAACGCGCTGAATCGGAAACAAAAGAGTCTGAACTCACAACCCCAGATATTACAGAAGTTCCCTTCACGGTGTCTAAAGGTGCTGCGAAACCGTTTGTATGTGTTGATGGATCGTTTGCTAACCTAGTACATTTACAGGATTTAGATGCTAACATTGCGATCTTCCGGGTTTCAACAGTCGAGTATCAATTCGATTCCGATGGACACCCCGTGCTTGCGCGCCACCACGTTTTCGATAAATTTTCTCTCGTCAGCACGAACGTGGATTTTTATCTAAGGGATCCCATCCTTCCTGAAATTATTCAGATTGTACGGCAGTTCGAGGGGCGGGAACTCGACTTAATCGCGTACTATATTATGTATTTGATCGAACAAAAGGCGCTGATCGCGGCAGCACGAAGATACCAAAATGCCATCCTCGCAAGAGACGGAGCTTTGACCGTGTTTCATTTGAAGGAATTGAAAGATCTAATGGATGAGATTATCGATCATTGTAAAAAGAACGGAAATATTTTCATCGGCGTTTCAAAGGATTCGAACAGTCATTATTTGGATGAAAATCGAGTAGATGAAGCTATGTTAAGCTCTCGATATAATCTTCCAACGGGTAAACATATACTGGGGCCCACGTTAGCGGCCCATATTTCTCCAACTCGAGTTCAGAAACATCACCATTTTGATGTATACGGGGATGTTTATTTTGCCCGCCTGCATCCATTTGCGGATAAATTCTTCAGGGTTGATGTAGGCACGCCAAAGGATCACCCCGCAGAGATTTTCGGCGAGATTGCGAAATATTGCTCTTGGGAATTGACGCCAGGGTTCCCATTTCCTCTCGTTGAAGTCCATAAGTCTGCAAAGGCGATCCGCGATGTTAGTGAATTCTATGTCCAACAAATTATCGAGACATGGAAGGAATTCAATATCCCCAAGGAAGTTCTTCTTGGTGGTTTGTTGGACAGAAACGGTGTCGTCCCTGACAAGTTCCATACAAAATTAGACCTAATTAGTAGAATCTAACCTGTGAGGAATCAATTATGTCTAAGAATCCAAAAAGTTACCAAGTAAAATTTCCCCCCAAAGAGGAGTCCGGAGAAAACCCTAAGGAAAAAGAATTTCTGCCCGAAGATTTACGGATTCTAACAGAGGTATCAGAATCCACAGTAGAGAGCGAGGGTATCGAGCTAGTCTCTCCGGCAGGAGTAAAGGAGTTCGCGAACGATGAGATTGGAGAAGTGGTTGGCGCATCTACCACGGGTGGCATCCAGATCAAGATGATCAGAGAACCTGAGACGCTCCGGGTAGGTACTCCACTTATCGTGGAAGGGGGACAACTACATTTCTATTCTCTTGTAACAGACATTAATTACCCAGGTAATAATATTGCAGTAGCCTTTGCAAATAGTCCAATGGCAGGTTTGCTCCCAGTTAAGGAGGTTCCTGGGGTAAGGGGAAGTCCCTTCTTTTCACTTGCGAACCTTAATTGCCTACAGATTATTGAACCTACTAAGGATGAAGCAGGAAATGATGTCATCGTGCAAAGAACCTATGACACCATTCCCCGATTGCTCTCAAAGGCTCGTCTCGCGAAGCAGGAAGATCTCGAACTAGTTTTCAAAGGATCTGCCACGTCAGGAGCCGTTGGCGGATTAAATGGGATAGAGGAACTCCAAGTACCCCTCGACTTCGCCGAGCTTATTAAGGTGCCGTTTGGCATCTTTGGTTCTACGGGATCGGGAAAGTCCGTTTTTACGAAAATTCTGGCATCGTGGATTATTCGTTTGGATCTAGCGTCACTCATCATATTCGATGTAATGGGAGAATATACATGGGAATCCCAAGAAAAGGACACGCCAGGGTTAGCAGCCATCTTTGGGGATCAAAAAGTCGTTACGATGGCAATGGATCCGGCCAAAGCACCTACAGGAGCAGAACCGTTTTTCCTCTACAAAGAGAAAGTCACCGATGGGGATCTCTTAACGGCGCTCTCTGACCAAGGTTTAACCGTCCCACAACGAAACTCCATTGAGATCTTCTATGATACAATGAAACGAGCGAGAAGTGGTGGTACCCCACTAAATATCATCGATTACATTTTAGATGCCAACGAAGATACCCGTCCTCAAGAAGTGCACAAAACTACTCTGCCAGCGTTGAAAAATCGCATTAAACGGTTTAAGAAATTGAAATTCCTTCGTGAAGAAGACCCAAAAACGAAGGATTCCATTGACCGAATCCTGCAACTGCTCAAAGAAGGCAAAACCGTGGTGCTTAATTTTGGGTCGTATGCGGAAGACAAAGCAAATTATATGTTCGTTGCGAACCTCGTAACCCGGCGGGTGCGCAAGGAATTTCAAGAGCGAGGGAAGCAGTATCACAAAACAGTTATTTTGCTTGAGGAAGCTCACAAATTTTTAGACCGCGAGGTAGCGCGCCATTCTATCTTCGGAAAAATCGCCAGGGAGATGCGTAAATATGGTCTCACTATAGGATTCGTGGATCAGCGCCCGTCGGAAATTATGACAGAGGTTTTTTCACAGCTAGCCAATCGTTTCATTCTTCGTCTCAGCGATCCAAAAGATATTGACGCAGCCCTAAGTGGTGTAGGCGAGGCCAGCTTGTGGCGGGGCATCCTTCGAGGTCTGCCAAAATGGCAGGTTGTCGCAATGGGGACGAGTATCACTGTACCCTCAATCTTATTGCCTTGGAAATTCACTCTTAAGAATGCGAAAGAAAAACTCAATGTTAGCGAGACAGCATCGGAAGTGAAAGATAAGATCACTGACGATGATATTAAGGACATATAGGAGAAAGAGAGGGACGATCTATGAGCAAGGGCGGAGGAAATAATAAAGTTATTTTATTCGCGGATTCACATATTGGGGTAAACTATCCACATAACCGGGACTCCGAAACAGGTGTATCTGCGCGGTCTATTGACGTGATTGATCATCTGAAGCAGATCATTACGATCGCGAAAGAAGAGGGCATTAAGATATTACTCTGTGGTGGGGACTTCTACAACCGCATCAGTGGGGTCAATCCGACAATCAAGCGAGCAGTACGAGCAATCCTCAAGGATATAGCGGCAGCTAGCATTGAGTTGCGCATAATTGCAGGTAACCACGATGCGCCACCGAGCATAAAACGCGGTTGTGACCTAGAGGACCTCGAGATCTTCCCAAATGTGAGGTTCTTTCGCCAGATCAGTCATGAAGTGATAAAAATTGGCGAGATTCAAGTCGCGATCGTGTACCTTCCTTATTATAGTCCAAATACACTAGCAGATAGTTACCAGAACCAGCATCCTGAAGAACAAATCGA
>MBAA01000115.1:10300-11154 GCA_001940655.1 Promethearchaeota archaeon CR_4
TGTTATCGCGGGCAATCGACCGGGAACTACGGGATCCAGAGGTTCAAGCGTCAGATGTGAAAATACTTTTAGGGCACTACGCAATTAGTGACGCCCAGTTAAGCAGGGCTCGCAAATATAATATCCTCCCTAATGACCTTAAACTCAAGCAGGAGGAATACCGTGCTAAAGAGTTCGCCCTCTGTGCCTTCGGACACATTCACAAGGGGCAAGATATTGGGGGCACATCTCCACGCATCGTTGTACTTGGTTCTATTGATAATGTCGACTGGGGGGAAGTGCTAGATAAGACTCCAAAGGGATTTTACATATATGATCTTTTAACCAAGGAACTTGATTTCCGTGAAATAATTTGCCGTGAGTCCGTTTCTGAGAAAATTATTATTTCTGATGGAGAAACAAATATCCCCGATGCGATCGAAAAAAGGTTACCGACCATTCATAACCCCCTTCAAGTAGAAATCCGCATTTTCGTAGAGGTACAGGCAGGAATGGGTAAATTAGTACCAAAAGACTTGATCAAGAAAAAATTCCCAAATGCATTCTATATTTGGTTCAGTCATAAAGAGCGCCCTGAAACAGTTGGTAGTATTGGCCCCCGAGAAGAGATACTGGAGCCTAGACTCCTCTTCAATGAATTTTGCGATGAATTAAAGTTTGATTTGAAGCAGATAACAAAAATTAAGCAAGAGGGGGAAAAACTCATTACCGCAGCGGAAGAGGCAGAGGTAGAGACTGGCGCAGGCGAGGATTTGCTGATAGATTCAATTGAAATGGAAAATTTCAATAAATACCGCGCTCCTCAGAAAGTAACCTTCGACAAGCAGACGACTGCTATTGTAGGTCCCACAGGG
>MBAA01000115.1:11177-13645 GCA_001940655.1 Promethearchaeota archaeon CR_4
CGCAATTGTTTTTGCAATTTATGGTGACGATAGTCTTTCCCGGGTTAATACCATCAAAGATGCATTCGGGCCTAAAGGGGGTAAAGTAACACTAGTTTTCCGACAGGGTATTAAAAGTTGGCGAGTGATCCGGGGATTAAAAACGGGTCCAAAAGGGGGGGCAACATCTTTCGCGGAACTCTCCTATCGGGAGGAAGGCGGGCACTGGATGAGTTATAAAGGAGGAATTGCTGATATCAATAGCAAGCTTAGCGAAATTTTTAGTGTGAATTGGGAGGGCTTCAAAAATAGCGTTTACATCCCCCAAGGAGAGATTAAAAACTTCTCGAAAAGTGGGGCGAAGGTGATTAAAGTATTGACCCGCCTGTTCCACTTGGATATTTTCGAGAAACTGAAGTCATTAGCGGATGAAAAGCTAAAAATGATTGTCGAAACGATGGCGACAACCACGGGAAGTATTGACACTCTTCAAACGGAAGTCGATTCGCTTCCAACACTTCGAGAAGAGCTTGGGGACGCGAAAATAAAGGCGACTCAAACCTCCGGAGAGCTGGGAAAACTTCAAAACCTCTTGAAAAACGCTGAAGCACAATTAGTAAAGATGGATCCTGTACGGGACCAAAATGCAAAGATCGAACAGTCATTAGTTGAAAAAAATGCTCAAAAAGGTCGATTAAAACAAGATCTCGAACGTCTACAACGAAACTTACTGCATTATCAAACCAAACAAACTGAAAAAACCCACTTAGGCGAGAATCCCCGGGAAAAATTGCTTCGCCGCCAAAAAGACCGGAACGGCATCCAGCATGATCTCGAGGCTCGTGCACGCCTAGATGCGCAAATAAAAGAGTTGGAAACGCGTTATTCTAGGGAAAAACAGGCGAATTCCACAAAGATTTCCTCCAAGACTAAATCCATGAAGGCAGCGGAGAATAAGCGTGCAGAAATCCCTGCGGACTTTGATAAGGATGAGGCATTCGGTTACCTTCAAAAAGAGGGGCAATTAAATGAGCGAATCGACCGCATCGCGCGACTGGAGATCCCACTCGCACAAAGGATACCAGACCCAAAGGTCGTATCTTCTCTCAAAAAGGAGTCTAAGGAGGCGGAACAAAGTCTGAAAGAAACTCAGACGTTTACCGCCAGGATCACGCCCCAATGCTTCACGCTCTCCGAAATTAATGAACAAATCGCTAGTCTTGAGAAGGAAATCCAAGAATTACAGGTAGAGAGTGAAGACATCGAACGGCGGCGAACAAGTGATAAAGCTATCATTCAAAACGAACTCGACAAGCTCGATCCAAAACTCTTGGAACGCAAAGCATCCCTAGACCAAGAAATTACCAGCATCGAAGGAAAAGTTAAGCAATTCGCTGTGTTAGAGGATTTTTTTGCTAAAAATCCTGACCCCACAATGTTAATTGTCGAGAAAAACGAGGCTCTGAAAGAAATAGATATCCTTATTGCCCGTATCACAAAAGAGCTTGCGGATATGAAGGGGGAGATGGAAAAGTACCGAGTTGCCGCCCAGAATGTAAACGATCTTCGGGACAAGAGAGATTCCCTCGGGAAGCAATTGGAAGGTGAACGCACCAAGATTAAGTATATGGAAAAGAGAGTCAAGGAAATAGAAGCAAAGATTTTGCAGATCAAGGCCCTCGAGACTCAGAAGGCAGGAGCACATAACCAGAAGGTAGTCTTTGAGATCCTCAAGGATACAGTGTTCCACCCTAAAGGCGTGCCGCAGTTCGCTATCAATAAATTAGCAACCCCGCTGGGATTGAAGGCAGGGGAGTATCTGGAAGCATTAACTGGAGGACGTTATTCTCAGATTAATCTGAAACCCATCACAGAAAAAACTAACCGTTATGGGTTCGAAGTATCTGTTTATGACCCAGAAACGAAGGAACGACCAGTAGATAGTTTCTCTGGGGGAGAACAAACTCAGATCAATGCCGCGCTCCGGTTCGCGGTTAGTAAAAAGTTGCTCAGTCTCAAGTACAGTACTCCCCGCTTCCTCTTCATCGACGAGGGGGACCTTGGATCATTGGACGCAGACGATGCCCGGCGGGATTTCGTGAATGTCCTACTCGAATTAGGCAAAGAATATAGGCAATTAGTCCTTATCACGCACTTTCCGGAGGTTGCTGAACCATTTGACTCCCAATACTTAGTCACGATTGAGGAAGGCGCTTCCAAGATCCACCGGCAGGCCTAATTTTCATGTTACAAACGTTCTTTCAAATATTCACTATTTTGTAACAGCGTCCAAGCTCGTATTATTTAAGGTATCAAGATTTTCTCGGAGGAAAGAATGTTCTTTTGCAGGATCGCTAAGCTGATTCTCCTGCCAAGTTTGTAGAGCACCGTTTCTCAAGGTTTCAAGGAGTTTTTTTATCTCGGGCGAAGTTTGTTCATTCAATTCGAGGACACGCTTGATAACCAAGCGTGGGATCTGTTCATACTGC
>MBAA01000115.1:13672-13854 GCA_001940655.1 Promethearchaeota archaeon CR_4
CATATAGCGAATATAGCTTGTTGTAACAGGGAAGTATCATTAATCGCCTGGATATTACTAGGAGTGAGCACAACGGGGAGAAATTTGGGACCCACCTTTACAACACGCTCTACTTTGCTGTGGGTAAAACTCAGAAAAATGCGGAGCAACTTTAACTGTGTATTAGCTTCTAACGAAACAAG
>MBAA01000115.1:13877-15729 GCA_001940655.1 Promethearchaeota archaeon CR_4
AATTGACACCATAAGATTTCTGGAGGAGGGACCACCGTTGACGCAACCAGTCCTCTGGCGCCGCTTCTATCAAACTGCCTTGCATCATAATCTTGCGTTCTTTGATTATGTCAGGTGCGACTGATTGTAGCGCATCGCAAAGCTGTTTCATGAGGGCGGAGTTCATTTCAAGCGGAGCGGATTCTTGATCTTGACGCCCGAAGCGTTCTGGTAATAGGACGTTAAGTATACCGGCAGCGGCAAGTCCCCCTGCAAAAGATTTCAACGCAGCAAAATGTTCCCATGGAGGGATATTCGCTGGCTGCCCCGGTGTTATCCGAACCATTTCACCATAATCGCCCTTCGTTAGTTCGACAAGCTCTTCAAGAGATGCCGCGTGGATTATGGTGTGGATACAATCTACTCCTTTGCTTATTCCACCTCGTCTAAAAATAAGGCGATTATGTGGTTCTCGGGAACCTAACACTTCCACGCGAGCATACATACTTATGCCCGCAGCAATGAGTTCAGGATCCACTTCCAATGGTATTTCCGTCTCATAAAAGAACTGGATGCTTGTCTCTCTCTGCCAGCGCGGATGTTTCGAAGCATTCGGAGGAGGTATAACGCGATCTTCTATTGGATCGAATCCCCAGTTTTCTCGGTAAAATTTACGAATTTGAGGATCGAGATTCCGAAATTTTTCTTCTTGGATAGATTCATAATAAGATTTCCTGACCTCTTCGCGAATGCGTGCTTTTTCTCTTGCCTTCTGTCTTTCCCGCTCTCGTTGCTCTTCAAGAGCATCCCGAGCTTTTTGTGCTTCCAATGCTTCTTGGGTAGCCCGTGCTTCCGCCTCCAGTTTTTCCTTCCGCGCTGCTAATTCCGAGTGCACTGTCTCCCACGGAATGCAGGTTAATCGGGCAACCGCGTGGGTCGTTGCTCCTTGCACGCGTAAATTCAATCCTGCGAGGAGAAAAGGCAATCCAATATAGACTCGTAAACGCGCGTTCAACTCATCGGGAGAGGTACGCCACTCACGAATTAGCTGAGAACGGGTATACCGGGTGAATGGGGCTACTTGGGGTGCCCAGAGTCGTACCACGAATTGGTCTCCCTCAAGAGGTCTAAAAGTCGCCCTTATATATAATCCTCCAGCCCCACACTTATCACATACATTCTTTACACATCCCTCGCACGCGCCATAAGGGTGAATTGTGAACGCTTCCAAGACTGCCAAGACCCCTTCTCCCACGTGGTTGACTTGAGCGGTTAAAAAAACGTTTGGGGAAATTCCCACATTGGAAACCACCGGCGTAAATATTTCAGTCAAGTCCTTCGAAGCCTCCGAATTGAACCTCTAAAACCCCGATGTCGAAATGGATGGGGAGTTGTGAACACTCTAATCCGAGAAACTATCTTAAAAAGCAGAAGTGCGGAGAATTTCTGATTCTCCACCTCCTCGACATTTCCGAGGACAATCCACGGGATTAGAAGAGATGAAGAATTTTGGTTGGAGGTTAGAGGAGAAATAATTCAGTAATTCAGAAGGTAGTGGAATCTCGTGGTTTAAAAAGGGAGTTCCGCCGTGGTATTGCCGAGAGCATCCATGGAAGTCTGCGTGATCGACATCGAAACCACCGGCCTCGATGCGACCTATGATTACATCGTGGAAGTAGGTATTTGTAAACTCGACCTGGAGACGGGGGAAGTGTCTCAATTGCTCGACACCCTTGTCTGCGAGGAGGGATTCAGACGGGATGGGGACTCAGATGCGTGGATCTTCCAAAATTCGGGCCTCTCATACACGGAAGTGCTTGACGCCCCTTCGTGGGAAGAGATGCGCCCTAAAATCCAGGAAATCCTCCAAAAG
>MBAA01000115.1:15779-15921 GCA_001940655.1 Promethearchaeota archaeon CR_4
GCACTAATTTTGCACGAGATGTATGTACGAGGATTTTATTCAATATAACAATCCCGTCCTTCACTATTTTTCGGAAATTTATGTTCGATAATTTTTGTACTATACGGTTTTTATAATTAGTTTACATCACTAACCTTCAAAC
>MBAA01000115.1:15929-16682 GCA_001940655.1 Promethearchaeota archaeon CR_4
ACTCTGAAGAAAAATGGGAGAACAATCTTTCAAAACTACGCCCCCTTCTCGACAAGAAACCAAGAAGATGTCCGTGGCATGGCTCGCCATCATAGTTGCTGTCCCAATAATTCAAATTCTGTTTATACTATGGATCTTAAGTTTTCGTGGCATCTACGAGTTATTTGGATTTTTCCACCTATCACCATTCATCCTGTTACTAGGCATCCCAATCATCCCAATCGTGGTACTTATTGATAGACACGAGCTAAAAACCAAAATTTTACAATATAAACCTCGAAAATTCGTAAAAGCGTTGTGTATCTTTCTATTAGTTTTGTCGTTTGGATTTTATGGTTTCATTTCAATTTCTCTATCTCATTACGCGGGAAATACTAGTCCTCTCCTCCTCGTAGCGGATGGGGTCGGGGAAAATGGTATCCCAAATATGGCAATTACCTTCTGGACCAATGAAAAAACGAAAAACAGTTTTCAATGGGGGAATAACATATCAGCGCATTCAGTAACCGAACCGAATTTCAGGAATGAGCATACTTTTCTGTTAGAAGATTTGATCCCCGACACCGAATATTGGTACCAAATAAATACTGAGGACAATCATACATTTATCACTCCTCCTCTAAACGATAAACCATTAAAGATAGCGATAGCCACGGATTTTCATTACGGATACTTGTCTGAGGAAAATGCTAGCCTTCAAGCGTTAGCAGAAATTTCAAATCCGGTTAACAATTTCAGGTTGTTTTTCATGTT
>MBAA01000115.1:16688-20830 GCA_001940655.1 Promethearchaeota archaeon CR_4
TTTTATAAATTTAGGTTTTCTAGATGGCAATTGGCAGAAAGGAATTGGCATAATATCTCATTACATGACTGGAATTCCGATTCGCCCCCTCATTGGAAATCACGATACCATTTTAGGCGGAACCCAATATTATCTGGATTACTTTTATCCAGAAGAAATGCCACTTCAATCAGGATCTCGTCTTTGGTATCGGATTGATGTTGATAAGATCCACTTTCTTTTGCTGGATCTCGAATGGGGCATCAGTGAATATTCAGCACCTCAAAAGGAATGGTTGGAGACCCAACTCGCGACAATTCCTGCCCAAGATTGGACAATCGTAATGGCTCACAACTTTAATTATGATGGGATGAAATCCGAGGTGGAATCATTATTTCAGACTTATGATGTCGATTTTGTTTTCTCCGGCCATTCACACGCCATATCCTTTTCAAATCGTTCGGGTATCATGTATGCAGAACTCGGTACGTTTACTGAGCACCCGATGTTCAGCAACTGGTATTCTGAAAGTAGGGGGTATCTGGAAGCAACTTTTGAAACCGATAATGCAACCATCATATACCGGGATTTTGGGAACAATATTTTACATCAATATACTATTAGTCCTTGATTTTTCCCGATTTTAAACAGCAAAATTTGATCTTGAAGACGATGGATTGTTTGATTTTTTATACGGAAGTAACAAGAGTCTAATCATATAGCTATCCTGCGAGTCAAACCGCTAAATTCGCGTAAAATCGAGTTACTTTGAGGTGACCTTACTGGGGAAGAAGACCTTTATCGTGAAAGTACCCGTGAAACCTGTCTCCGACCGGTTCCATAAAGAGTTGAACGCGGAACAATTGGCGGTAGTGACCCATAGGAAGGGGCCTGCCCTAGTCATCGCAGGGGCGGGATCGGGCAAGACGAGGGCGCTCACGTACCGCGTGGCATACTTGATCGAGCAAGGGTGTTCTCCCGCCTCTATCGTCCTCGTCACCTTCACGAAAAAGGCCGCAGAGGAAATGACGCGGCGAGTCGAGCGGGTGTCCGGTGGCAAGACCCAAGGTTTGCTCGCGGGAACCTTCCACCACCTCTGCAACCTCTTCCTGCGCAAGTATGCCCAAGCACTGGGATATAGTAACAATTTCTCGATCATCGACCGGGACGACCAGCTCTCCCTGTTTCGACTCATCATGGGACAGGCCATCCCCAAGGACCAGAAAACGCGGTATCCCAAAGCCAGCGAGTTTTCCGACATCTATTCCACAGCACTAAACCAAGAAAAGCAAGTAGAGGATATTGTAAAAACCGAATATCCCGATTACACGCGTGTCGTGCCCGAAATAAAGAAGATACTCCAAGGTTATCACGATAAGAAGCGGGAAACCAACGTCATGGACTTTGACGACCTCTTGTTAAATTTTCTGGTGCTGCTCCGTACGGAAACCGTTTCGGACAAGGTGAGAAAAGGTATCCGGCACGTGTTGGTCGACGAGTTCCAGGACGTGAATGCCATCCAAGCGGACATCGTGTTCGAGTTGAGCAAGGGTGCAGAAAGTCTCGTGGTGGTGGGAGACGATGCCCAAGCAATCTATAGCTTCCGGGGGGCGAATTTCAAGCACATGCTCAAGTTTACCGAGCGATACCCCGGCACCCAAACGTACAAACTCGAAACCAATTACCGCAGTCGCCCGGAGATCCTCGCCCTCGCGAACGCATCGATTAGTCACAACCTGGAACAGTTCGAAAAAGAGTTACGTACGTCTCGCTCGCGAGGTGAGAAACCCGCGCTCTGTCCGTGTCCCACCCAAGATGTGGAGGCGTATTTTATCTGCCAGAAAATTCTCCAGTTCAGGCACGAGGGGATTCCCCTTCACGAGATCGCGGTCCTCTTCCGGGCTAACAGTCACCGTATCGCCCTCGAAAAGGCGCTCGTGGAGTCCAATATTCCTTACGTGGTACGGGCGGGGATGCGCTTTTTCGAACAAGCACACATCAAGGACACGTTAGCCTACCTCATCATCCTGACCAATCCGAAGGACGAGGTACAGTGGACACGGGTGTTGACGATGCACCCCGGGGTGGGCGAAACCGCCGCCCAAAAGATTATTGCCACATTCATCCAGAACCCGAATCCCATGGAGAAATTTGTGTCCGAGAACCTCGACCACACGCTCAGTGGAATGCGGGTCCGCGTGCAAGGGAAACTCGCTCTGGGAGCACTGCAACAATTCTTCCTCAAACATATTTTCAATCCCGCGGATCGCACGCAATTGCCCACCGACAAATGGCCCGACCTCCCCGCCCTCCTTGACACGATCATTCAATACATCACACCATTTTTGAGTACGAAATATGAAAATTGGGCTGATCGGGAAGCAGACCTCCACGAATTAGTCAACTTTGGTGCTAAATATCACGACATCACTGCATTTCTATCCGATATCCTCACGATTATGTCGTTTAAGGGCGAAACACTCTTAGAGGGTTCGGAAATCGAACAGGAACGCCCGTTGGTTCTCTCAACTATTCACCAGGCAAAAGGGTTAGAATGGCAAGCCGTGTTCGTGATCAACCTCGTGGAAGGGGGCTTACCCATCTCGCGCGCGATCGGGGAAGATGCGGCAATTGAAGAAGAACGCCGGTTATTCTACGTAGCCTGCACGCGGGCGAAAGATTACCTCTTTCTCTCATACCCACAATTTAGTCCTCGGTTCTACGTGCAGGACGTGTTCGGGCACCCCTCCCGCTTCCTTGAAGAGATCAGAGAATTAAAAGTCTTTGACGAGTGGGAAATCGAAACCTAATTATTTCGTGATAAGGAGGAGGAAAGAATTCTGAAGCTTTCTTGCCGATATGGCGCCACAATAACCCTTTATAAAGGGAATCGAGGAAAGAGACTATTATAAAAGGTTAAGATCGATTTCAAATGCCGATCAATGACACCTTAGATAAATTCAGGATTAAATTTGCTTCAAATCGAGGTTATCAAATTATTTTCCTTAGTGTCCTATATTGCGGGGAAGTATTAGGTAACATTTATATCCCGTGGACCTAATTTGTAATATCTTCAGGGGATAGTTATCTAATTACGTTTTGGAACGATATCATTTTAATAATCATAATCTTCCTTTTAGGATCATATGCATGTTTAAAATCTAGAAAAAAAACCATCCCTGTTCCTAGGAAACCTATCGAACCTAAGGATACGAATAAGGTAGGCGGGATTTAGAATGGTAAGAAACAAACGAGTATGCGCCAACAATCCCTTGTCATTATATCCGCAGGATTATTTTTAGCAGGATTTTTGACATTTTGTCATTACATAATTATCCCGATGAGTGTATATCTGTGGCTTCCTTGCATTCAATTTCTCGCCCCAGAGAACCCTGTTGAGTCGAACACCACTCATAAGAGTATAGAGATGAATGCCTCAAAAGGGTTTGAAATATAAGAAACCTGAAAAATTCTTGATTTTTTTAAGAAGACGACAGTTACTGGTTTCATTCGCTTTATAAAATGACCAGAACCCATTAGTTTAAAGTGTGCGTTCGATTACCCGAAGATTCAGGGAGATTGCAACCATATTTTTAAAAATAAAAAAAAGAGATTGTGGGAGTCTTATCTACCACAGTGCGGTTTCGGATTCCACAGGTGGTAAGTACCGTACCCTTCATCGGCTAAGGGACTCACAATCGCGTAGTAGGTTATTGACCCTGCCCTAGGCATCAGCGTAATCCCACATTCAGTGTTGTCACAGGTGACCATATCATAGATCACGAAGTTGGTGTGTTTCTTGTCTTCAATTTTCAAGACAATGGTAACCTGCCAATCCATGTCAGGGATATATCGAAGCAGTGGTTCCAGGGAGACAGCGGTACCGCTAACAGTAGCATCTTGGATAAACCAACCGTCTAAAACAGTACCCCAATCCGTCATATACCGGAAGCCTATGAGAACTTCTTGTCCGGCATATGCCGTGAGATCAAAGGTCATTGGGACGAAATCATCACTATTACAGTATCCAGTCAGACCAGGGAGGTTGGCAACGATATCGGGATGGGCATCAGGATCGTGATCAGAAGTTGTATATTCATTTGCAAGAGATGTCCAAGTCACGCCCTCATCGGTGGAAACCTGCACAAACCCGAAGTCCCATA
>MBAA01000115.1:20891-21227 GCA_001940655.1 Promethearchaeota archaeon CR_4
AGAACCGTATATCACGTTATTCGCCAAATTACCCGGATTTTCTGAGTACCAGCCATAGTCTGTTAGTTCCCATGTGTTAACGATGGTAGCGTCATCTGCACCATCAAACAATAGGAGATTCACGAAAGCACGTATATTTGGGGAGTTGGAGAACTCGAGGTAGTCAGTAGCAAAAGCAAACAGACTACCAACCATATCCGCGGGGAAATCCGTGACTTCAGTTACCCCCAGTGCACCCGCTTCTTCAACGGTGAAATCGATTGACTTGTAGTTGTACTTTCCATGTCCGGGTTTGTCCGAATGAATGAGGTTGGCAACCCGCCAGTCGTGGTAAAC
>MBAA01000115.1:21240-22854 GCA_001940655.1 Promethearchaeota archaeon CR_4
AGAGCAAACCCGGAGGCAATGAGCGCGGCATCAACCCCTGCGGCACCCGGAATGCCTGCCTGCACGAATTGGGCCAAGAACTGACTGCCGAATTGGTCATTCAGATAGATCGCCCACATTGCTGCTGCACCGTAATCCGCAAGGATGTCGAGATCCCCTTGGTCACCCCACAGGGTGAGCGAGTTCTTGGGATTTGCGAGATATGGGTTAATGTGACCCCAAGGAACCCCATAGCCGCAGAGCATTTCTGCAAAATCGGCACACCCTTCGTTCATGTAGGTGTCATCTTCAGGATTGTAGTCATCGTGGATGAGGTGCTGGTACTCATGGGCAATTGTTCCTTCGAACTGGTAAGGTCGTGACCCGTCCGGGCCGACTCGATTCTCCCATTCTTTGCAATCGATGCTGATGATGTTTCTATCAAAGTAGGCCTCGAATGATGGCGAATAGAAGCCCGCGATGAAGTAGGGGTAACTGGAGTCATAATACTGGTCATCGCGGATATTTGAAACCAAGATCACGTTCCGCGCGGTTTCATCGTAGTAATAACCGGGGTCGAAATAACCCCATGCTTCTAGTAACGAATAAGTACCATCGAGGGTTACGGGCGTCCCGAAATACGAGGTATCTACGGGGTAGATATTTGTGTCGAATTCATTCAACAGGTAATCCACCTGTTCCTGGGTGATGACTGGATAAGATCGTGCATCTCCAGCAGGCCAACCCAAATTAGTTTGCACCCAGATCTGGGTCAACTCACTCTCTGCTACCAAGTCAAACTGGGACAAGAAATACCTTCCGATATAATCATCTAAACTCATCCAGATTTTGGTATCGAGAATCTCGAGTGCAGCGGTTGCTCCGCCTGTGTCTCCCGAACCTGAAATATCCCCGCTTATAAGCGAAGCATCAGAGCCTTTAGATCTGAGTTCCGGCCCAACATCCATAAGGTCATATGCTAGAGCGGGACTTCCTTGAATTGTAGTTATCCCACCCAACACACCGAGCGCGAATAGCGCCACTATCATAAAAGAAGCGACTTTCATTCTCGTTTTCATGTTCCTTTACCTTCTGTCACATATTTTTCCGTGTTGTCGGTTTTCTATCCATCATGTTATGAAACTGCAAGACTTCGGTATTAACCGCTTAATCCTTGCATGTAGATAGAGTCCCAAGACATAGTTGTGCAAGTTATCGTTGACGTGAAGTTCTTTTTAAATATTTCTTGAAAATGACTGGAAAAAAGAGAATTGTCATAAGTCGGGTTTTTTCGGAAATAGCAGAATGTCTTTAAATCCCTTTAGGTGATTGGATGAATTTCAATTGTATTATTTAAATAGAGACCTATGTAAATTTCACGTGGGAATCCAATTGTTGATTTTTTCAATCCATTGGGTTAATTCCTGTTGAAATTCCTGAATTTTCGATCGAACCAGTGAGTAGTGCGTAAATTTTCCCTTTCTCCATCCCCGGATCAATCCAGCATCTTCTAAAATCCGCAAGTGGTGCGAGACAGTTGATTGTGCCTTGTTAAGGATCGCTTCGATCTCGCACACGCACCTGTCTGTCTCCGCGAGAGAATCAAGAATTAAAAATCGATCCTGATTACCCAAA
>MBAA01000115.1:23355-23563 GCA_001940655.1 Promethearchaeota archaeon CR_4
TTCTTGTGTGGGGATACTTGGCAGAGGGCAACCAAGAACAGAATGTCGTGAACACAAGTATCAACACGATCACAATTATCTTCCTCTACGCCCCCGTTGTCGGGTTACTCCTAGGGTTCCAAAATATTGTCTATAGCACAACCATTCCCATCGATTGGGTAGCATTATTAGTCGCTGCTGCGGTTTTCATAGGATTTCCCATAGTGGC
>MBAA01000115.1:23618-24518 GCA_001940655.1 Promethearchaeota archaeon CR_4
ACCGTCTACAAGAAGAAGATCGGCAAGGTAGCAATCGTTGCGTTACTCGTTACCCTGATCGTATTATTTGCACTTAACGGGGGGGTAATCCTTTCGAATCCAGTGTTGTTACCATTGATCTCGGAACCTTTGCTACTCAGCTTTGTCATTGTGGTTAGCATTAATTTGCTGATAACTAAACTCCTGAAATTCCGATACCGCGAGGCGATCATCACCGTCATCATCGGGTCATCGAGTCACTTTGAAATTGCCATTGCCTCCGCTATCACTTTATACGGAGTCGGATCCATTGCGGCTCTCGGGACGACAATGGGGTTATTTTGGGAAGTTCCTGTAATGCTGGCCCTCGTATATATTGGAAAATGGCTCGGCAAGAAGGGTTTTTGGCCTCCAAGTCCCCCCACGGAGCAACCCGATTTGAAGTGCACCGCTACTGCCCGTGAAGTTGTTACCTGCGAAGAAAAAAAGGAAAATATGGAAGGAAGCAAAGATTGATGTGCAAGCATTATGGTTAAGAAATTCGTATTTGTATGCGTCCAGAATGCTGGGCGCAGTCAAATGGCTGCGGCGTTCGCCCGTCAGTTAGGAGGGGAAGGAGTTGATGTAGTGAGTGCCGGGACGAAACCAGCAAAAGCAATTCACCCCGAAGTCGTGGAAGTCATGCGGGAGAAAGATATCGACCTCTCAGGTTTTACACCCCAAAAGATCACAAACGAACTCCTGCGAGGTTCCACCGTGATCGTGACGATGGGTTGTGGGGCGGACGACTTTTGCCCCGTGTACCTTCTCCGCACGGTTGAAGATTGGCACCTTGAAGACCCGAGTGGACAACCCATCGAAAAAATACGAACAATTCGAGATGAAATTGAGCAGCGAGTGCGGGATTTACTTGCCAGATAT
>MBAA01000115.1:24530-29357 GCA_001940655.1 Promethearchaeota archaeon CR_4
CTCATAGAGAGTTATTGCACTACAAGCACCGGTGAGGATCCTCTGGAGCTTGCCTTGAATTTGATGAAAAGTCCGCAAGTAAAAATGCATGGCCCGGAACATCACTTCCTCGTCCCCGCAGTCCTGCTCGCGGCTTACTACAACGTCAAGAAGGATTATGCAAAAAAGTCTCCCAAACTAATGGAAGCAAAATTTAGGGCATCGAACGTCTTGGGTGGTTTTTGTGGTCTTTACGGGGATTGTGGAGCAGCTGTTGGAACGGGAATTTTTATCGCCTTAGTCACGAATTCCACACCACTTTCAAGGGAGGAATGGAAATTGAGTAATACTATGACCGCAAAGAGCCTCTTAACCATTGCCAATCACGGTGGCCCGAGATGCTGTAAGCGAAATACGTTCTTGGCTATTAACCAAGCTATCAATTTCGTGAAAGAAAATCTCGGGGTGGAAATGAGGAGCAACCACAAGATTCGGTGTGAATTTACTGATTTAAACAAAGAATGCTTACAAAATAAGTGCCCGTTCTATCCTAGAAATTGAATATTACTTTAAGAAGTACTTCTGTCAGTTGTTTTTTAATATCTCCTTATGAAAAGAGAAATTAATATTCCTTTAGAGAATAGTCGTTAATTGAGCATAAATTAAAAATGGAGATTGACGTGGATATGAACGGCCTGAAAGTGTTTTTCGATGCCTACAAATATCTGTCGAACTGTGTGAAGGAATCCTTGAAAGGGTTGGATCGGGAGAAATTGAAGGCGATTTTTGCCATCCTTATCGAAGCTAGGAATGCAGGAGCTTCGATTATTGTCGATGGCCAAGGTCGATCCTTGGAATCCATCCTGCTCGCAGAGGAATGCTTGGAACACAACGGATTTCCCATCATCCTTCCAACAAAGAATGCGAACCTGCGTCCGTGGAAGAAGGGAGATGTTTTTATTGTTAATACGGGATCTGGCACGGGATCTCCCTTAACTCACGCGGAAGCTGCGCAGAAGGATGGTCTTCACGTCATTTTTATGTCATATAATGCCAAACTACCCGAAACATTCCCCAACACGCTCGTGCTTGAAGGATCGAAAAATCGCAATAGTCTATTTGCGCCCCTTGGCACGGAATTCGAACTTACATCAGCTGTCACAGGAGTATGCGTAGGACATAGTGTTGCTAGCACGCCCGAGGAATCTCTCAAAGCATTCGAAGTCGCTGTCCAAGAGATTCTGAAATTATATGAAAAATCCTATGAGTTTTATGAAAAGTCCATGGACAATCTCAAGGCGTTCACGGATTTAATTTCGTCTTATATCCCCACGAATTCAGGTCACAAAGTCTACTTCCGGGGTGTCGGGGGGGACGAGATCGTCAATAATGTAGCAGCTATCCGATATGGCCACCTCCATAAGGAACCCAATAAAGATTTGCGGGTCATCTACGAAGGACACTGGGAACTCCGGACGGACGGAGACTTGGCGATATTGACCTCAGGGAGTGGATCAACGGACCAAACCTTAGATTACGCTATGCAAGCATTCATCTCGGGCATGAAAATCTTCGGTATCACGTCATTCGAGGATTCAGATCTCGGCCGTTTCTGTAAACGGGTCAACGGATGCCTCATCGTGCCCGGGCGTCAGGAGGCCTATAGTATGTATAACCGTCCCACGCGTCTCAGGTCGAACTTTCTCCCGTTGTTCGAGTTGAATTGTTACTTGACTCTCGATTCGCTTCTCGCACAAATTGCGTCTGACCACGGCATCTCAGAAGATGATATGAAACGATCTCACCGCCCCAAAGTTTTGGAATAAATTCATTTCTTTTATAAATCAAAAACATCGCAAAAGATATTTTTTGGAGTGATTTCCATGCCCACTTTTCGAGATCGCCCCGATGCAGGCAATATGCTTGTTCAACTCTTGAAAGGAATAAATTTCAATTCAAAAGTGTGGATTGCTGCGATCCCAAACGGTGGCGTCCCTGTCGCGGTTCCCATCGCAAATTCCTTTCAAAAATTCCTTTACGTTATGGTGGCGCGTAAAATTCAATATCCGTGGACGACAGAAGCAGGTTTCGGTGCAATTACAGCGGATGGGACAACCAGTTTTAATAATCTTGCTATTCAGCGAGAAAATCTCACCGAGTCAGTCATTCATACTCAAGTAGATAGAGCGCGCGAAGAGGTGGAGCAACGTACGCGGTTATTTCGGAATTACCTGCTCCCGAACGATCTAACCTCTGCAGAAATTATCCTTATTGACGATGGTCTCGCTTCGGGCATTACCACGCAAGCAGCAATCCTCAGTTTACAAAAACACGGCACCCGGAAGGTCATAGTGGCGGTTCCCACAGCACATAGGAGCTCAGTGAATGTTATTGAGGCAATGACTAAAAGTGACATGCAATTCAACGTGCAGGTCTTATCGCCAGACATAAGGGGCGGTTGGTCTTTCGCAGTTGCCGATGCTTATGAAACCTGGTACGACGAGGAAACATCTACTATTCTCAAAATACTCAGAGAATATAATCAAAAATACCCAATTTCATCCGACCTTGACTGACCAGAGGAACACCCTAAAGACAAATTTCTGCACCACGGAAATCATTTTTGTTGTAAGTGTAGCAACGACCGCACATCCCAAGCGGCAGCCCTTACAGAAGGGGTAGGAATCGGATTTTTCCATAATTTGCGATATTTCTTTCGACCGGTATACTTTGTTGACAGGATATTTGAGTAGGTTCATGCGTAGGATAGGATGGATTTTGCAAGGCCAATTTCCTTCGCCATTATACCGTACAAAAATATAGGCTTTTGCCACGTTACAGCGAAAAGAGGTATAACCAAATCCACCTTCCTCAACAATGCGGGCGGTAAAATAATCTGTTGTGAGGTTCGGATATCGGGGGATGAGATTTCGGATTTGCCTGCCCCACTTCCGTAAGTTGGGAACCCAATGCTTTGTTTGGATGTCAGGTGCTCGGAAAGTCTTTCCATTCTCTAACCGGACGATATCTTCGCACGGCATAATTTCAATTGCACAGCCAAGATCTCGCGCAAATTTTGCTAACGCTTCCATCTCGTGAAAGTTTTCCGCGGTAATGACCGAGGAAATGATAGTCGTGATATTGCGGCGCCGGGCTTCCTTGATGCCTTCAATTGCCCTCTGCCAGGAACCCTTAACTCCTCGATACCTATCGTGACGTTCAGGATCAACGCTATCTAACGATACCATCACATATTCGAGCTTATTGAGAACCCCACTTAGGAGACGTTCCTTGAGAAACCACCCGTTTGTGGCGAGCGCGGCGATGCATCCATGTTTTCGGATGTAAGAGATTATTTCCCCACAATCCTTCCGTAGTAGGGGTTCCCCACCTGTAACTGATATGGTGGTGATCTTCAGATCTGCAAGCTGGTCAATAATTCGTTTTATCTCTTCCGTGGTCATTTCCCGGTCATTGTAGAGATCCGTGTTCTGGGTGATTCCACAAAAACCACACTTGAAATTACACCGGGCAGTTATCTCGATTTGTGCGTTCAAGGGATATGGTATTTTCGCATACCGTGATAACAACCAATTATGGATGAAACGGGTGTAATTTAATTTGGGTATACGATTCACGAATCCATTTTGAAGTATACTAACTCTTAGACAGAATTAAATTAATGTTTTAGGTTTTTGGCTCATAAAATCCAGCCCAAATCTTAATAATGGAAGGGAAACTTGTCAGAGGAAAAGTTTATTTCACACACGTCACGGCAATTTCCACTAACGCCCCCTTGGGAAGCGCGGATGCCTCAATGGTGGTGCGCGCGGGATAAGGACTTCCCCGGAGAGCTCCATCCAGAAACTTTTTGTACACGTCATTTAAGGTGGAAAAATCTTGCATATTCGTTAGGAATACATCCACCTTTACGACATCTCGCAAGCTAGCGCCTGCTGCTTTCAAAACGGCATCTATATTTTTAAATGCTTGTTCCGCTTGCGAGGTGATATCAGCTCCTGCGAACGCGTCCGTATCGGGATTAATCCCTATTTGACCTGACACGAAAAGAAGGTTCCCTGCTTGAACTGCGAGGTTGTAAGGACCGATACTCTTGTGTTTACCCACACCAGTTAGTACTTTTTTTTCTACCATAACATATTTCACCATAGATTTGAGAGGGGGAAGAGGCGGTTCTCACTTCGGGGCTTTTGAAGATCGAATGTCGATCGCCCACCCTTTTGCAGCGATGATGGCCTTTTGCCAACGAGCGAGCTTTTCATCCTTTTCAGAGAGTTCCATTTGAGGTGTAAATTCTCTTGCGACTTTCCGAGTCTTTTTCAATTCCTCCAAGTCTTTCCAGAATCCAATCGCTAAACCAGCGAGCATCGCTGCGCCGATTGCGGTCATATCAGTAGATTGCCCACGTTCGACCTTTGCTCCGGTGATGTTAGCTATGAACTGGAGCAAGTAATCACTTTTTGACACGCCCCCATCACAGCGCAAGTGTTCCACGGGAATTTTCGTGTCACTTGACATCACGGACAGAAAATCTTGGGTTCGAAATCCGATTCCTTCGAGCACCGCTCGCATAATATGACCTTTATTAGTATCCCGGGCAAGTCCCACAAGCGTACCCCTAGCGTAAGGATCCCAATATGGAAAGCGGAGACCCGTGAACGCCGGAACTATGTAGACATTGTTAGTGTTGGGGACGCTCACTGCAAGTTCGTCCACTTCTGATGGTTTCGACACTAAGCCAATCCCGTCCACGAGCCAATCGATGAGTTCCCCACACGTTGCATCTTGCGTCTCTAGTATGAAGCGGGTGGTTTTAGGGGCATCGTC
>MBAA01000115.1:29382-30120 GCA_001940655.1 Promethearchaeota archaeon CR_4
TGAAGTGGGATTTTCATCGTTTTTGTATAAAGCGTTAGCCATTTGAGATTGAAGGGACTTAGGAATGCAGACGTGGAGAGATTCGAGGGATCTGTTGCGTGCACCCGCCCTTCCGTGAGCTTCCAGACGAGCCACGAGTCAATGGTCCCCCAGAGAATTTCCCGTTTCTTTGCTTTTTCCCGTGTCACTCCCGGGATGTGGTCTAGAATCCATTTCGTTCTTACAGTCGCGTGAATGGGTGAGATTTCAATCTTGGACGCCGCGTAGAAGAATGGTTTTTTCCTGAAAAGGAGGATGAATCGCATTAAACCCCGTATAATTCGGTAACGAGCATTTTTTGTCATCTTTTTACATTCATCTACTGTCCGGATGTCTTGCCAGCCGATGATGTTTATGAGGGGTTTCCCCGTCTTCGGATCCCAAATCGTGAATGCTGCACGTTGGTTCGTGATGCCCAAAGCAACTATTTTAGTCGCAGGTACTTTAGTTAATACTTCCCGAATGACTTCCTGCGTTTTTTCCCAGATCATAATTGGGTCTTGTTCGACCCAGCCAGGATTTGGGAGAATGACCGGCGTCTCTCGATAAGCCTTAGCAATTTCTGATAAATCGTGATCATACACCACTGCTCGCAGACCCGTGGTTCCCACGTCCAACGCGAGGACATATTTATCTTCCATAATCTATCCACGACTTTTGGTTTTAGATTTGTATTTAAACCTTCAAGATTAAAATGCG
>MBAA01000115.1:30129-31323 GCA_001940655.1 Promethearchaeota archaeon CR_4
CATAATGAGTAGCTAAGTTATAAAAAAAACCTGCGAGACAGGAACTTGTTTAGGAAATTCCAGCAATATTCCACTTCAAGATTATATTTTTACAAGGGATTATAGGATGTGAAAATGTGGAACAATTCAAGAATCTTGCAAAAGAACAATTAGGATTAGAGGAGTTGGAAGCCCGATGTTACGAACTCCTCCTCATTAAAAGTAAAATTACTGTAGGAGAAATATGTGGTTACGTGGACTTGGATCGTGAAACTGAATTCGAAAAAGTGAAAAAAGTCTTAGAAGACCTCGTGAAAAAGGGGTTAGCCCAAAAACTTCCCAAGGCAAAAGGCCTTGTTGATGTATACCTTGGAGTGCCTCCGTTCGAAGGTTTAGTAAAAAAATTGACTACGTTCAACACCGAAATGGGACAAGCTAAAAAAACCATGGAACAGGCAATGGCTAATATCCGCACTGATGCAGAGAAAAATGTTGGTGAGACTAAATCCCATGTTGTAGAAATTGTAACCCAGGAAAAAGCTGCCACGGATCAGAAGATCTCTGCCGCGAGTCAGGAGATCACCCGAACCACGGATATTGCAGCAAAGGCACATAATGACGCCCTTGTGGTAGGAAAGACCGTTATTCAGCAATCTGTCGAGCAAACGATAAATACAACACGCGAATCCCTCACAAAATTTCAGACACAAGTGGCAGGGGAAACTACTGCTAGCCAAGGAAAAACGGGAGAAACAGTCAGTGCCCGCAAGGAAGAGGTTGCGGCGAATTCCCAGCAATTCGTGCAAAATCAAATAAATTCGGTAAATTCCTTCAGAGATGCGAATACAGGGAAAGCAACTCAAACTAAAGACCAAATTGTCGGGAAATTGCAAAGTCTCGACAAAATTATCAAGGAACTGTTACAACGGGCGAAGGACACGCACGCAACAACGGTAACTGAAGCCCAGCAAAAAGCCATAACAGATTATGTCACGCACAAGGACTTAACAGGAAAGACGCTCGAAAAATGGCTTGTAGACTTGTCCACGGCACTCGGAACCACCGAGACGAACGCACGGGGCGAACTTAACTCAAAAATGACCTCCTCCGTTACCAATAGTATCACGAAATTGAACGAGAAAGGCAAAGCAACGACAGACAAATTCGTCACACTCAAGAAAGACTTGAATGCAACTTTAACAGGTGCGATGAGTG
>MBAA01000115.1:31397-31653 GCA_001940655.1 Promethearchaeota archaeon CR_4
AAAAGTCTAACCACGCAGGCGGGAACCTTTGCCAGTGGGTTAGATGCTCAGACCAAAACCCTCGAGACCACCATTGGGGAGCAAAATAAAGCGATTGAGAAAGAGCTCGCGGACATTCTCACCCAGATGAAAACGGTTCTGGACACCCGAAAAAGCACGCTAGCTGGAATTCTGGGCACTCTGAAGAAACAGGTTGACGAAAAAATAGCTGGAATAAAAACGTCCGTCAACCAAAAATTCCAAGAATATGAGGCAG
>MBAA01000115.1:31679-35337 GCA_001940655.1 Promethearchaeota archaeon CR_4
AAGACCGATCTAAATACTCGTCTCCAGCAGTTTTCCGCTAGCACAAACTCGAACACGGAAAAATTGACTGCTAGCACGTCCCAGAATGTCGACCAGATGATGCAAGTAACCACCGATCATACTGCCGCTTTCTCCACCCAGTTGCAGTCCCAAGCAGCAGAAGTTGCCACTATTGTAACGAATATCTTTGCTACCGCAAAATCACACGTTACCGACCAATGCAAATCCCAGATCACATATCTCCAGCAAACTCTCGGCGAAAATGTCAACACATTCAGCAACCAAGTCAAAGGAAAAGCGGATGCCTCAATAAAAGATATGGCAGAAAAAACCCATACGATCGAGGTGCAGGTCTCAGCTCCATTTCAACAGGGATGCGAAGCAACAACGACTCTGTTCTCTGATTTCACGACTCAGCTGGGTAAATCAACGACTGACCTTGTTAAACAGGGTGAAACGATTTCCAAGAAGATTGAAAATGATACAGTCAGCATGCTCTCCGGTATAGAGGCGGACATTACCAAAGTGCTACAAGGATTCGCCGGCGCAGCGGAAACAGCATCTACCAAGCAGACTGAAGTTATCAGTTCCACTTTAACATCATTAAAAGAAAAGAGCATGGAAGTATTAACCTCAACGGTAGGCACCTTTTCAAAGGCAACCGGGGCCCTACGAAAGGATCTCGAAACCATAATAACAACCCTGCAAAAAGATGTCAATGGTTCAGCGGATAAATTAAATAGTGATACTTCGACGAACCTGGACAAATACTCGCAAACTATGCTCACCTCGTATGATGCTGCTGTCCAGACAGTCTTAACTCCCATTACCAAGGTTGGCGAGTCTGCCGCGAAAAATGCAGAGCTACTAGGCGCGGTATGGAACGATGTCAAGGGCATTGAGCTCCTCAAGGCAGAAGGAACGTGGCAGATTGTCACTCGCCATACCATCCAAATGTTTATCGATGCAATGGTCCGGCGCACGAAGACGCTGTGCGTTATTGTCGTGCCAGATATGTCACTCCTGCCAATGAACGCGATCAGGGCAAGTAAAAAAACACAGAAAATTACCGTGGCGAGTAAAATCACCGATCCAAAACTCGCAGATGAATTGGCAAAAATGCCAAATGTCGACCTCCGTGAAGTCACAGAATACCCCGTGAATGTATTCGGGGCGAACCGGGACCAAGAAGAGGCGTTTTATGGCCCTGCAACGGCGAAACCCGATGAAATGGTGTGCACAATTACCCAACAAGACGACCTTATCATGGTGATTGCCGAAATGCTTTCAAGTTTTTACCGCGGTCGGTCGAAAAAGTATGCGAGTGGGTAAGGAAAATTAAGTTCCTATCCATCGGATTTTTTTCCACATTTTTTAGGAATAAAAAAGAGAATTATTGCGTCTAATAGCGGCGACCGCCACCACGACGACTTCCACCACCACCGCGGCTGAAACCCCGGCGATTGCCCCGCCGGTCGTCGTCTCGGCCGCCACCGCTCCCTCGTTGGGGTCGGTAATCGTGACCAAAACTTTGACGCCCGCCACCAAATCCACGGTCCGATCGCTCTCTTGGAGGAGGGGGTGGTGCCTTCTTCGTCACGACAACTTCCTTTGCCTCGGGCCCCTTGGCTCCTTGGGCGATTTCAAAGTCTACTTCGTCTCCTTCATTCAGGGACTTGAATTCTTCTCCTTCTTCTGCCTTGATGGCAGAGTGGTGGACAAAAATATCGCTGGTTCCATCCGCACTTTCGGCTGGCGTGATGAAGCCGTACCCTTTTTTAGTATTAAACCATTTGACTTTTCCACTTGTCACAACAAAAACCACTTTTTGGATGCACTTTGAACGCAACTACAATTCACACGAAGGTGCGGCGAAATATAGCTACACTCAACTATTGGCAGGCCAGATTAAATAAGTTTATGGGAATTTGATATTTCAGGTAGAAAAATTCTTTCCAATTCAGCAAATTTAGAGATCCATTGAAGTATCCAGTAGTTTACGGGGAGAATTCGTGAGCTAAGCAATCCATTAGGATTTCATCGTAATACTTCCCCTCGAAGAACTGAGCCTCTCTCAGATGACCCACTTCCTTAAATCCTACCTTCTGGTACACGTGTATTGCTCGGGGATTATATTCATACACGGAAAGGGAAACAGAATGCAAGTTCAAGATTTGGAAGGCGAACTTCAGTAGGCATCGCATCGTATCAGTACCGAATCCTCGCTCGTGATTCGCTGGATTATGCAATCCGATGCCTAACATTGCTTTGCGATTGATCCAATTTATGTTCATTAACCCCGCGCCCCCTAGAAGTTTACCCGTGTCTTTTTCCACTATGGCAAATTCAAATGATATCTGCTTTTTTGCCTCCTCTTCTGCATTCTTCAACCAGTCTTCTTCTTGACCACGAGAGTGGGGGATAAATGATTTCAGGAATCGTCGCGTTTCGTAAGTATTCCACCATTGCATAATGGCATCTAAATCCGTTGTTTCAAATGGTCGCAAGCGGACTTTTTCGCCAATGAATGGTGAGCCTTTGAATTCGATGTCCAATAGAGGTCACTTTAATTAATCCGTAGGGGAGATAATATCTCCAAGGATTAAAAAACGACCCTCATAAACGAGATGTGTGGGAGTATCAACGTTCTCGATTCGCCCGCCTTGATCTATGAGATGTAGGTTTCGGTTTGAAAACATAACGTGATCCATATGGAACGTGATGAAAGAGAAATTGGACGGAAATTTCAGCAGGCTACAAAATACAAGCGGGGCCGTCTCCCCCTTCACGAGAGCAGTACGGCGCGCACGCCCATCCCTTTTAAGATATATGCGGATGCCAAAACAGTGGAATTGCCGAAACCAGAAACGTCCGGGGGTGCACCCTTGTGGGATGTGATCGCAAAGCGGAGATCTCACCGAGAATTCGGGTTAAAATCACTAACCTTGGAAGAACTGGGGCAATTACTCTGGGCGGGCCAAGGGATCACTTACAAGACCGCAGGTTTCGGATTCAGGGCTGCGCCATCAGCGGGCGCGTTGTATCCAGCAGAGACCTACTTTCTGGCCACAAACATTACCAACCTCCTGCCAGGATTATACCATTATAATGTACGCAAGCATGAAGCAGAGCTGCTCAAAGAGGGATCACTGGAACTCGAGCTTGCCGCGGCAGCCCTCGACCAAGAATTCGTGGCTGACGCGCCGTTAACTATCATTTGGACCGTGATTGTGGAACGTAGTGCTTGGAAATACTCCCAACGGGCTTACCGTTACATATATTTGGATACTGCCCACATTGCGGAGAACGTCATGTTAGCGGCAGCGGCACTTGGGCTCGGGGCCTGCGGGGTCGGGGCGATGTATGACGACGAAGTGAATAACCTCCTCGGCGTGGATGGTGAAACTGAAACCGCGATTTATCTCTGCGTGGTGGGTAAAAGATAATACTTGCATTTTTGAATTGGAAAAAAAAGGAACTAACGATTGTGCATTATTTTATTTCTAACAAGACTTTGCCAAACTGGTTGGCTTGGTTGAGGTATTTTTCGGCATCTTTCGCTTGGGCCAGAGGAAATACGCGATCAATGACTGGCGATAGGGCACCATTGAGGACTAAATTCATCACTGATCGAAATTCCCCTTGGTTGCTCATCGTG
>MBAA01000115.1:35521-37404 GCA_001940655.1 Promethearchaeota archaeon CR_4
GCACTCGCGCCCGACTAACTAGCATCCGCCACGCGGTAAGGAAGGTAAGGGGAGCCGCCGCGGCCTTGTCGAGCGGGAAATTTGGTGGTAGTTTCATCACGCTGACCTCGGGTACCTTAAAATATTGCGCAAAAGTTCCCCACTGGTGCTCTCCGAGGATAGAAAAGTCGGCGCAAAAATTCTGCTGCCCGTTGAGGCAATATTCGCACTTGTTACAGCTTAATCCGGGATTTATTGTTACTAGATCGCCGGCTTTGACGTTTGTGACCGCGAAGCCAACTTCCTTTACGATGCCCGCCCCATCCGCTCCGATAATGTGAGGCATCCGAAGCGAAAGACCAGACCAACCTGCGACCACGAAGATGTCGAGGTGGTTTAATGCGGAAAATTTGGTTTCCACGAGCACGTCATTAGGGCCCACTTTTGGCACGTCAACTTCGCCCACGTCCAGCTGGTCGATCGTGCCATGTTGTCGAATGAACGCTGCTTTCATAAAATACGCTCCTGTTGTTCTGAGTCAAAGAAGGCAAAGTAGCCTTATATGGACTGTGCAGTATGCGTTAAAAATAAAGGAAAAACACTTTTGGTTATATTTGATTTAAGCTGTTCTTTTCCGGCTAAAGAATCCCTTGACGAGGTAAAATCCAAAGATGACCAAGGGCACAAGGTACATCCAGAATACGGTCATGTATTCGATGAAGGAGAAACCAAATGCGGTATTAAATGCAATCATACCGACCAATGTATCTAACAAGGCTGTCCACGCGCCCAAAATGACCACGAAATTCTTTGCATCGTTCTCATCGCGGAGAAAAGAAAGAGTACCCGAAACGCTCTTAAATTTCGAGGCGAAGAAGGGCCCTGCCTTGATGCACAAGGCCACATTAGCGTAGACCCAGATGCAAAGAATGTAATAGATGATGTTAAAAACATTTGGTTGAAGGTTATTAATCCATTTCACGATAATGACAATCAAGCACCAGATTCCTGCGACCATCACGAGGAGATCGACCCAGCTTTTAGGCCCAACTTTCCCGAGCGTCTTTGTCACTACTGCAGGCATTTCTTTGTCAAGTACGTTATCCTTATGTTTTTGTTCTGTCATAGCCGACACCTCATTAGGTGTGACGGAAATTCGCCGTGTTCATACCGAACTTCTAATGAGTGAAAGTATCTTTATAAAGTGGACATACATAAACGTATCGCTTCGGTGCAAATAAAGATGGATTGGGAAAGTGGGGAAGGTGATTTTATGCTTCTTCGATGGCAAGATTTATTCTCGACAATTTAAGTAGCACTACCGGATTGAAGATTTTTAATCTCGAGGAGGGTGGCGCGATCTAGGGGCATGTCACGTTTTTCAAGGTTGTGGCAAATCTGATTCAATTTAGAGGGGTCTAATCTTTGTCCGAAATAATATTTAACAGAAATTTGCTCGATTTTGATGCAGACAATAGTTACCTTTTCAAAAACGTTCCCATACATAGGATTGTCCGGATTCAGCGGCTGGTAATTTCCTTCGGGTTGAAATTTGTCCATTAACGCTTGTAATACCAAAATTTTCTCACCAAGATCTTCCACAAGCTGTCCCTGCCCCCTTATAAGAACGGATTTGAAAAACTGGGTGATTGAGCACCCCCTATCAGCATTTACCCAGTAAGAGGGGATTAGAGCATAGGGGACATCCACACTGAAGGTGACTTTTGGGGAGCAACTGAGCAGGTGATATTTTTCCCCGTGTTTACCACCGTGAAAATATATGGATTCTCTGACGAACACGAAATTGAGTGGCACTACCCGGGGGTATCCGGAAGCATCAACCAAACCCAAGTGTCCAACCGGTGCTTCTTTCATAATATCAGTAAAAATCTCGTTGTCCTTTG
>MBAA01000115.1:37422-41613 GCA_001940655.1 Promethearchaeota archaeon CR_4
GTAACACGTTCTATCGTAGAGGGATGTGCTATTTGGTGTTTTGGGAGAGTTTTATTTTTCAGAACAGCTCGGGTTAAATAGACCCTATGGATAAGAAGGCGCAAGTGTTTCAAGTCTGTGAGAGATTTTACAGGGCAGGTAAAGCAAGGGATAATGTATGACCGCAAAGCCCAATCCAAGCGAACTTACCGCACGGAGCGACCGGATAGTCACTAACCTACAAGCTGCTAAGGGAAAAGCTATGAAAGATTTTCCGGTTCCCCCTTTTTCCAGGTGGTTGAATGGTACTCTCATTGACGCCAAGCGAGGCGAGATAGAGATCGAGTACGAAGTGAGACCTGAAATGGCGAATCCCACAGGGTTACTCCACGGCGGGATGCAATGCGCGATGATGGACGATTGCATTGGCATAATGTGCGCCACACTCGGGTATGAGGGATTTCTCTTGTCCATAAGCCTGCACGTGGATTACCTTGGTAAAGTGAAGGTGGGGGAGAAAGTTCGAGTTCGTGGATTTTTAGTTAGGGAAGGGCGAAACATCGTACATAGTGATGCAGAGATCCGGGATCTATCTGGTAACCTCATCGCCACGGCCAACTCCAACCTTCTCCTGACCACGTTTCGACCGGATTTTGTGAAAATGAGTGAGTAAAAATAACTATACAGATTACGAAAAAGTGAAATATTTTTCCCTCCGTTTTTTTCGAGCACCTCCTTTCCCCCATAACAGTTCATCATCTGCGAACTTGTTAGCATTAATTTATTTATGCACTTTCTACATTTTGATTCTCGAAGTGGTAATTGTATCAAATATAGAGGTCATGTTCATGAATTATAGAATCTTGATGTATGTTGTTCTCATCGTTGGGATAGTGGTAGCTATATTCGCGATATTCTATGGAACCGGGTTGATGGGGTTCACATCAGACGAAGGTACAATACCTTCCCCGGGCACCTTGTTTTCCGTGATGCCATTTTTATATAGGTAATCTCTTTCCCCTTTTCTACATAACAGGGGTAATGCAGAGAGTATTTAATATTTGGACAAGATATATTGCCCGCCCGAGATTGAGAAACATATGCCCGAAACTGACGACCAAGGTCTCATCCAATGCTTTGGGGTGAAAAAAACTTACCAGAAACCTGTGGTTGAAGCCGTTCGGGGTGTCGACTTAAGTCTCAAAAAAGGTGAAATTTTCGGGTTACTTGGTCGGAATGGCGCGGGGAAAACCACCCTCATCCGCATGATCTGCGCCTACATGTCTCCCACTGCGGGGAAAATTTTAGTGGAAGGTCTCGATACCACCAAAGAACCGCTCCGCATCAAGCGTCGCCTGGGGGTGATGTCCCAGGAAAATAATATTGACCCGGACTTCACGGTTGAGGAAAATCTGGAGATTTTCTCGATGTACCACGACGTGCCCCGAGCCATAAGAGCACCCCGTATTAAGGAATTACTTCAGTTCGTGCAACTGGATTCCGCTAAAGATATGAATTCGGACAAGATTTCTGGCGGAATGAAGCGCAAGCTCATCCTCGCGCGGTGCTTAGTAAATGATCCCGAGATCCTGATCCTTGACGAACCTACTACAGGGTTGGATCCCGAAGCACGCGCCAGCATTTGGGAGAAGATACGCGAGCTCAAAGCACGCGGGCGAACAATTCTGCTCACGACTCATTATATGGAAGAAGCAGACCGTTTGTGTGATCGGATAGCCATCATGGACGCTGGTAAAATACTTTTCATCGGTACGCCTACAGCGTTAAAACATATAATCCCGGAGACCGTGATTAGTTTGAAACTCACTACGGTGGACGAGAATCTGCTAAAAGACTGGAAATCTCTGTCAGAAATCGCTGAGATTAGCGTGGTGGGTCAGGAGATTAAAATATTCACGCGAGATTGGCGCGTGATCCTCCCCCATCTAGTAAAAACGGTTGACGTGCAAAATTTGAACATTCAAGAACCAACTCTCGAGGACGTGTTTCTCAAGGTGAACAAGAACCCAGCGATCCTACAACGAAACGGGAAAGAGAATGACCATCAAGGGGGTTAATTGAAATGAAAGAATTTCGATTTTTTAAAATCGTGCGTCGCCAATTTTGGGTCTATCGCAAGCATTTATTTTCTAATTTAAGTTCCGATATCCTTTCGCCACTCATCCAGCTCCTCGCCTTCGGAATTGGGCTAGGGTCTTACGTGGGAGCAATTGAAGGTTTCGATTACCTGACGTTCATCGTCCCTGGCGTTGTGGCTATTTCAGCAATCTCCACAGCATCAGGGAACTGTACATTTGGGGCTTACATTCGTGCGGATTATCAAAAAACATACGACATGGCACTCTCCACGCCCATGAAATTGGGAGACATCATTCTTGCTGAAGTCGTGAGTGCCAGTTTTTTCGCGATTATTTCCTCGGGCTGTGTTGTCCTCATCTCCTTCCTATTCGGGGTGGAACCAAATGTGCAGATTTTCATCGTGCCTGTAATTGCGTTCTCCGGGGCATTTGTATTTGGGTGTATCGCCCTTAGTTACGCAGGTAGGGTTTATAATATCAATAATTTCAACCTATATTTCGAGCTCTTCGTAATGCCGTTAGCGTTCATAAGTGGAGGTTATTTTCCAATAACAAATTTACCTCTAGGCCTCCAATATGGCGTTCAAGTGTTCCCATTTTATCATGTCATTAACACGATGCGTCTAGCCTTTTTCAATTCCTTGACAGTGGGGAGTATTTTTATAACCCTTGCTATTTGTGCAATCTGGGCGTTCCCTTTCCTATATCTCGCCCGTCGATCGTTTGCCAAACGAATTATCCCTTAATTTTTTCACTAACAAATTATCAAAAAAAATAGCGAAACCAAAAACTTACTTCTACTTTTTATTAAATTCACAATCCTTGTATAATCGGAAAAAGAGAAAATTACTTTGTGTTGTTTTCAACATCCTTGTACTGCATTTCAAGTAGATGTCGATACCTGCCGTTTGGAAGGACAGCCAGTTCATCGTGAGTGCCTTCCTCGATTATTCCCTTTGTGTCTTTGCTCAGGACAATTATCTCGTCCGCGTTCTTGATTGTGGACAAACGATGAGCGATGATAATAGTCGTTCGTCCCTTCCGCGCCTGATTTAAGGCGTCTTGGATGAGGGTCTCTGTGTAGGGGTCTACCGAGGACGTAGCTTCGTCTAAGATGAGTACTTTCGGATCTGTGATAAGCGCCCGGGCAAAGGCGATGAGTTGTCGCTGACCGATGGAGATATTGGAAGCGTTTTCTTTGAGAACCGTGTTATACCCTTCAGGTTGGGAGGCGATGAAATTGTGCAGGCCGAGAAATTTCGAGATTTCTACCATTTTTTCCCCAATTTCGGGAGTCACGTCTTTCACTCCGTAAAGCAGGTTTTCACGAATAGTGCCAGTGAATAAGAAGGAGTCTTGAGGTACCAATCCGATAAAGCACCGGAGGTCATTCTTTTTCACTTGTCGGACATCTATCCCATCAAGGAGCACCTTGCCCTTGTTGACATCATAGAATCGGGCAAGTAACTTGATTAAAGTAGTCTTTCCGGCACCTGTTTCCCCTACAATGGCGAGTGTCTTGCCTGCATCAACATGTAGGGAGAGATCATTGAGGACATACCCGACAGTACGTTCCCGTTGGAGGAGGATTCGTTCCTCTTCAATTGCTTTTTGCACGATCTCGGGTAATTCCTTGAACAACGTATCGGGGAGGGGCATACTCGCGAACATTCTCAGGATTTGCTGAGGACTCGCGTTAGACATTCCGCCACCCACGCCACCGCTCATCCCACCTTCTCCACCCATACCACCTGGTGTGGTTGCTCGCATCAAGGTTTGTTGATGCAACATCTTCTCGAGGGAACCGGCCATAATTTTAATCATTTCAGGGTTCAATGGCATACCGTTCATTGAAGGAACCGGGGAGTTATGTTCGTTTGATTTTGTGGGAGAAGGGGAAGATTGGATTCCTGTCAGCATCGCTGGGGGTTTAATACCTCCCTTCATCATCTGCATGAAATCGGGCATTTTGGATGTCTCAAGCGCGGGAAACTCAATCTTGAGATTTGGGTGAGTCCGCGCGTGATCCGATCCTGGCACTGCATATCCGTATTGCCCGAGAACCGTATCAATGGTGGATGGGGCATCCATAGGATTCCCGCCAAAAAGGCGC
>MBAA01000115.1:41646-49084 GCA_001940655.1 Promethearchaeota archaeon CR_4
CTTAAGAAGTACTGCTGCATGAACCCGCGATGTGGTTCGGGGAGCTTGGACAAGAATACTTGCGCTTTCTGAATCATTTCCATAGTATTGAAACCATCGGGCATTCCTGGCGTTACCTCGGGATGATTTTCCACCTTTGCCGGTTTGCCCAATTTGGATTGGTTGTTCGCTCGTGCCGCGTGGTTATTAATCACTGCTGTGGGGGCTTCAAACTTATACCCAAAGCTTACATCCTGGAAATCTAAAATCCCCTTGACATCCGTGAGGGAAACCGGTTCCTCCGGATCCGGCATTTCTTCCGGAGTTTCGAGGAGACCATAAATGCGATCCGATGCCGCCATAGCAGATTCAATCACGTTCTGGATCTGCATTAAGTTCATAAAAGGTTGGAATAACTGGCCGAGATACGTGATAAAGGCCGAAAGAACGCCAACGCTGACTAAAATACCGAGAAAATTCATATTTCCAAGTATCGCAAACCCCCCCAAGACGAGCACCATCGCCGTGATAATTTGAGTCGCGAATTGAGTGAGGGGGAAGAAAGCTGCAAAGATCTTCCTAGCATTGAAGGACATTTGGTAGTTAGCCTCATTAGCACGGTCGAACTCGCTCGCGGCTTTTTGTTCCTGCCCGAACGCTTGAATCACCTTCGCCCCACTAACATTCTCCTGGATAGAGGAGGTGACCTTACTGATGGTCTTTCGTATCTCTTTGAAGGCGCTACTGACCTTCCGCTTGAACATTCTCAGGAGGATGAGGAAAATGGGAAACGAGATCGTACTCCAGAGCGCTAAGTACGGATTGAGAACAAACATAAACGTGAAAGTCAATCCGATACTTGCTATGCTAGTAATTATTTGCACGAGCTGCCCAGAGACCAGCATATTTACTTGGTCTACATCGTTGGTGACAACGGAAATGATGTCGCCGCTCGGTCTGCGGTCAAAATACCCCACCGACATAGATTGCAGTTTGTTAAAGAGGTCATTTCGGATACCAAAGACAATTCCTTGCCCAATTTTGTTCATCCTATACTGTGCGATATAGTTCGCGATGGTGTTGAAAATAACCGATCCAAAATAGATTATTGAGATGTTTAAGAGAAATTGTCTATCTCTTCCAACAATACCCTTATCGATAAGTAATTTCACGAGGAAAGGATTTAGAGAATGTATGGCGGTGCCAATGAGCAGGAGGATGAAAAAACCTATGTACTGGCGCTTAAATGGAGCAAGGTAGGATAGCGTCCACCGCCAGAGAAGTTTGCGGGAGTGTTCGAGCTTGGACTTCTCCCCAGCAAATGCGGCGGGACCACGCATCATTCCCAGCTGGGGTCCTCGCACATCATTGTCGACTCTCTTTTCAGTTCCTTTTTCTTTTCCAGCGTTATTAAGTTCACTCATACAAGTGATCCCTCCTTTGTCCCACTTTCTGGAACTGCTATCAATTTTTTCTGCTTTTTCAGGAGTGTTTCGTATATCTGGCGATAAAGTACGTTGGATTGTATTAACTCTTCATGGGTACCAAGTCCCACAACGCGCCCCTTATCGAGGACCATAATTTGGTCCGCATTTCGGATCGTGGAAATGCGTTGTGTGATGATGATGGTTGTGGTGTCGCGCATCACCTCTTCGAGAGCTTGTTGTATCTTGTACTCTGTCTCTACGTCCACGCTACTTGTGGAATCATCGAGGATCAGGATTTTGGGGCGAATGACGAGGGCCCGTGCGATGGACAATCGCTGTTTCTGCCCACCCGATAGATCCATACCCCGTTCGCCGACTCGGGTGTCATATTTATCCGGGAGGGTCTCGATGAAATCGATAATATCTGCTATTGTCGCAGCGTGCACGATTTCCTCCATCGTAGCATCATCTTTTCCTAGGGCGATATTCTCCTTGATTGACTTGTCAAATAAGAATACGTCTTGGGACACCACGCCGATGTGGCGCCGGAGGTCTTGAAGTTTGTATTTCTTCACGTCAATCCCATCTACGAGAATATGTCCATCATTGACGTCATAGAAGCGGGGGAGCAAGTTGATAATCGTGGATTTTCCCGACCCAGTCGTTCCGAGAATAGCAATCTGCGTCCCAGCAGTCACGTGAAATGTAATATCGTTCAACACGCGGTTACTTGGCGTGTACCCGAAGGCAACGTGGTCAAATGTGACTTCGCCTCGGATGCTCTTCGCGCTGATAGGGTGGGCGTCCTCTACGATGGACGGCGTGGACTCCAAGACTTCTCGGATTCGGGTAAGAGCTGCGTCTGCTTGCACGTACATGATGAATAATTGCCCCAACATCACCAATGGAAAGATAACAATAGTCACATAACTTTGAACTGTTAGGAGTATCGCCAAATCCATACCATTGTTAAGGATGAGGTTCCCACCGATAAATAACGTGAGGAGGATCATCCCCCCGAGCAACATGAAGTTAAAGGGCATAAATATGCTGTTAAATTTCGTGGATTTCACAGAAGCATCGTAAAAACGTTTGTTATTGGAAGAAAATTTCCCCAGTTCCTTTGCTTGTGTTCCAAACATGCGTACTACCTGAGTTCCAACGATATTTTCCCGAATGGTGCTAGTAAGAGCTCCAAAAGCCTCCCGGCTCTCGAGGTAGATAGGTCGGAGTTTTGCCGTAAGATATAAAGAACCAATTAAAGAGGCAGGGATGAAAATGGTAAAAATCCAGGCAAATTCCCACACAGAAAACATTGCGGCTAAAAGCCAGACGGCGAAGATGACACCGACCAGCTGGAAGACGCTTTGAAAGCCCATTACGATGCCCATCCCAAACAGAGGGTCTACTTGGTCTACATCGCTTGTAGCACGCGCAATAAGTTGCCCGGTTTCAATTTTGTCGAAATAGCTAAAGGATTGTCGGTAGATCGCATCTTGGATGTCTTTTCGGACATAATAGATGGAACGTGCGGCAATGCGGGCACCAGTGATTCGAGCAGTTCTACTGACGAGGAATGAAAGAGTTGCCAGAGCTAGAATGACGACCAAGTTAAATAGAAGGGAGTCTGGGGTTGCCCATTGGGAAACGGACTCGGTGAGATCCAGAGATGCCACGATGTCTGCTACAAAGGAGGGAATGAAGAGCAAGAGAACGGTTGCGAGGATTTGTAGAGTCGCATAAATCGCGAAATCTCGACGGTTGTGCAACCAGTACCGGAAGATCATCCTCAAAGAAGTCAATGCTTTCATTTTATCCCCTCAAATTGCTGGAGAGCGGTACGTATTTTAGAAAGCATGGTAGAAAGCATATTTTCCATCTCGGTGAGAATGATTCGTTTTTTTTCGACAGGGATCGAGGTGTTTTGTACGATGTAATTTATCGGCAACCTAAGGGGGTGGAATGACCCTTTTTCCAAGAATTCTGCTACATTGACGTCCTGAGTCTCCTCGGGGAAGCGCGTCCGTATCCATTCAAAGATTTTCCGGAGAGATTCCTTGATTTCTTGAAGTTTCTGGATGCCTCTGGGAGTAAGAATGAAGGGTTGCTTGGGACGCCCACTAGATTGAGGCGCAGCTTGACTCGTCAAGAAACCATCTTCCTCTAAATTCTTCAGACATCGGTAAACTCGACTCGGCGCTTCACATCCCATCTCCTTGAAATCAGAGAACGCTAATCCCTCTGAACGCTGCTTTATGGTATTGAGCAAGAGGAGCTGGTGGAGCTTCTCGGCAAAGCTCTCAAAAATTGTGAAGTCTTGTGGCCACATATTAAATAACACTCGTGGGTATTTTTTTTTCAAAATGCAAAAAACTACGAAAATGAAGGAAAGTCTCTATATAATTTTTTCCAAAATGAAAAAAACTCTCTACTCTCCTTTTCCAAATGAAAATTAAAAAAAAGCGTTATAAGGAGGAAATTTTTAATTGTTTTTCGGTAGTTAAACAATAGAATGATCAAGGAATACGCAGAGTGGCGAGAAAGTAATGGACAACCATATCTCGAGGTAGTGGCGCAAGATCCTTTCACCGCCGGTTTACTCCAAGGAAAGTGTCTTGTCGACCAGATCCGCCACATGAAGCATTATGTCTTACATTTCATTATCCGCTATGCTGCGAAAAGGCAATCCTACAAAAAATTTCGCGAACTAGCCCGGAAAGGGTACGAGAAGTTTTTTCCTTCTCGCTACATCGAGGAGATGAATGGTGTCGCAGAAGGAGCAAGGGTGGTGGATTACGATGATATTCTCGTCCAAAATTGTTTCTCTGACATAATCTATGGGCATCTCATCCCCGATAATCCCGAGAACCCCCTCCTGCGTAAATTTGACTTAGGATGTACTGCATTTGGTATTATTAACACCCAGACCTCGGACAACATACCCAAGACGCTAATTGGGCAGAATTTTGACTACCCGGGTTACTTTCGCCGAGCCCTGTCATTTGTTCACTTGAAGAGTCCTGACAAACCCGAAGTGTTCGCCCTCCGCCTGGGGGGAATGTTGTGTCTCGCCGCGGGGCGGAATAGTTGTGGGATTGCATTGACGGTTAATGCGGTTAAAGCTCGCGTCCAAGCGGACCTCACGATGCCTGTTACCGCGAAAGCCCGTTTGTGTTTAGAAACAGCGAACAGTGCAGAAATGTGTTATAAAATTATCTTTGATTTGCCTATTGGTGGTTCCTGTAACTTTTTGTTAGCAGACAACACCGAGATCATCGCGACCGAGGTGCTATCAAAACACTCCGTAAAACAGAATGCAACCACCACGATAGTGAAATCCAACACGTATGTTACCGAACAGTTGCAGCAGTACCTGACTCGTCCAAATTATTCCAAGCAAAGGCAATTTTATGCTACCGGACGATTAGACCAAATGTACGAGAATAAGGGTGGGATGCTCAACGATGATGATCTCCTTGAATTACTCCGCGATCAACCGATCATTTGTAGGAAGAAGCGATTGCAGCCAAAAACAATTGCTTTCATCACACGCCAATATTTCGGGACGGGTAATCCCGTTGACAATCCGATAGGTCGTGTTCCGTTTTAAATTTTCTAAATATTATGCGAGTATGGCGTGTCTAGTTAATCACTAATCGGTTGTGGTTCAGACTTTCATTTCAACAAGGGTAACCTATGAATGCGGTTTAACATGGCACTAATAATACTTGTTTTTTTATTTGAGAAAAATTAACTTGCCATAAACGCGAAAATATTCAACCAAAAAAGAGTAACAAGAGGTTGTAATAATTTCTACTGAGGGAACGCAAAATTCCATTCATTGTCACATATTTCAATTCTATTGTAGGCCCTGACGTGATACTCACAGAACCACCAGATCTCCCCGATCTATTTGGTCCGGATGCCATCCAAGCGGTTGTAAAGGCAATGGATAACGCCTCCGAGGGTTTCTCCACTTTAACAGTCAACTCGTTCACAATTGCGAATCACTTTTTTTCGATCAAGTCCCCATGGGGACGAGGGGGAAATGAGATGGTCATGATCACCGCGATCGTGCAGGAAAAGGAACCTGATTTTCAAACATACGAGCGAAATTTTCGGAAATTTGAGCAGACTCTAAAGAAAGACCCCGATATCTTTAAGGCATTCTATCTACGCAATACGGAGAAGTTGAATTATGATCAAGTAAGTATCAAGAGAAAGTTTGAGGATTTGAAGAAGTATCTCTTCGAAGTGGTTCAAACCTTCCAGCTCTTATTTCACACGCACGGGTCATTGCGCTCGTGGAAAAGTGTAATTCAGAACCTCGTGGTGGAGCTCCCCTCCATTGTAAAACAAGACGTACGGGACTTCAATCTCGACCATCACCGGAACTGTTTCGTTGTTTACAGGAAAAAGGGTGATGCAATTAAGATTGACCTGATTCCAGTAGAAGGGAGCAGAGTTCTCAAAGTGGGTGTCTTCTTCACTGGCACCCTTACGCCAGAGATCATCAACGAGCTGTTGCGTTCGTTTGTGGAACTCAAGCTCAAGGCGGTTTTCACTTCGGGTTTGTGCGTGGAAGGGAATAGCTGTGTTTACGAGGTCTACGTGGATCCCCGGAACCAGCGAGACTTCAATGCTATAAGTGCGCGGATAATGACTATCGAAGGCATCAATGACGTTAGAATCACGCCTATCAAGGTTATCCCGAGTTAGGAGCTTGTAGAAATGCTCATCGACACTCATTGCCATCTGGACGAGTATGAAAATCCCTTGGATATCATCTCCGCCGCCGAGGCAGTCGGGGTTGGGGGCATCATCGCGGTCGGGATGCATGTCACGAAATTTCAAAAAGTTCTCGATCTCGCGGCGCAATTCCCAATGGTTCACCCTGCTCTTGGCATTCATCCAGAGGAAGTCAAGGATCATCCTTCCATTGACCAAGAATTCCCACTTTACATAGATCTCATACGAGAGAACGCCCCAAAGCTCGTTGCCATCGCGGAGATTGGTTTAGATCATCATTTTGTTAAAAATCCCGCGCTTTGGTCTCTCGAGGAACGAATTTTCCTGGAAATGCTCCCTATCGCGGAGCAAAACAAGTTACCAGTGAGTTTGCACGTGAAGGACGCCGAGATGCGGGTGCTAGATTTGTTGACGAGTTACGAACTCCCCGCGGTAGTTATTCACTGGTTCTCAGGTCCGAGCGATATATATAAAACTGCAATCGATCGGGGTTACTATTTTTCCATCCCCCAAGCGATCCGATACTCCCCCATCGTCCAAAAGACCGCCCAAGAAACGCCCCTCGAGCAACTCCTCTTAGAGAGTGACGGTCCTGCTACATTTAAAGGGATTGTGGGTGAACCTAAAGATTGTGCTCTCGTGATCACCGAGATCGCACGCCGGCGCAATGTGTCTAGAGAAGAATTGGAAGTGATTATCGAATCGAACACGCGGAAGACGTTTCCGCGGGTATTTTCACCTTCATAAGGATAACATTCTTTGACGGGAAAAGAAATTCTCTAGAATCCCATCATCCGCTCGAGACTATCGCTGAGGCGTTTCCGGAAGTCCTCATCATTGAACATAATCAGTTCTCGCTCTGCAAGAAAGCGGTATTTAGTAGCGATGAGCTCTCGGCGGTTAGCAAGCATTTTCCGGAAATTCCCGATTGTTTCATGCTTGGGGTCGGCAAGGACTTCCTCAAAACGGGCAAAAAATGACACGTATTCCAAGATATCTTGGCAATATTTGAGCGTTGCTTTCGCTTGAACCTTATTTTCCGTCATTTTGGAATAATCCGCAAGAAGTAACTTAAACTCTGCGTTAAATTCGCCCGCAATCTGGAAAAATCTGGAATTTTCTGCTTGCGCGATCGGGATTTCTAAAAGAGACTGCATTTTAAGGAGAAAGGGTTCTAGTTCAGCTAGGTATTCCACAGGGATCTCACCTGTTACATTTTAATAAAGTTAAGTTAATAGAAATAATTGAGCGGATGGTATATGGATAATATAGCCACGATCCGT
>MBAA01000115.1:49154-52878 GCA_001940655.1 Promethearchaeota archaeon CR_4
AAATCTCACTCGCCCCGTGCCCTTTTCTATCCTATCTTACGCGGGTGATTCCCAAACCCCGTTCATAATCAAAATCGGGACTTTTCTCTACGATCACCTGAGTAACTCGCGTCAGAAATTCAAGAATTTCAAGAAACATAAATGGTATAAAGGTCCGGAACCATGGAATGAACTCGAACCAGAAGTATTGAAGGAAGGGTTACGGGGCGGGGCGATCTATTATGATAATAATATTGATGACGCCCGACTTACGTTGGAAATCATCAAAGAGGCGGTTGCTCGCGGGGCAGTAGCCCTAAATTATATTAAGGTTCTTGATTACGTTCGCGATCAAGCGGGAAAATTAACTGCAGCCAAAGTGGAGGATGTGATCACGGGAGACGATTTTGAAATTCGAGCGAAGGTCATTGTGAACGCAACAGGTATCTGGACGGACGAGCTCCTGCGGAACTTCCCCCGGAAGGTCATTCGTCCCACGAAAGGCGTGCACATCGCCTTCCATCAAAAAGATATCGGTAACAAGGCTGCTTTAGCGCTAAATCACACCAGAGACCACCGATTCTATTTCGTGATCCCACGAGGGAAATTCACCATTGTCGGGACAACGGACACGGACTACGAAGGTTCCCTCGATGAAGTCTATTGCACGAAGGAGGACGTCGATTACCTCTTAGAATCTACGCGGCATTACTTGCCGAATGCCAAGTTGGACTACGACCACATCCTAGGGACTTACGCGGGTATCCGGCCCCTAGTCATGGAAGAAGGGAAGGCAGAAAGCAAAGTCTCCCGAAATCACTCGATTTTTGAGGCACCAGATGGACTAGTCTCCGTGTGCGGTGGGAAGCTATCCATCTGGCGGAAGATGGCAGAGGATACGTTAAGATTCATCCAGATCCACAAACCAAACGTGTTTTCCAAACTAAAGGTCAAAAGAAATCACTCGAAACAACCAATTTGGATTGGCTTAGAGCATGGTGCATGGGATATTGGCATAAGAGGTAAAAAAATACCACCGGACATTGCGGAACATCTCTACGAACAATATGGTAAAGGAGGGATCGAGATTGTGAAATCCCTCGAACAAGAACCTTCCCTCGGGGAACGAATCTTCCCGGACTTGCCATGGATTCCCGCTGAATTCCAATATATCATCGAGCACGAGATGGTCCCCCACTTAATAGACCTCCTCGCCCGGCGCATGGAAATCGTGTGGCTTGTCCACCCCCGCGACCAAGCAAAGGTAGCGGAATTAGCAGCCAAGATAATGCTTCAACACTATAGATGGGACAACACGAGAATGCAAAAAGAAATTGTCGAATATTTGGAATACGTGCAGAGAAACTCTGTTTTTTTGAAATTCGAGAAACGCTAGGTTTTTTTCTCTCCCATTTTTATAGAAAAATACCTCACTTTCTTTGGAGGATTTTAAGTGGACATTTGGATACAGATCTTGCTCATATCACTGGCTCTCAGTATTTTCTCGCAATTCTTAAACAAAATTATGAAGTTGGACTCCAAGAACGTCAAAGCACTCCAGACACGCTTACGCGAGTTGAGCCAAGAGATGGACGCTGCAAGATACGGAAGCGGGGTTAATGTTCAAGGGATTAAACCAACCCGGAGTTTGGAGGAGGTTAATGGAGAGATTAGGCTTCTCATGAAAAGGATGATGAAGGAACAATTTCTCCCGATGTGTGTCCGTTGTGGTATCTTTTGGGGAATTTTCGCAATCCTTGCGGCCATATACGGACAATATTCAGAAGGGGTACTATTTTTTACGTTCCCATTATTTGGCAGCGGGTGGATGGGAGCGTATGTCTTTTTCTCACTCGTGATTGGACTCTCCATCTTTGGACTCAAGAAACTATACCAATGGATCACTCACAAGTTCCAACCTATTACCCCCGATGCAACCACTTTGATAAATTTGCCAAAACTATTATGGAAATCGCGACTTGAAGCTGCAAAAAGGATACCCCCGACAGAATCCAACGATTCTGAGTCAACCCCCCCTCTTTAAATTAATTTCAAGATCTATGTTTACAAGTATGCATCGAGGGATATCGATAGAAAATTGAGATTAAATAAACTATAAGAACATCCTGAGGATGTACTCGAATTATGGAGAATGCCAAGGGCACGAAGTTACTAACACGCCAAGCAATGCTATACTTTTCTTTTGCAGCAATGACCTTCGGATTGAATCTCCTTATCTTTTATCTACACCTAACTTTTTTAAATCCGTGGATTTGTAGTCGACTTTCAAGTGATTTCATCCAAACTTATTACTGCTCGGGAGATTATCCCATTATTTTTAGTAATTTACTAGGCGTGGCGGTCGGTTACATCGTGAAATTCATCCTTGACAAATTCATCGTGTTTCAGAAAAGAAATACCAAATTAAAACAATCTTCAGTGGAATTCATCAAATATTTCGCGTTCGCCTTAGTAACCACTGCGATTAATCTTGGGATACAGCTTATACTTATCAATTTTGCAGATTTTCACGAAATTGTGGCATTGATTATTTCCCTTTCAGTAGGATATACCATCAAGTTCCTTTTAGATCGCAAGTATGTCTTCCCCCAAACAGAAACTCAACGGGAACAGACACCAAAAGATTCTAATCCAAACGCATCAGATGGATTATAATATTTCCCCCTCATACTTTTGACCTAGTGATTTCTCCAAATTATCGTCAAACCCTGAATCTAACGACACACTCAATTATAATTTCCTATTTGAAGTTGGGACAAAAACAATCTCCAACCGCTGAAAGATATTTGAGGCAGTGATACTTAAATAATTTAGACCACCAATGACAAGTCAAGATGAGCGTCACTTCTTTTCCCAGTCTTGTTTTCGGAGATTGGGTGCTGTTTCAGAACCCCACCGTGTTTTAGATGTAAATGCAAGGAACTTTGACGATATCATCAAGCATTTCGGACAACGTGCATTTCAACTGGGGATAGTGCAAGTGATAAATCCAAGTCCAATTTCTAAACAGCAGATTGCCACGCCGGTGGTTGTAACGCGTGTCGCAACACCAACTGTCAGTGCTTCAGAGCTTATCGCTCGCCAGCATACTTTCTTGGGTAAAATTACTCCTCTGACAAAAGGGATTATAGCCGCCTGGGCGATATTCAATCTTACTTGGATTCTCTTCTCGTTGCTAGGAATTATTTGAACGTTACCACAAACCCTCTTTCAGCTTATCGAAAGAACGAATGTGGATTTTTTTGAGCAGTGCTTCGTTTCCGGGTATTCGACGCTTGATGAACAAAATAAAGAGATCAAGGATACCGTCCGAAACCTTCGAGCGAAATTCCTTGGATATTTTATCTTTTAAGTCATTTTCGTAAATGAGATTGATAGTATTCAAGTGAGTGAGAATAAATTCGACTTTCTTGTTGAAATAGGCGATCTCTTGCTGGATCAGAATCGCTTGTGATTGTGGATCGATGATTTCAAGTGCTTTTTTTAAGACATTATTTTCATACTCGAAATTTTTCTTTTCACCCCATGGAGAGTTGGTGATGAGGCCACTCGTGTCGAGCACGAGGAATTCCGACTCCTTGACGTCAAATTTCAGAAACTCGCGCCGTTCGATCGGTTGAGCTAAGCGTTTAACACTCATCTCTTTTGGGAAAAAGCTCTGCATCAAATCATTTAACCGCTCTACGAAACGGGGATTGTCCGTAGGACCAATGATAATATATAT
>MBAA01000115.1:52897-53136 GCA_001940655.1 Promethearchaeota archaeon CR_4
GCGCGAAAAATGCTTAGAGTGGCGAAATCACCAATGGCTTCTAATAAATCTTCCAAGTATAATTTGTTGGTTGCGGCATGCTCTGCGGCCGTGCGGGATGTAAATTGGAGCTGAAAATCAATTTTTTCATATCCACGAGCTGTTCCAGTTTGGTCAATGAAGGCCACAAACTCGTGTTCGCAGATACTTCCACTATGAATCTGAATTTTGATGATACCCACGCGTTTTTGGGAGAACAC
>MBAA01000115.1:53151-55981 GCA_001940655.1 Promethearchaeota archaeon CR_4
GATAATTTTCTGGACTTGGCACAAGGGGCATTGAATCATCGTTTTTTTATCTGCAATCGCTACCTCATTCATTGAAGGAAGCCTCTGCGAAACAGTTTCTCTAGGTTAGTATACTTTATATCTGTTTAAAAATTTATTGCGGTTGATTTACACGAAGATGAGGGTATTCTTTAGAGGCGGTGCAGTTGTTCAGCACGTGACTGCTCGAGAGAATAGGATTTCATACCGACTTTCTTGAAACCTAAACTTGAGATTAGATTATACGAACCGTGATTTTTCTCGTAGACTTCACATTGTAATTTTACTAAATTCTGGATTTTGAAGCATTTCCAAGAAGTAACACATAAGGTCGTCCCCACACGGCGCCGTTGCCAGTGAGGGTTGACACCAAGGCCAGAAATGATGCCAACATTATAGAATAAATTATTTCCCCGTTGTGGAGGAGGTTGCGCGCCTTCCAGTACGTGGACTTTTTTCCAAGTCAGAGCTAAGCTCGGATAATAGTCAAAACCCAAAATGATGAATCCCGCATCCTCGCCCCAAATTGTAGCAATGAGGACTATATTATCACGGAAATTTAGTACCTTCATCATATCCTCTGTCGTAATAGAGCAATATGGGTCTGTTGCTGTCAGGAAAGCCCGATTGTGAAGGTGGACTAATCTTTCACAATCTTTTACCCTTGCTTTAACAATTTTCACATCCCGAGAGATACGTCGTGCTAGTTCTGATTCTGATTGAGGAGTGATATCTTTTACCTGCAGTTCCATTTGGTAATAACAAAAACTTCGGGGGGTGGTAATGCGGGATTCTGGCAAGGGTATTTCTTCCTCACTTTATTTTGCAATTACAATCGGCGCTTATGAGAACTGGGCGTTAATTAATTTTTTTCAACCTATCCAATATACCTGTAAATCTATTTAATAAGGATGCCTAAAAACAGAACTAAATCTTCAGAATTGGGGAACTCGTGAAAAAAAATGAAAGGATATTGTGATCTATTCTTCTTTTTGCATTAATCCGCGTTTTGATAGGATCTGTCCTTCACGATGGTGAGGGCGACGCAACACCTTGTCGTTAACCTTCTCAATCTCGCGCGCTTCCCAAGCAAGACGAGAAGCAACCCGCATCATCTCGTGGGCTGTGGCGAGGAGGGGCATATATTGTTCTTTTTCCTTCACTTGGAAGCAACCTTTCACATCGATGGCGGCGACCCTGCTTGCAATTTCATAAGCGGCCATAGATTTTGCTTGGGCATAAGGATTGGAAAATTTTGCATATTTGGAAGCAATTTCCATATCAATTACGAGTTTTGGTAACTTTGGTTTAACTCCCGTTTTTATGGCGGCAATCGCACCATCGATTTCATCCTGAATACAATTGATCACACCGGTGATTGAGAGCACGGTCAACAAGTCCGCGTTGAACAGGGACATTTCCACGGGGTCGAGGAACGGACGCCGGGCACCGATCATTGAGTCTGCACCGCAAAGAATGTAACCGATACCTTTGCTCTCGAACTCTTCTACGGCTTTTTTGGCAGGCATGTCGGAATAGACAATGGTCGGAATATCCTTGATTTTGTCCCGTCCCTCTTTAGGACCCGGTAAAGCAGCATTGGGACTGATCATAATGATGAGCTCGGGTTTAAATTCGAGCATCTTGTCCATTGTCTCTATACATTGTACTTTACCCAGCTTTGCTCCTGAACCGAGTACGCGAAAATCCACGTCATCACGGTCCGCCCGCTCATCAAAAATTAGGTCTAAGACGGGACACGCGCCTAGGTTCCCGTTTTTTACGACACCGACCTTCACCACTCGCATTTCCTTAGATTCTCCAGACATAATTGAGTTACACCGATAAGATTTATCATCACTGTGCGTTACTGGTTATTTTGCGGTAGAATTTTAAAAAATTTTAGAATTGCTGTTTCAATTCATAACTAAATGTTACTAATTTTTGTTAATACGATCTTTCTAATTATGCCTAGTATCCTTAGTGTTCCGCCACAAGTTTCATTGATTCAGGATTTTGCTCTAGTACTTCCAAAATGAACAACCAGATTCGTGCGTGTTGCAATAGAAGATGCTATCTCCAGCGAAATAACCATTACAGCAAGAAGAATTACCCAATAAAGAATTTTTAGCGTATGTATATTCACTGCTCAAACAATCTGGATTAAATTCTTAGAACCTATCCAAAAGATTTGCCACCAATTAGCGTTAGTGGTTATTTTTCAGAGGAATCTTAGAAAGGTTTCACGCCTTATTCGCACATTTTTTTTCCCATTTAATCTCACTTATTTGGCGGACTCGTAGATCAAACTTTTTTAATGGATTGAGCGATACAAATAAAAGAGGAATCATAACTAGATGTTGAGACTCAGAAAAATTTGATATCTTACACTTTAATGGATATACGGCGAGGATTATGCCTGAAATTTTAAAGATTTTTGCCGAACCCGCTGGCAATCTTGGTTCCAAAGTAATTCTTTCACCAGAAAATGCGAAGCGACTTGGTTTGCCAACTGGCGGCAAGGTTGAATTATATAACGAGATTAAAGGAAAGAAAACTATCGCGGACATGATCGTCCAACCAAATGCATTGGACTTTTCAGCTAAAATAGATGCAGTGGTCTTGAGCTCGATTGACTTTGACGGGTTGGAAATTGCGATCAGAGCAGTAAATCCCGCAGAACTTGCGAGACAACCCCCAGTTGTGCAAATGCCTCAACCTTATGCATCGCATCCAGCGCCGACGTCTTATCCCACAACACCCACGCCCGCTGCACGGCCATACACCCCACCAGCACAGCAATCCTATGCTC
>MBAA01000115.1:56050-56320 GCA_001940655.1 Promethearchaeota archaeon CR_4
CACCACCTCCTGCTGCACGTGTCTCAACCCCGAGCTTTCCCTCAACACCTGGAATGCCAGGAATGCCCGGAATGCCCACAGCTCCTTCGATGCCCGGGATGCCGGGGATGCCCATAGCTCCATCGATGTCTGGGATGCCGGGGATGCCCACAGCACCTGCATACCCAGGAATGCCCGGCGCACCCCAAGACAACGCTTTCGGTGCACCTGTAATGGTACCACCTCAACCAGTCATGCTAGATGTGAATGCGATTGCCCGGGATAGAAATG
>MBAA01000115.1:56328-57172 GCA_001940655.1 Promethearchaeota archaeon CR_4
CTTTCGCCACGCGTGCACCCTACTTTAACAGGAAAAGTCAAAATTAGCCCAAGGGTGGCAAATATGCTAGGTCTTGCAGAAGGGATGTTATTGGGATGGCAGGACCCATTAACTCAGTCTACGGGAGCGGCTCGTGTTACGATTGATTCCGGTTGTCCTGAAATGGAAATCGGGATGTCCGAATCCACGCGAGATGAGACCGGTATTCGCTCAGATAGGATTGCAGTTTATTCGAATGAAGCCCCAGTAGAGATACGATCCAGCCTTTCCCTTGAGGTTATGCCAATACCGGACTTGCAAGGATTTGCATTATTATCTCCGCGGAATATGGCGTCTCTCCAGTTGAATGCGGGAGATATAGTCGCCTTCGAGGACGCTCTCACGGGGGCAACGGGTTCCGCGAAGATCCAGATGAGAGACGACGTACCCGACAGGAATGTGATGATAGACGCGGAAATTATGGAAGCTGCGGGAATCGGGTCGATGGAAGTGCAAGTGAAGAGAAACGGCCGTCCAGTCATCCCCCTGCAATCAATCGATCTCGGTATCTCTCCCATTCAAGGAGAAGGGGTATGGCAAACAATCTCGTATGCCCGGCAAAATGTTGAAAGTATCAAGGGCTGGTTGCAAAATTACGTCATCTTCAAGGGTATTAAATTACGGTTGAAGTCCGCAAATACTGCTTGCCAAATCCTCGATTGCGTCCCGAGTCTAGAAGGAGACGTCATCGCTACAGTCACTCCGAACACGACATTAACCCTCAAACCCGTTGGATTGATTACCTTCAACGCCATACTCGTCATCGACATCTCGCGGTCTATGATGGCGCGGGACGTGGAAGTTA
>MBAA01000115.1:57190-58799 GCA_001940655.1 Promethearchaeota archaeon CR_4
GAGGGTAAACCTTATATGGATAGCGCGTCCGGGAAGAAAGGTATCCTGGAGGAGGCGGCTAAGAAGATTGTCGACCAGATCGGGCAAGCTTATGGGCAGGCGACCAACATGGGACTCGCGATGGTCAAAGCTCAAGAAGTCTTGGGATTGTTCGAGTCCGACCAACCGACCATGATCGTCATCCTCACGGACGGCGTGCCAACTGATGGGGACGACTTTTTCATAACCATCCAAGAATTTTCGAAGAACCCGAACGTCGTGCTTTACATCATCGGACTCGGCAATCCAGACGACGAGGCGATGAAGCGTGCCGCATCCATGTGTGGCGGAGAATACTTCAAACCCAAGGACTCGGGCGAGTTGCTCGTATGGTATTCCAAGCGGGCCCGGGACCTCCAAGTGAAGCTAAAAGCACACAAGAAGTAAATTATTTCATTTTTCTTTTCTGTTTTTTCGAACCAACTCCTGAAGAGTTTTAAATTTCCCTTCATTTTTCATCGAGATGAATCTGCAAAGAGTTATGGTATTTTGCGCCATAGGCTTAGGTGTCCTTCTTCTCTTCTTGCCGCTGCAACGAGTTGCCGCACAAGGCACCTTATCTTTGGAGTTTTATGGCGATCCAGCCTGCTCACACTGCCAGGAAAAAGAACCCATCGTGAAGGACTTTGTGGCACGGCACCCAGAAGTGTTTGCAACTTATGTCCATAAAAATTATTTATCCAATGCGACCGCGTGGCAAGAATTGAATGATTATTTCGCCTCGTTTGATTATTCAATTACTGGCATCCCAGTACTGTTGTTGAATAATTCAGGAAAGATACAAGTTTTAACGGGAGGGGAGATAACTAGTATAGCGTTGGAAGCATGGTTGGTGGGGGCTCTAGAGGACGAGGAGATTACTCTTTGGGGGACTTTCCTTTTGGGATTAGCCTTTGGGGGTACACCATGTATCTTGTTGATAATGAGCGTGCTGGGGACGAGTCTAGTTGCTGTCGAAGAACGAAAAAAGTATCTAGCAATTAGCTTCGGATTAATCTTGGGATTCATTACAGCCTATGCCATCATTTCAATCATCTTCCTTACATTTTGGATTTTGATAGAAGTTTTAGCTTACGTCCAATACGTTTTTGGAGCCATCCTCCTTTCTATTGGTATTTGGCAAATTATCGAGTTCAAGAAGGAAAAAAGCGCTATCTTTGGCACCCCCACCCGCGTGAAGCTATGGTTGAAAACTTTTATTGAAAAACAATCAATGCTCTATTCGTTTCTTCTTGGGATTTTATTTACATTCGTAAAAATTCCCTGTGTTGGAGGACCTTATCTAGCAATCCTTGCCAACGTGGCGCAAAACCCCCTCCTCATTTATTATATCATCCTGTACAATCTTGGGATGATTCTCCCCATCGTGATCCTCTTAATTGCCTTCCGCATCGGTCTCCAGTCGAATCGCATAAACACATTTCGAGAAAAATATCGCTCATACCTTCGGTTCGCGAGCGGATTGCTCCTCACTGGCCTTGCTATTTACTTCTTGATTACAGCAATCTTAAGTCAACTCAAGACTTAGGTAGGAAAAAGTCCATTTTAGAGGGGGAACCTTGGGTGGTGG
>MBAA01000115.1:58824-60678 GCA_001940655.1 Promethearchaeota archaeon CR_4
ACTCGAAAAAAATGTCAAATTCTTTCGTTGCGAGCTCCTTGATACCTTCAATATAATCGCCCACCGTCTGTTTGAGGTTTCCTTGAATCTCCCGGGTCTTCAATTGATTCAGATTCGCCCCGGTCTTGCGATTCATTTCCGCTTGCAAGAGAAACTGCACGTTGGTGATGTAATCCTCAAACTTCTTCCGAATCGAATCCCGATATTCACGCTCTTCTGCGGTTCGAACAAGTTTGTGAACCATCGGATCCGTTTTGGCGGATTTTTTGAGAAATATATCGGCGATGTCTGGAATTATAATTCACCCACGTGAGATAAAGATGACTGGAGAGAAGATAGCGCGCGTTCCCAGATCTTTTACGAAAGAAACGAGGTATTTCACTCAAGTATAAGTTGTTTTTTGTTCCCTAAGTTCATTTCCACTTTCAACAATTGGAATTCAGAAAAATGAGGCAAGCGACAAAAAGAAACTGGTCAAAATAAGATCTTTTTTTATCTATGGTTAAAAATTTCAGTTATTCCTTCGATAAGTGCTTGAAATTTATTTGAATCCATAATGAATATGTCAAAGACTAATACAAATACCAATACTCCCAACATTGATTTCTTGAGTAATTCGCATTTTTTTCCTTGCGATCTACTTGTTGGTATTCTTTCCCTGAAGTCATCTCAAGACTTGGTGAGAAAATAATCCATGTTAGACCCGAGGTTTTGCGCGGCAGGAATGGCTTGATATTGTTCGAGGCCTGTACTCCGCTCCAAGCGCTGTTTGATGTGTGAGAGGACAAGTAATTTTAACGCCGCGTCTAATTGCGTGATGTTCAATTTTTGCAGGTAAAACACCATGCGACTCTCAAAATCAATGGTGAGATTGTACTCCTGAATCGCTGTGATAACCTGCCAAGTTATTTCATCGATATTCGAGGAAAGGTCGAATGATATCTCGGTAAAATATTCGGTAAAAAGGCCAAATTCCTTTGTGGCAAGTGCCTTGATGGTTTCCAAATAATCCCCCATAGATTGTTTGATATTCCCTTGAATATCCCGGGTCTTCAGTTGAACTAGATTTGCTCCCGTCTTGCGATTCATTGCCGCTTGCAAGAGAAATTGGACACAGGTAACATATTGCTCAAACTTATTTCGGATCGAATTCTGATATATTCCTTTGACCATTGGGTCGTCTTTGGCCGATTTTTTGAGGAATATATTTGCAATATCAGGAATATCATTTCACCTCTGTTTGACGTAACGGATGGGGGGGAAGATGAAGTTGATCCCACGATTTCCCCCGAGGGGAATACGAAATTTCACCTATGTCAAGGTGCACCATATGATCTTAAATCCATTTCTCCTCTGGTTTATTGGGTTTCCAATTAAATTCATATAGGACAAAAATTGAAAATAAAAAGCTCGACATTTAATTGCGTTAAAGAAGAAATTTTGAGTAAAACACCTAAAAAAGAAATAAGGTCTTTATTAAACACAGAAAAGCATTTTGAAACTTTTTATTTTCTGAATTTAAAAGCCAATTTTCAGGTCATCTTAGGAAATTCGTTCTTAATTTGAGAAAAGTGAATTTCCTTTGCGAAGGTTCGAGCATTTCATTGCGGGATGGTTCTTTTTTGATTAAATCCACTCCAAATTTGTGTCTGTCAAAGACCCACCAACATTCCCGGTATTTACCGTTCCTTTTGGTTCGATCAGCAAGACGGTGCATTCGGAGTCACAGATAGGTTTGTGTTCGACACCCTTTGGCACCACAATCAATTCCCCCTGCTTAAGCTCCAGCGTCTGGTCTCGAAATGCGAGTTTCATTTCGCCGGCAACAACGAAGAATAATTCATCCGTTTCATG
>MBAA01000115.1:60717-66561 GCA_001940655.1 Promethearchaeota archaeon CR_4
TTTCAACTGATAATCGTTTAATTCTGCAATTAACTTGTACTGGTGTAATTCTTTTATCAGGGCTACCTTCTCTTGGAGGTTGACGACTTGGATCTTCACGAATTTATCTCCTTCTTCGTTGATTCATAAAGAGGGTTCATACGTTGGCGAATATTTGGTGGTACCAATTCTACAGGTTTCAATTCTTCACTAAAAATCTATTGCGAATGAAATAAAAAGTAGAACGCCGTTGAATTTTTAAGGAAATGAAAAGGTGGTTGTTGTTTGAAATAAAAGACGAGATGTTCTTTATTTCTTCTTGGCGGCTTTCTTGGGTGCCTTCTTCAAGATATATTTGGAAAGATCAACGGTCTTCAACTCTGCATCGGAGATCTTGCCGTCATCATATTCGTCCCATAGTTTGTCGAGGTCATACTGAGTTGCGCAATTATCGCACACGTTGATTAAATCATCACCCTCATCAGCTTCCACGATCTTTTTACACACGCGGCACGTGAATTTCTCCTCTTCAGGGGTGTCGTCTTCAATATCATCTACTTCTTCTTCTTCTTCATCCACAGGTTTCTTTGCAGGTGCCATATGTCTCACCTAGAGTGTTACTAGTCATAACACGCATAATCATTTAAAGCTCGATAAGGTCGGCAGGCCGATCTAAGCTAATAGCAAGGAATTGGTAAAAACTTTAAGGAAAGAAAGATCCGATTTAATTTCGATGTATGTGAGAAAAAAGGGGATTGAATGAAATCGGAAATAATTTTATCTCAAACGATAATTCCTGCGATTTCAAAAGCGCAAGTGAATCTTTTAGTTAAATTGCACCCGGAGAGATTTAAACAACAAGCAAAAAATCCTGTCGATTTACGGTTTGTGCTGGATCGGAGCGGATCTATGGACGATCGATGCGCAGATGGTAATACGAAACTCGAGGTCCTAAAAAAATCTCTCGAAGAATTAATTGATATCTTAAAACCAAATCAGGATTCAATCTATATTGCTGCTTTTGATGACAACGTCCTCGAAGTCGTGCCAAAGCAAATTGTCAAAAATCGGAATGAACTGAAGCAAAAAGTCAATGCACTCGTGAGCGGCGGATCGACAAAGATGTCCGATGCCCTCGATTTAGGGATAATGGCAAAAAAAATGGATGTACATAATGTCTTGACGAAAATTATTATCTTTACCGATGGTCAGGTCAATGTAGGTAATGTAGCTGCAGAAGAACGCCGGTGTCATCAACTAGCAGATGAAGGGCGAAAGCGGGGTATCTCATTTAGCGTGTTCGCAACCGGTATTGATTATAATGAAATGTTCCTGCGGAAGATAGCTGAGTTCGGCGGCGGTGGGAGTTACTTTATGCACGTTGGGCAGGTGGGACAAGTAAGAGCCCAATTGCAGGACGAGATTGATCTACTCCGATCCATTGAAGACCAGAATATTGAGGTTGAATTTATCGCAGAAGATGGCGTCATCCTCTCAGACGTGTTAAAAACAATTCCCCAACAGCTGGACTTGAAGGTAGACCAAAAAAAAGCAGTGAAGGATTCGTTTCCCGGCCTTGACATTCGTGGGCAATCTTATCTCATGAAATTGGAGGTTCCCCCGGCCCCCGAGGGAGATTTCCAATTAGGGGTTATCAAACTCGCGTGGATAGACACCGCGGGTCGTAAGCTGACGGATGACTTACGCGTTGTTGTACAAAGAACTGGCGACGAGGCACAAGTCTCCAAATTGAACCCGACCGTGCTCAAGACCGTTTATAATTCTGCAGCAGTCCGGGCTACCACAATGAATAACATCGACCTCGCAACGAAGCTGTTCAAGACCGCTGGAAATGACAAGATGGTCACGCAACTCGAGACCCTTGGCACAGCGACGAAGACCGGCAACGAAGAAGCAGGGCGGACGCTACGCACGATCGTGACTACGAGTGCGCATAAAGATGATGATTCTGAAACCGATTAAAAATTCTAAAGTTAAAAGAGGCGGGTTGTATGGTTGTAAAATGTCCGAAATGTGGCAAAGATAATGATGATTCCGCGGTCCTTTGCGTGGATTGTGGTGAAATTCTTGCCGTAGACGCAAGTAGTGCCCAAATTGCGCCCAAGACAGGGTCGACAACCCCTAAAGTCGGTAAAACAACCGAGGATAATGAAAACATTCCTTTCTCCTCTCGTCTCGTAAAAGAAGGGACACTTACAGACGAGGAAATAGAACTTGGCAATGATGACTTTGAGTTGACCTTGGGCTGGTACGATCTCGACCAGAACATAATTCCTGATATCGACCTAACCAAATGGTTAATTCCCATTGAGGCAAAAGATGGAACGAAAGGGTTCACTGTCTCGCGAAAGCAAGCAAAGTTGGAAAAGAAATTAGGAGTGCTTTCGATTACGCAACTTGGTAGTGAAAAAATTCTTATCCGGCCAAAAGGGACGACCGATTGGATTCCATTGAATCTAAATGAATGTCGAGCTCTTAAACTCGGGGACCGGATCTTCTTTGGCACGAAAGGGTCCAATGTCGTCTTTGAGGTTTTCTAACGATGAGCAAATCTCCCGCGTCCGTTTCTAATGCACCGCCAAAGCGTGTGGGGTCCTATGAATTTGAAGATATGCTCGGGCAGGGCGGTATGGGCAAGGTCTGGAAAGGACGACATATCTTGCTTGACGAACCAATTGTCATCAAGGAACTAATTCTAAATGAGAAGGAGAGCGTCGAGCAATTCAAGTACGAAGCAAAGGTGCTTTATCGGAACATCCGGCACCCGTCTTTTCCAACCGTAAAAGATTATTTCGAATATGGCGGGCATTATTTCCTCGTGATGGATTTAATCCCAGGCATTCCGATGCAAAAACTCATCGAAAATCACGGTTCTCTCGATTTTGACACGGTTTGCTGGATTGTTGACCGAATTCTGGCAGGACTTTCGTATATTCACCGGTACGGCGTAGTTCATCGAGATATTAAACCAGGCAACATCCTCCTGGACCTGACAGACCATCGAGCCGTCCTCGTGGACTTCGGAATCGCTAAGTCGCCCCGAATCGCCCCGAAAACCCAGGTTGCCAGTAAAAAATTTTTCACCCCGCACATGGCATCTCCAGAACAATATGCGGGCGCGCCTACTTCGCCTCTGTCAGATATATATTCCGTGGGGGCTACGATGTATTTTGCTTTAACAGGGCAGCTTCCCCCGGAAGCAGTGGCTAGTCTCAAAGACACAGATATCCCTCCTCCTCAGTCAATTAATCCGGGGATCCATGACCAGCTCGCCCAAGTTATACTTAAGGCGATGAAAGTTAATCCCAAAGATCGTTTCCAATCCGCCGAAGAAATGAAACGCGTGACAAATAAGGTTAGAGACCTGCTTCACCAGTGTCAAACTTTGCCATAGATTGTAGATATTTGTCAGATTGCTCTCAACTCCACAAATTGGAGAAAGAGATTACACGGGCATTGCCGCCTCTGCCTCAAGGGCCTCGACTTTTTTCTCGGCCTCAGCATATTCCTGCCGGAGTTCCTCAAGGTTCTCCAGCTGGATCTTCACGTTTTCCAAGATGCAAAGGGCATCCTCGGGGGTGTGCACCTTCAGGAGGTGCGATAAAAGTATGGGGAACCTTTATTTTTGCATTTCACATTTAACTTCAGCATGGACGCAATTTCTCTCATTCCCAAAGTGAAACTCGTCGAGAAAGGGTTGATCTCAAGGAAATTCCTTGAAATTGGTCTCTTGGAATTTTCCCAGGCAATCCAATACGTGCATTCGGTAAAATATGGTTACAATTCCAATTATGACGATCCCCTCATTTTATTCAAAGAAAACAAGGGGACGTGCACGTCTAAACATGCTACCATTGCTAGATTGGCCGAGGAACAGGATATTCCCCTCTTTAAAAATGTTGGAATTTACAAGATGACCGAAGAGATCGTCACGGGAACCCAGGAAATCCTGACCGCGCATGATATTCCCTATATCCCGATGATCCATTGTTTTTTGGTTTACCAACAACATCGATTTGACCTGACCGAGGGAAATGCCAATGGAAAAAAGCGCCCCATCAATAATTTCATCCAGATCAAACAAGTGTCCCCGGAATTCAGTCAAAAAGAGGAATATTTATGGTTTAAAGACGTGTTACGGGGCGTAATCTTGAAATCAGACGAAATGAAAGGCACTAAAGAAATTGAGATATTAAAAGCCCGCCAAAAAGGAATTCTTCTTTTAAAAAGCAAAATCGCCTAATCAGATTTCCCGTGAAGATTGAAACTGCGGATAAATATCGGGTTTTCAATATTTCCCCTGATTCTTCACGCTTCTTTGCTATAATTTTCGCAAAATGCCACCCTCGTTCTTTTTTATATATTCCGAATTCAAGATAGCGGTATGACAAGTACAGCTTCAATCCCGGCGCCTCCCATCGAGGGAGGTATTCTAGGTACAAATGATGTGGCAACAGTATTGGGGGAGATCCGGACCAATTATGGCAAATTGGTGAGGGCGGGGCGGATCCACGGGTTGATGATCTGCGATGCGGACGCTCGCGTGCTCGCCACCGACCCCTTGTTTGACCAAAAAATCTCCACGTGGGATCTCGCGGCCCTTGCAGCAGCGGCCTATGGTGTGGCAAAGCAGGCGCGCCTGTTCTTCGATGCCCTCGGCGCGAAGGAGCTGGAGCGCGGGTCCCTTGTCTTCGACGGCCTACAACTCTTCATCGCGCAAGCAGGATCGATCTCCGGTGAAAAAGCAAAATCCAAAGAGATCCTCCTCGTCACGCTCGCCGATAAGGACGCGAATTTCGGGCTCATTATCTTGCAAATGCGAAAGTACGCCCCCCGCGTGCAAAAAGCAATCTGTAACGCTGCAATGCGCCAGAACCTCGACATCCCCGAGCGAGAACTGCACACCATGATCGAAACGGCCAAGTCCGGGGGTTTGTTCAAAAAAACAATGTAGGGGGGAAAACCACGAGCTTGTCGCAAATGCAAACCCAGACATTGCCCGGTCAGATACCCGCCAATACTCGCTTGCTCCAGTTCAAAATCGCCTATTGGGGCCCTGGAGAATCGGGCAAGACCACCAATTACCTCTGGATCAAGCGAAAACTGGGTAAGTACAAGGTTTCGCAAGGATTCTCGATTCAGACCTCACAAAAACGCACGTTGTGGGCTGATGCGGTTTGGTTACGCACGGAGATGGACGTGGGCGGGCAGCATCTAATCGTCATGTGGCAGGTGGTGACGGCGACCGGGCAAGAACGATTTTTATCTACCAGGGAGTTTGTGCTAGCCGGTGCGGATGGCGCGGTGTTTGTCGCGGATGCAAGTCCTGGCCGCGAGGATGACGACCTGCGGTCCTTCCAAGAATTGCTCGGTTTCACTGCTAACGCAAGGATTCCAATTGTCGTGCAACTCAACAAGGTGGACGTGCCCAATAGCATTCCCCCCGCGACTTTAGCAAAAGTTTTAGGCATTCCCGCGGGCGAGATCCACCCGTCTGTGGCGGTCAAGGGCGAGGGTGTAATCGAGGTATTTCACGCGATTACCGCCGAGGTGCTCAAAGCGGTTTTCGTCAAAGTCAAAGGAACTTAAGTTTTCCCAATTTTGTATTCAGTCTTTGAAAAACCAAGAACTTGGTCAAAGTACATGTTATATTGCTTGTTGATTGAGTTGGGTTCGCCATTTCCGGATCCAAATTGCCATTCGCTCGAATAAATCTTCCAGATCCTTTCCCGGGGATGTTAGGGAATATTCGACCCGGATCGGCACCTCGTTAAAGACCACACGCCGTATTAAACCATATTGTTCTAGGTCCCGCAACCGGGATGTCAGCGTTTTTGGACTTCC
>MBAA01000115.1:66585-67314 GCA_001940655.1 Promethearchaeota archaeon CR_4
AAACCTGAGTTTGTCCGTCAATAAGAGTTGACGGAGGATTGGGAGTGCGTGGGATCTACTGAATAATCCGAGCAGGACGTGAAATGAACATTCGGAATTGCACATTGCCTGGTCCCCATGCTTGAGGCAATGCCATTTTAGGGGGGCGGTTTGACTCTTGTCATTGGATTGATCGTGTTCTTTTGTTAGGGGAGAAATTTGGCTCACGCCTTTTTTCCTCCAATGCTATCCCGGGGTGAAGTAACTTCAACACTTCACTCTTGGAAGTATAAATAGTACGCTGGAGATTGTACTCATAAAATTAAAAACTTGTGGAAGTGCACAATAATGTGTGGACACGAAAAACCAACCCACGGGAAGAACGAATGTGAATGTGATCATCCCGAAATTCGAGATGCCTCCAAGGACGGGCGATGCTCGCGAACACAAATTTTAAAGTGCCATGGCGCGGACAAGCTCCACGAATGGGCGAGTGAAGGGAAAATATAGGTAGATCCAGATGCATAAATTAGAATTCGACCTTGCTTTGCTTCGTTTTTACAACATTGAAATGTGGTGATACGCGTGGAAACAACTCGCCCTGTGGATGACCTAGAAATTGCGATCAACGCTCAAGATCTCAGCAAACATTTTGGATCCCTGACCGCGGTGGATGGGGTCTCCTTTACTATCAAAAAACAGGAAATTGTCGGCGTGCTCGGGCCTAACGGGGCGGGAAAAACCACTACC
>MBAA01000115.1:67411-67722 GCA_001940655.1 Promethearchaeota archaeon CR_4
AGTTTGGGATTGTCCCGGAAGTGAGCAATGCATTCTTGGATTACACGACAATGCAGAACTTGCAGTTCGTGGGAAGGATTTTCGGGTTGAGAAAACGGGAGATAAACGCGCGGGTAGAGGCATTGCTCACTCAATTTGACCTGGTGGACAAAAAGCACGCCCTCACAAAGCAACTTTCCAAGGGCCTAAAGCAGCGTTTAAACTTTTGCATGGCACTGCTCCCGCAATCCCCAATCCTGATCTTGGACGAGCCAACCTCGGGTTTGGACCCCATCTCGACGAGGATCATGCGGGATCAAATTCTCAAGCTG
>MBAA01000115.1:67734-68401 GCA_001940655.1 Promethearchaeota archaeon CR_4
TTGGGAACGAAACAATGCTACGCCAGACGAAACACGGGTATTACCAGTTAACATTCGCCCATCCAAGCGCCGGCATGGCCAAACTGTTCGCGTTTTTCGAACGAAACAAAATTCTCCCCAGCGATATAAACGTGGAGGAAATGTCGCTGGAAGACGTGTTCATCCAGCTCGTCCAAAAAGGAGGGACCCAATGTGAGTGAAACTTCGAAAGTAAAACCGAATTTGTATAATCCTATTATTTTCAAGCTCCGGCAAATCTGGGCACTGTGCGAGAAAAACCTCCAGCTCTATTTCCGGAGGGGGCCCGTCTTGATGTTTGGGTTATTATTCCCATTCTTCATCGCCTTAACCTGGGTCATGGGGCGTGAGATCCCGGGCACGCAATTATTTACGGGGATTACGACAATAGCGGTCTTTTTCACCTCGAGCGCCATGAGTCCTGTCGTCCTCCCGTGGGAAACGCGGGAAAAGGGATTGGAACGCCAGATCACCGCCCCATTGACCCTGACCTCCATCTTATGGGGGATCATTTCCGCGTCCACGCTCTTTGCAATCGTGATTACCATTATTGTGTCGATCACCATTAGCACGGGGGTTGGTATCACGTTGTCGACGCCCGCGGCCTTTATGGGGTTCGTTGGGGGGATATTTTTAATGGCATTGATTG
>MBAA01000115.1:68414-68958 GCA_001940655.1 Promethearchaeota archaeon CR_4
GTTGTTAATTTCCGCGCCCCCGACTGACCAATTGCCGGACATCATGACACTCGCCAACCTCGTGAAGTTCCCCCTCATTTTTATCAGCGGGATCTTTATCCCCCTTGCCCAGTTGTCGCCCCCGCTCTCGATCATCGCGTGGTGCTCCCCGCTCACTCCCTTCGTGGATCTCGTTACCGCGTGCGCCGGGGGTGAGGCGATATTGTCCCTCGCATTAGATTTGGGAATATTATTCGCGTGGACGCTTGCCCTCTATGCCCTTTCATGGTATGCCCACTCGAAGACCTTTGAAAGGCGCTTCTCTCGTTAAAATGCTGGGTAGTTTCCCGTCTTTGCTGTTCCCCCAAATTTAGGGAATCTGGGGTTAATATCACCGTGATTCCCGTAACGGGAGGCACCTGTTCTCGCCCGATTGCCCCAATCAGGAAGTAGAGTGCAAATCCTTGGCGGTGACCCACTGTATCAAGGGTACCATCAGGTTCCGAAGCTCCTGGCCGTCCTGCGTGAGGGTGTATTCCACGCGAGGAGGGATCTCCGCATAAGC
>MBAA01000115.1:68965-71540 GCA_001940655.1 Promethearchaeota archaeon CR_4
CGGACGAGGCCCGCCCCTTCCAAGTCCTTGAGTCTATCTGTCAGGGTTCGCGGACTAATGCCCGGCAGGTTTTTTTGTAGCTGGCTAAACCGGGTCGCAGTCATGTTACCCAGCTGGGTTATGACCTGGAGCGACCACTTCCGGCTGAGCACGTTTAGCAGGCCTCCAATGGGACACAGGCAGGAATTGTCCCCTTCGCCGGAGCTCCCCTTGCATGTACCGTTACTTTCACCTTGCATAGTCCATAACCGAAATTATAGTCACTACCTAGCTGCACACTTTCCAGCTTAAATACTTTATTTTCCATAGTTAATATGAAATTTTAAGTATTGGAGTGATAAAAGATGTGTAATGATTGCGCGCCAGTTCCGCAAACAAACAAGGAAAAGGAGGGCATCTCTTGCACCTGCGGGTGCTTGGGAGCCAAAAAAGACCAACTGAATGGTGCCAGTGTTAGCACGCCGAAGGGTGTCCAAGATCAACAAGGAAACAGAGACGACCCGGACCTAAATTAGGGCATTTCTCGTCCCCTTCTTTCTATTTTTTCATGTTAGTTAAGAATCACGAACAGGAGTTGATTTTTATTGAGATTGCACGCATTTTAATGAGCGGCCTGCACGTCGTCGCTACGGTGGTATGGATTGGGGCAATTATAATGTATCTTCTCGTTATATTTCCTGGACTCAAGGAAGCAGCTGGGCCAGATCCTCCCGCGTTCAACGCTGACATGAAGGCAATGGGAAAGAGGATGGTGAGACTGGTGGATGGCGCAATCCTGCTCGTAATTGGCACGGGTATTTACTTGGATCTGAATCCAGTAGAAGGCTCTTATTCGACAGGACTTGGGGAAATCCTTTTCCCCCTCAAGCTCATCCTCGTGCTGGCAATGGTGACCACCCACCTGTGCCGGACAAGGTTACTCGCCCCAAAGATTGGGCGATTGACTGGGCATGGGGATAAAACGCCCCTCGCTCGAAAACTCAGCAAATTGCAGTTCATCTTGGCGTGGGTTAATTGCGCCTCAAGACTGTGTGTCCTCCTCCTATCCGCAGCGATATAACAAGCACTTTCCCGACGGTAGATTCTTAGCAGCAATCGTGGCAGTTTTAACGCTCAATAACTCGCCACGCGGCATGGTCGGAGAGTTCTTACGCGGACAAGTCCAGTGTCCGGTCCTCCTGCTCGAGGGTTGCACTAAGGAAGTGACCTACATCTTGAACGCAACCCGCGGACGATCGTTGCACACATAGGTCTCGTTTTTTGCCTTGAGTCGCAAGATCACGGACCACCTGACGGCGCGTAGGACCGAGGAAGAGGTCATCACAATATTTCCCATATGGTCTCTGTCCGGGAGATTCTCAAGCCAATCCTCGCCCAATACCCTCGTACCCGCTGCTTCTTCTAATCTTCTTTTATTCCCTGATCGATTTAGAGGGGGAGAGACTTTTTCTGATGAAGTGATTATGGGTCATTTTACGACGAATGCGGTTGACGCATTTCCCGATCTAAGGCATCAAAAGGAGTCACAAAGTATTAAATCCATTTTTGCAGGAGAATCGAAATTATCACACAAAAAAGGGTTCTTCGAAATTAAAATAATCCCGGAGCATTTCGTATCAGGCTTTTCCCAAGAATATTTGATCGCTAGGGGGACTTAAATTTTCATTCACCAGGCTCACGAAATAACCGAGCTGTGTGTAACTAGTCGAACCGTCTTCGCTGAGCATGTAAACGTAATTGAGAATTTTATTCTCATTAACCAGGTCAATGAAACTGCGTACTTGGAGAATGAACGTGTGCCTACACGTTTTGCATTGTATTGCATAGTTCGCACGTTTTTCTACGAGTTCTTGCTCGCCTTCTTGGAAACCCGTGTCATATGTTATCGGGGGCAACTCCTCTTTGGCAATGTCCTCAAAACTTTTAGGATCGTCCGCGCGGCACTGCATGCAAACCCGGGTGAAGATGGACTTGGAACACCACGTTCCCAAGACGAAGGTAAGTGTTTCCGGTAATTCAGAAAATAACGCGCGCATCCACCCCTGTAGACGTGCTAGTGTTATGAGCGTGTCTTTAAGTAAAAAATGGATTGGCAAGAGTTCGCACAACTGGATAATACGTTAAATCACCTTCCCCCCATCGTGCTCAGGTTTGTCACGCTCGATATTTAAAGGCATTTCAACCTTATTTGCCCCTTCCTGCTCATCTTTCGGGGCAATCCAGCCTGATCCGGCCTGCGACCGCAAGGAAACCACCGCACAGTAACCATTTTGGCCAGCATCTTTCGATCATCCGGGCGTACGCCCCGGCACTAGGCACGAGGACCGAAGTTTGAAGGTTCAAGTTATCTACCGGCAACCTTGAAAGGAGCCCCCGAATCCCTCGGGACGTGTACCAGCGGGTACCTTGGTATTCCCCGGTGCCAACCCTGAGTCCCTTCTGTAGGTAGAGCAAGCTGTGCCGGTTTAATAACCCCAGCACGAACCGCCGGCGCGTGACGCGTACCATCTCGCGGAGTGCTTTCTCTTGGTTGTGAACAAACCCGAGAGCTGTCACGGCCACGGCGAAGTCAAAG
>MBAA01000115.1:71727-71931 GCA_001940655.1 Promethearchaeota archaeon CR_4
CGCGCCCTGGATGCAACCCTGACGCCAGGAGCGCATGCTCGGCAGACCCAATCCAGCGCCCGCGCGGCGAGTCATACCACGCGTTGTATTCTTGGGGGTTCATTGGGAAATGATTGCTCCGTCCTATGTTGGGGGGACAGCGCGGTTGAGATGCACCAGGACTTCGGCGAGCTCGTCCCAAGTCGTCGTTCGCCCGAGGCTGAA
>MBAA01000115.1:72008-72208 GCA_001940655.1 Promethearchaeota archaeon CR_4
TCACGTTCAAGGTATTTGGCAGGCGGAGAACCGGGTGTCCATTCAAGGAGATCTTTTCACCATGCGCGTCTTTCAATGACCGCCAAAAGCGGTCCCTGAGGTGCGCGAGCTGATCCGAACCCTTCCAATCCTGCGCCAGTGCGCACGCGGCGCCAAGGCCGACGATCCCCAAAACATTTTCGGTGCCTGCCCGGCGCCCT
>MBAA01000054.1:0-1563 GCA_001940655.1 Promethearchaeota archaeon CR_4
CTTCCCCACCACAATTTTTTCATCTTCAATTTGCCAGCGGAGATAATTCTCCCCGTCCGGAAATTGCTTGTATTCTGTTGCTATCGCTTTAATGCCAAGTTCTTGCGCTACCTTGAGCGCCAGGGCCTGTGACGCGGGGCCTACGAGCACGATCTGGTCCATTGTATCTTCACATTTTGCCTTAAAATTAATCTTCCATTATATCCCAGTCAATAAAAGAATTTATTCTCAAGAAATTGCAACCCCGAGATGATAAGCAGGGTTTGGGAAATCATAAAAACCTCCTGACTAATAGAACAAAGTATAATAGGAAAATCCGGCCGGACATTTATGGATACTTTACCCTTTTCCTTAACCTCCGATGAAGTTCTCGCCCAGTTTGGCACCTCTAAAGATAGTGGGTTGACCAACGAACAGGTTCAGAAACTGCAAGAGCAATATGGGCCCAATAAATTACCGGAAAAAAAGAAATCGATTGTTAAGACCTATTTTGCTCCCTTATATAACCTGATGACGGTCATCTTATTTGCCGCTGCCACCGTGAACCTCATCCTCGCTTATTTCAAACAGGACACACTAACAAGTGCGTTCATCATCTTTGCCGTTGTGACCCTCAATTTTTTGATGTCAATAATACAAACTTTTCGTGCGCAGAAGGCGCTCGCGGCGTTGAGAAAGCTCACCGCGTTCAAGGTGACTGTCATCCGGGATGGAGAGAAGAAGCGAATCGACAGTGATGAGATCGTTCAAGGGGATCTTCTTTCTCTTGTCACTGGAGATTATGTGGGCGCCGATGCCCGTATCTTCTCGGCTACTGAATTCCGAGTAGACGAGTCTATGCTTACAGGCGAGTCGATGTCAGTCAAAAAAAAAGCCACCCCTATCCAAAAACCTACGCCCTCATTCCAAGAACAAGAAAATATGGTCTTTATGGGCACGTTTGTAGTTTCCGGGGAAGCGAAGGCGGTCGTCACAGGGATTAGTATTGCCACTCAAATAGGGAAAATTGCCGAAACCCTTCGTGCGCCCGAAGAAAAAGAAGTTCCCCTCCAAAGGAAAATGAATGCGCTCGCCAAGTGGTTTGGTGTTATGGTTCTCATCGCAATAGGAGTGATGCTCACCGTTAATTTCGTTGGGCTTGCTACTATTGGGTTATTATCCTCTGACCGAGTCGGTGAGGGTTTTGCGCTTGCTGCCGCGCTTGCAGTAGCAGCCATCCCCGTGAACTTCCCCGTTATGACCACATTAATCCTCCTTCGAGGGGTCATCTCCCTCGCGCGGTCGAAAGTCATCGTGCGAAAACTTGATGCCATTGAATCCTTAGGGCGGATTTCCGTGATCTGCTCAGACAAGACGGGCACCATCACCAAGAACGAGATGACCATCCAGAAAATCTGGACCGCGGATAAACTCTTTGACGTGACCGGTATTGGTTTCGTCCCTGAAGGGCAGATCCTCTTTAACGGCACCCCTGTTGAAATGAAACAGAACCCCCTTTTAAAACGCATCATTAAAGCGGGTATGGCAAGTAATTCATCTGATATTACTACCGAGCAGAAAAAG